>DATJRJ010000074.1:0-3328 GCA_035504735.1 Binataceae bacterium (SeqCode)
TGGCGGCAGTCGACGTGGAGAAGGCCGAGAGCACCGCCGAATCGAGCCGCGTGCTGGTCGAGGCCGTCCGCCGCCAACTTCTGCCCCGCCAGATCATGACGCGCCAGGCTTTCGAAAACGCGATTTCGGTGGTGATGGCGGTCGGCGGCTCCACTAATGCCGTGCTGCATCTTATCGCGATGGCGCATTCCGCCGAGGTGCCGCTCGCACTCGACGACTTCGAAGCCATCCGCGAACGCACCCCGGTGCTGTGCGATCTCAAACCATCGGGGCCCTATGTCACAACCGAGCTGCATCGGGCCGGCGGTATCCCGCAGGTCATGAAAATCCTGCTCGCGCACGGATGCCTGCACGGCGATGCGCTGACGATTACCGGACAGACCGTGGCCGAGGTGCTGGCTAAAGTTCCCGAGCGGCCGCGCTCTGAGCAGAAGGTCATTCATCCGTGGGAGCAACCGGTCTATGCGCAGGGTCATCTCGCGATCCTGCGCGGCAATCTCGCGACCGAAGGGGCGGTCGCGAAGATCACCGGCATCAAGCATCACGAGATCACCGGCCCGGCCCGGGTCTTCGATCGCGAAGAGGAGTGCCTCACGGCGATCCTCGCCGGCCGAATCAAAGCCGGCGACGTCGTGGTGATCCGTTATGAAGGGCCGCGCGGCGGTCCCGGGATGCGCGAGATGCTGTCGCCGACCTCGGCGATCATCGGCGCGGGGCTGGGCGATTCGGTGGGCTTGATAACCGACGGTCGCTTTTCGGGCGGCACCTATGGACTGGTCGTCGGCCATGTTGCGCCCGAGGCGCAAATGGGCGGACTGCTGGCGCTGGTGCACGAGAACGATTCGATCACCATCGACGCGCCGCGCCGCCAGCTCCGGCTCAACGTCCCTGAGGATGAGATCGCGCGACGGCGCTCCGCATGGCAGGCGCCCGCGCCGCGCTATACCCGTGGCGTGCTGGCGAAGTACGCGCGATTGGTGACCTCGAGCAGCGTCGGTGCGGTGACTGATTGATGCCCCCGGATATACATTAAGTTATGGACCCTTCCTCGGTTCAGACGCTGTTCGGCCTTCACCTCGTCACGCCAGACCTGCGCGCCCCCGTCGAGCTCCTTGCCGGCATCTTCGCCGCGCTGTTCTCCATTCGCATGCGCCGGCGCAAGAGCGTCGTCCGTCCGTCCGGCTTTTCGCTGCTTGCCGCCGGGATGTTCCTGGATGCCGCCGCGGCGATACTCATTCGAGCTCGGCCGCTGCACGATGCCCTCAGCGCGCTCGCCCTGGTGCTCTTGCTGTGGGCCATCATCCTGCTGACGCTCGACCTGATCGAGACCTCGATCCGTCAGCGTCGCCGCCATTTCTCGACCATCTTCAAGGACCTGTTGATGGTTCTGGGGTGTGCGCTGGTGGTTGCGATCGTCTTGCGCGTGGAATTCAGGGTCAACGTCGAACCGCTGCTGGCTTCGGGCGCGGTCGCGACCATCGTCTTGGGCCTCGCTCTGCAGGAAACGCTCGGCAACATCTTCAGCGGCCTGACGCTCCAGCTTGAAAAGCCGTTCGAGCCTGGTGACTGGGTGCGGGTCGCGACGAACGTCGGCCGAGTGCTCGGGATCGGATGGCGATCGACTACGGTGCTGACCACGGCCAACGAACGGCTCGAGATTCCCAACGCGATGATCGCAAAGGATGTGCTCACCAATTTCACCGCCGAGGCTGGGGTGGCGGACGAAATCGCGATCGGGATCAGCTACCTAGAACCGCCCAACCGGGTCCGCGAAGTAATCCTGCGGGCGTTGCTCGACGTGCCCGACGTGGCCCATTCGCCGCCGCCCGACGTTTTCGCCTGGGAGTACGGCGACTACGCGATTCGTTACCGCATCCGCTACTGGCTGAAAGATTATGGCCTGCGCGATCGGGTGCACGATCGCGTCAACACCGCACTCTGGTATGTGCTGCGGCGGAATTCGATGGAAGTGCCGTATCCGATTCGTGCGCTCCAGTTCCGCCATACGCGGCGCGAACGGGAAAGCGAGCGGGCCTTCGAGGGCAAGCTGATCGCAGAGTTGCGCCACGTCGATTTCCTGCACGATCTCACCGACGACGAGCTGCAGATGCTGGCCGGCACCGTTCAGATTCACGAGTTCGGCGCGGGCGAGGTGCTGGTCCGCCAGGGCGACGCGGGCGATTCATTTTTCATCATACGGCGCGGCTCGGTCGAGGTCACGGTCGAAGCCAAGAATGGCCAGCGCGCGCATGTCGCTGATCTACGCCCGCCCGCCTTCTTCGGCGAGATCGCGCTGATGACCGGCGAGCAGCGCAACGCCACCGTAGTCGCGCATACCGACGTCGAGGTACTCGAGATGGATCGCGATGCCTTCACCCAGCTATTCCATAACCATCCCGACGTCACCGCCCGTATCGGCGAGGTAATCTCGGCGCGCCTGAGCGAACGGCGCGATATCCTGGCCGCGCTGCCCGGCGGCGACGGCAACCCTGCGCGCCGCAACTGGCTGATGGAAAAGATGCGCGCGGTATTCGACCTCAGGTAGCGCGGCTCCGCCTGGCCGCGACTCCTTGGTGCGTTCGAGCTGCAGTTCCCCGGCCGTGTTTTCGATCTGGTGCCGTCGCTGCCTAGTGCGCGATAATCGCGGCGACCGCGGAGCGCGCGTCGCGGCCCGCCGGTACCATCAGATCGAGATACTTCTGATCGACGTAATTCGCGATGCCGCTGAAGTTCGGCCGTGCCGAACATCGCGCCAGCCAGCGTCCGATCGATGCCCGTTCACCGTCCCACATCCAGCCGAGCGACAGATGGTCGAGGCGCACGATGTACGGGATCAGCCCGATGTCCGCCAGGCTGTAATCCTTGCCCTCCAGCCATGGCGTCGATTCGAGCTGCTGCGCCATTTGCGTGAGGACCTTGTCGTAGGCTTTGATGGCGCCGGCGAAGGTCGCCGATTCGACGCCCTGATTGAGCCGCGCGCGAAAACTTTCGCGCATCGCGGGGTCAGGCCGGCCGGCGATGTATCGCTCGATGGCTTCAGGACCGAGCGCGAGATATTGATGACGAAAAGCGAGCGTGAAGCTGACGGCCGCGCACGCCATGTGCAGGCCGGTGTCGGGAATCTGGGTCCAGGTGCGCATCCGGGCTCGTGCGATCGGATCCTGCGGGCGCAGCGGATGGTCGGGATAGGCGTCGTCGAGATATTCGCAGATGACGGTCGACTCGATGACCGGCTGGCCGTGGTCGACGATGGTGGGGACCACCGCCTTGGGGTTCATCTTCACATATGCGGGCTGGTTCTGATCGCCGGCGCGCAGGTTCAGATGAT
>DATJRJ010000075.1:0-10162 GCA_035504735.1 Binataceae bacterium (SeqCode)
CGAATCCGTCAAAGACCAGGCGGCGCTCATCGACGCGGTCTGGACCGTGCGTCAGACCGTCAGTGGCGAGACGCGCTCCGGACGCACCGTCGCGCGCGAGGCGGTGCAGGGCGACGGTTTCGACGCACTCGCCGCCGCCCACAGCCGCGCGCTCGCAACCATCAGCAGTGAAATCGCGGTTGCCATCCGGGCCGAGGCCGAGCAGCAGCAATAGGCGAGGGGGACCGCATCGCAGAATCCAAGCGCGCCGCCACCACCGGCAGGTAAGCCCGGCAAACGACGAGTTTCTCAACGGCCCTTTAACCCGATGCGGGTGAGCCATCGAGTATCGCGCGCAACTTTAGCCTGATCACCTTGCCGCTGCCGTTGCGCGGCAACGAGTCGCATACGAAAGCTATTTTCGGACGCTTAAATTCGGCCATCCGGTCGGCGCAGAAATCAACAATCTCGCGCGGCGCAAGCATCATCCCGCGCTGCGGTACGACAAACGCGGCCACGATACGACCGTGACTCGCATCGACGATATCGATCACCGCGGCTTCGCTCACCGCGGCGTGTTGTCGCAGAACCCGCTCGACTTCGGTTGGATAAATCTTCGCATCACCGGATACGATGACATCGCTGCCGCGGCCGGCCACGTAAAGGAAGCCCTCTTCATCGATGCGCCCGTGGTCGCCCGTCCATAACCACTCGTCGCGGATTGCGACAGCCGTTTCCGCCGGACGAAGCCAGTATTCTTTCATGACCGTCGGTCCCGTCATCACGATCTCGCCGATCTCACCGGCCGGCGCTTCGCGGCCTTCAGCGTTAACCACGCGGATGACATTATGTGCGAGCGCCTTGCCCGCCGATCCAGCGCGGCGCACGATATCCTCTCCGTGTAACAGCGTCGAGCAGGAAGAGGCCTCGGTTAAACCGTAGGCGTCGGTGAACTCCGCCTGAAATCTGTCGATCAGATGCTCGAGGACTGGCAATGCGATGGGATCGCCACCGGATGCGCACAGGCGGACGCTGGCTAGATTCGCGCGGTCAAATGCCCCGTCGCGTTCGAGCCGGCCCCATAGCAACGGCGGCAGAAACAGCGCGGTAATTCTCTCGCGTTCGCTCGCCTCCAGGATTGCATCGGGCGCGGGCTGCGCGAGGTGTACCTCACCGCCGGCGTACAGACATGGAAAGCCGAGGGCAATCAATCCTCCCACATGATGGAACGGGCAGACGACGAGCACGCGATCGCTTGCCGCTAGCTGCCACCCGAGTATCTGATTGAAGGACGAATAGACGATATTGGCGTGCGTCAGAACGGCGCCTTTGGGCGCGCCCGTGGTTCCAGAGGTGTACATGATCAACAGCGGGTCTTCGGCAAACGGGGTCGCGGCGGGCTCAGTCTCAGGCGCACGGGCGGAAAACGAATCGAACGTGGCCTCGTCGTCGAATAGAAGACTGGCGGCGGTCTTCTCGGAGATCTGCTCCAGTTCCTCGGGCGCGGCCATGCCATTGATCGGCACCATCACGGCGCCAACCTTTGCACAGGCAAACAGACACTCGAAGTAGCGATGCGAATTCGCAAGCCGCACGGCCACGCGGTCGCCACGGCGAATCCCGGTATTAGTGAGTGCATTCGCGAGTCGATTAACGCGTCGGTTGACGCTATCGAAATCGAATCGCCCCTCGCCATCGGTCAGCGCAATGTTGCGCGGACGCACGCTAGCGTGATGCGTCAAAATCCTTCCCAGGTCGACATTTCGCGTTCGGTCCATCGGCATTCCGCGCGAGCCCGCGTTAGCGATCCTCCCAAGGCACATACCGGAGCACGTTCGATTGTTCATAGCGCACGAAGTCTATCCAGACCTCGCGCGCCGGCTGCTGCTTACGCAGCAGAATGTCCTCGAGTGCGTTAATTGCGGCGCGGCCGGTTTCGACCGGGTGGCTGTCGTAGGTGAAGGTGACCTGGCCTTCTCGAATCGCCTCGATCAGCGCCGGAAATCCGCCGATCCCGCTAACGATCACGCCGCGGCACGCACCCGACTGCACGGGCTGCCCGCGACGGCGGAGTTCTCCGGCGGCGGCCAGCGCCGTGTAGTCATTGAAACACCAGATCGCATCGATATCCGGGTGACGATCGAGGAGCCGCTCAGCGATCGGACGCGCTGTTTCCTCGACATCACCGACATTGTCCTCGCGCGCTACTATCCTAAGGCCCGCACGCGCCGCCGCCGCCATAAAGTGGTGGGTCCGAGCCGCCAGAGCCGGCACAGGCGGCCCACCGATGACCAGTACGCGGGCCTTGGGCACTCGTTCGGCGAGATATGCTGCCGCGTCGGCTGCACATGATTCCGAATCGACCCGCTGACGAATCGCCGTGGCCGACGAGGGCGAGAGCGAGCCGAACGTGACGACCGGGATACCCGCGGCGGCTGCGCGCGCGTACTCCGGCTCGGCGAGCCGGTCATCCATTGTGAACGCTGTGAGTGCGTTGACCCCAAGATCGATGAGCTCGCTCAAATGCTCAACCTGTCGATGCGGAGACAACGCTGCATCGAGGCTCGTGAAGCGCCAACGGAGTTCCTCGATACGCTGGCGCTGGCCTTTAGATATCGGCCACACCGCCGGCCCATCGGCGAAGGCGCATGATTCGCCGACGTGACAGCTCCTCTGTTCGCGCGGACGCATAATTGCTCTTTACCGAAATCCCCTCCGCCGTTCGCTTCGAAGTTACGGCCCACGACGTGAGTTATGCAATTACCCAGATGGGTAATAGACGGAAAGTTCCGGCGATGCTCTGATTCCTTTCCGATGACAATCGGCGGACGAGGCACTGAAGGGCCGCAAATGGAAAAGCTCGACGACCGCAGTGCGCGGCGCAACCATCGCCGGTACGAGCGTGGGTTGTCCCGAGCGCCGCAGGAACCCATCGACGCGCACACGTTTCGCGAAGCGATGAGCCGGCTCGGCGCTGCGGTTCATGTGGTGACGACGGATGGTCCCGGCGGAAAAGCGGGTTTCACCGCGACCGCCGTATGCTCGGTCTCTGACGAGCCCCCGACTCTGCTGGTCTGTCTCAATCGCCGCAGCCAAATCACACCTGTGCTGCAGCGCAACGGTATCCTGTGTATCAATACCCTCGCCGCCGATCAGTCGATAATCGCCGAGGTATTCGCCGGACGCACAGGCAGATTCATGGAGCACCGCTTCGACACCGGCGCGTGGTCCGTCCTGAAATCCGGCAGCCCGGTGTTGCAATCGGCCATCGTAGCCCTCGACTGCCGGATCATCGAGGTCAAGGCGGTAGCGACTCACAACATCCTCTTCGCAGTGGTCGAGGATATCCGCCAGCGTCCGCACGGGCCCGCGCTCATCTACCATGATCGGGCTTACAAACGGATCTGAGATGAAACGCATGGAGGCATGAGAGATGGGTAGGCTTGAGGGCAAGGTCGCGGCAATCACCGGAGCGGGCAGCGGCATCGGCAGGGCGACCGCGATCGTGCTCGCGCGCGAAGGCGCAAAGCTCGTCCTATGCGACACGCGCCACGATTACCTCGAACAGCTCCAGCCGTGGCTGAGCGGCGCGGAACACCAGTTCGTGCTCGGCGACATCGCACTTGAAGAGACGTCCGCCGGAATAGCACGAACCGCGCAAGAAAAGTTCGGCACTCTCGATATATTGGTCGGAAACGTCGGACTGATGTTTTTCAAGGACATCACCGAGGTTAGGGTGGAGGAATTCGATCAATTGATGGCCGTGAACGTGCGCGGAATGTTTCTGGCATGCAAGCATGCGATTCCGGCGATGCTCAGGCAGCAGTCCGGAGCGATCGTAATCGTCTCCTCGGGCTCCGCTTTCCGCGGCCAAGAATTCGATGGCGTTTCGACCTTCGCCTACAATCTCACCAAAGCCGCGGTGCGGCAGTTGGCGATCTCGCTCGCCACCCGCTACGCGAAGGACGGCATCCGCGTCAATGCGATCGCACCCGGGGTGACGCGCACCAGGCAGCTCCGACATTTCGTTCCGGACCTCCCGGATGAGCAGGAGGAGGCATTATTTCGAGGTGCGGCGGCATCCACGCCGCTCGGACGTTACGGCGACCCCGAAGAAATCGCAAAGGCGATCCTGTTTCTGGCCTCGTCCGATGCATCGTTCGTCACCGGGACGACACTGGCCGTCGACGGCGGCCTGCTGGCGCGATGAGGGACTGAACGGAGGGTCCCAGATGAGAAAGATCGCAATCCTCGGCGCCGGGCAGGCCGGACTTCTGGCCGCTCACGCCCTGCGCCTGCACGACTATGAAGTCACGCTTTATTCGGACAAGAGCCCCGAAGACTTCCTGCTACGCTCACGGCCCACCGGTGCTGCCGGACGCTTCGAGATGGCGGTCGGATTCGAGCGCAAGTTGGGACTCGAGCACTGGGGCCTTGAAGCGCCGCGCTGCGATGGCATCCATTTCACCTATTGCCGGGGGCCCGGCAACCAGTTGCTCACGCTGCTGGGACGCATAAGGTCCGGCCATCTCATGGCCATCGACCTGCGGATGCAGAGCGCGACCTGGATGAGCGAGTTGGCCGAGCGCGGCGGCAAGGTTGAAATCGAAGCGGTCAGCGTCCCCCGCCTGGAAGAGATAGCTGCCAACAATGACTTGACGATCGTGGCCGCCGGCCGCGGCGAGATCATGAAACTTTTTCCGCGCGACGAAGCACGCAGCAATTATCGCGCGCCACAACGATTTCTTGCCATGGTCTGTGTCACGGGCGTGCCGATGAGACCTCCGTATGCGCCGTGGTTTTCGCCCATCAAGTTCAACTTCTTTCAACACTACGGCGAAATGTTCTGGATGCCGTGGTATTCCAAAGACCGCAAACCTTCGCTGGTCTGCCTGTTCGAGGCAAAAACCGGGAGTCCCTTCGATCGCTTCCGCGATTGTCGCAGCGGTGAGGAAGTGCTGAAACGTGGTCGCGAGTTGATCCGGGAACTGATTCCGTGGGACTACGAGGTCTTCGAAAAAGGCGAACTCTGCGACGAAAATTCATGGCTGGTTGGGGCCTTCATGCCCGAAGTACGGCAGATCGTCGGCACTCTGCCGTCGGGACGCCAGGTGATGGCCCTCGGCGACACCGCTCATTCGCTAGACCCGATTGGCGGTCAAGGCGCCAATAACGGCAACAAGATGACGCAGGTCTATATCGACGCGATTCTCGAGCGCGGCGAGCTGCCCCTGGATGCCGAGTGGATGCGCGCCACCTTCGAGCGCTTCTGGAAACGTCATCGCTTCTGCGACCTGCTCAACAACACCTTGCTCGAACCACTCACGCCGGCCGCACGCCTTCTGCTGATTGCGCAGTACGGCAGCACAGGACGGCCCGACGACGACAGCCCGCAACAGCGTCTCGCCGACGCCTTCTGCGAGAACTTCAACGACCCCATCGTGCTCACCGAGGCGCTCCATGACAGAGCGCGGGCAAAACGGGTGATCAGGGAGGCGTTCGGCTCGACCTCGTTTCCGCTTCTTAAGGGCGCGCTGGGCGTGGCGGGGGGACAGGTGCGTCAGAAGATGGGGCTCGCGCCACGCCATCCGGGAACGAATTAACCTGCCGCTCCCGAGTGGCGAAGGTCACCGCCAGCTCGGCTCGCGAGCGCACCTGCATCTTCTCGAACATATGCTTCAAGTGCTGTTTGACGGTGTTGCGGCTGATCGATGCGGCCGCAGCTATCTCGACATTATTCAGTCCGCGGGCAACCAGCCCGGCGATCTCCCGCTCGCGCCGCGAAAGCACCGCAGTTGGCTCGGCGCGGGTGGTTGATGTCGATGGCTCCTCCAGAAACGATACGAGCGCGCCGGTGCCATCTAACCGTGCCGAACGAACGACCAGGCCGGCGTCTCCCATCTCCCCGCTGCTTGGCAGACGCGCAATGGCCACCCGCCCCCGGTCGTCCACCTGCATCTGCGTGGTCGCGCGCCATCCTGATGTCAACGGAATGCGACGCTGATCAAGGATCGCCTTGGCGGCACGGCTCGCGAAGATCATCTCGCCCCCCGGCCTGCTGACCACGAAGGGTAAGCTCAGCAGATCACTGGTTTTCTCGAACAGCCGCTGCCGATCTGCAAGCTCGGATTCACGTTGAGTGCGCGCGATGGCGATCGAAACATGCCGCGCGATTACCGCCAGCCGCTCGACCTCGCCCGGCGTGAACTGTCGCGTACTCGGTTCGCGGGATACGTTCAGGGTGCCAATTAGCTCCCCGGCGACCACCAGCGGCGCCTGGATAGCACGTGCGACCCGACCGGAAGAAATGCTGCCCTGAAACTCGAACCCGCGCCGCTCGCGCGCGCTGAGGTCGAGATCGCTACAGACGGTCCGGAGTCTCGCAGCGAGGCGGTGAAACAGCGGGTCGCGGGAACGGCCTTCGCTCTCGTAGCGATCGAGAAACCGGCCACTGACGCCCCGCGCGTGAATTACGTATGGCTCGGCGGTCCCGGGGATGAACTGATACCAGCCGTAGCCGGAGGACGGCACGAGCTTGAACACGAACCTGCCAAACACGGCCTGCGCTTCCTGCGGGGAACGGCTCGAATGCAGCGCGAAAAGAAAGGGCTCGAACGAATGGCCGGGCAGGCCGGATCTCGGTGTAGCCATTTGATTGGCGTGTCCTTCGCTCGATAACCTGAATTCGATCCATACTACCAAAAGAAAAAGCGGTCCAGAACGCGGACTGAACGGCGCGCGCCCGTGTCATTCAGGAATTTCCGTAGTAATTTAGAAAGGTGCCAAACGTCGAGTCACTGCGACAGCTCGTCGAGCCGAATCGGGTGCATCGTTCGCTCTATCTCGACCCGACGATCTTCGAACTCGAAATGGCACGAATTTTCGGTACCGCCTGGATTTACGTCGGACATGAAAGTCAGATTCCCAACCCGGGCGATTACGTAACTGCGCGGGTTGGCCGCCAACCGATAATCGCCGTACGCCACACCGACGGCTCGGTACGAATGCTTTACAATCGCTGCGGCCATCGCGGCGCGGCGATCGTGAGGATCCCGTCAGGTAACGTGCGGTTCTTTCGCTGCTCTTATCACGGCTGGACTTTCCGCACGGACGGCGAGGTGTTGTCGATTCCGCTCCGCAACGGTTACCGCGGAACGCAACTCGATGCGCGCGACCCGGCCTTTTGGATGGCGAACGTCGCGCGATCGGACAATTACCGCGGATTCTACTTCGTCAGTCTTGCTCCCTCGGGCCCTGACCTCAAAGCTTTTCTGGGCGGCATCGCCAGTTCACTCGACGACATGGTGGAGCGAGCACCGGGCAGGCGGATCGCGGTTGTCGGTCAGCCCTTCCGAATCCTGCAGCGCAGCAACTGGAAACTTTTCTTTGAAAATCTCAATGATGCGATGCATGCGCTGCCAACCCACGAGTCATCGATCGAGGCAGCGCGCATCGCCATCGCGCGGCGCAAAGATCGTGAGACGCCGCTGATGGCCGACGCAGCCGCAGGACTGTCGGCGATCGAGAAGAACGGCACGCCACATTCGCTCTGGGACACGACCACTACCACCGTCTTCAAGTACGGGCATAGTTTCATGGGCGGCTTTTCGAATCCGGGCAGCTACGAGCCGGCCTACGTCGCCGCGCTGGAGAGAGCCCGCGGCCCCATACGAATGGGCGAAATTCTTGCGGTCAACCGGCACAATTCGATCATCTTTCCGAGCTGCGCGACCCGGGCTGCCTATCAGCAACTGCGGGTGATCCGGCCGTTGGCCGTCGATCGCACGCTGATCGAGATTTGCAATTTTCGTCTTGCTGACGCACCGCTCGAAACCGATCGGCGCAGCCGGACCTTCTCGAACCTCATCAACTCGCCATCGTCGACCGTCATGACCGACGACGTGGAGGCGTTCAACCGTGTCCAGGAGGGACTCGCCGCCGAAGGCAGCGATTGGATAAGCCTCGATCGCAACTTCGGCCGGGACGTCGAAGAGGAGGGCCGGACCATCGGTCGCGCCACCAGCGAGTTGCCGCTGCGCAATCAGTTACGCACCTGGCTCGACTACATGACCGCTGACCACTAAGCGCCCACCGCTTTGCTGTGCACGGCTAGAACATCGGCGGTTCGTTATCGATCCATTTGGCGATTTCCGCCAGCGGCCGCGTAGGATAAATCCGGGCGTTTACATAAGCGCAGAAACCTGAGCGATAGAGAAAGTCGCGCAACGTTTCTACGCTCGGTGCCTCGTACACCATAATCGCCCGATGCTCGGGATCGAGGTGATAGTCGCCAATCTGCTTGATACCCAGTTCCCGCATCAGTTGCGGTGCGCGCTTTCTGAGCACGTTGTGACCGAATTCGCGGACCTTCGAGTTTCCGATTGGTGAGGCAAGCACTTCATGCCACATCTCCACCACGTAAGTATGTCTTTCCTGCTGATTTTCGCTCATCGCTGATCCCTCCGTGATGCGGTTTTTCGCTCACCATCCATGACGTAATCTACGAAAATTATCCAACCACGCTGGCAATGGTAAAAAAGCTGCACATGGCAAGATTGTCCAAGAAACGCTCCGGCGCAGGATTGCGAGGTTTCCGGGTTGGCTCACGGCTCATTTGGCGCGATGGGCAATCGCGTGCCAGACTGGTTTGGATGGCTAAGCGCGTTACAAAGAAAATGAAGCCTGCCGAAGACCGCGCGACCACGTCCGGAATCGTCGGCGCGGCCACCCAGGACATCGAATTATCGGCCGCACAGCTTGAGCAAGCTGCTCAGCACGCACTCCGGAGCCTCGGCAGGATCGGCGAGAGCCGTGTGAAAAAATCCGGTCCAGCTCGTTTGTCGCCCGCCGGAAAGCCGGTACCGAAACGGCGTAAAAGAAACCCGTAGCGCTGCGCGGACTTCGTTCCGACGTCCTAGGCGGCGGCGTCCCCATGCCGCGGTTCAGGTCTCGACTATCGTCCCATCGTCAACTACTAAGGATTCACGGATCCTTCGAAAGCCAGGCTTGACAGGAGACGGCCAATGAAGCGCAGCATCGATCACATTCTTACCACTCACGCGGGCAGTTTGCCGCGGCCGGACGATCTCGCCCATATGATGTACGACCTGATGGACGGCAAGCCCGTAAACCAGACAAAGCTTCAGGCCCGCGTCACGGAAGCCATCGCTGAAGTTGTGAAAAGGCAAATCGATCTCGGTATCGATGTGATCTCCGACGGCGAGATGAGCAAGCCGAACTTCCAGACCTACGTCACCAGGCGTCTTACGGGCTTCGGCACGACAGATAAATTACTCGTTAGTTTCGATGATCTGGCGGAATTCCCGGAGGTGGCGCGCAAAACCTGGGACAGCGAAGGGGCCAAGCACCGGCCGATGCCCGAGGTCATCGGGCCGATCAAAGTGAGCGACGCCAATGCAGTGCTGCGCGATATCAACGACTTGAAAGCCGCGATGGGCAACCGCAGTCCGGACGACGCCTTTATCCCTGCCGCTCCGCCGTCGCTGGTCACTGCTTCACCGAATCGCTACTACAAGTCGTTCGACGAGTATACGGAAGCAGTATGCGCGGCGCTGAGCTATGAGTATAAGGCGATTATTGATGCGGGCTTCAACCTTCAGCTCGACGCCCCTGACCTGCCGATGCACGGCCATGCCAAAATCGGGAACGATCAACCGCGTGACATAAAGAAATATATACCGGCGGCCATCGAAGCGATGAACCATGCGATACGAGGCCTGCCGCCGGACAAGATACGGCTGCATGTCTGCTGGGGAAATTACGCCGGCCCGCATCATTTGGATGTTGAGCTGCGCCAAATCGTCGAGCCGATTTTGAAGATCAATGCGTCATTCATCTACGTGGAAGCCGCTAACCCGCGTCACGAACATGAATGGGAAGTTTGGAAGGAGGTGAAGTTGCCGGACGGAAAAGCGTTGATTCCCGGCGTCATCGACTCGGTAACCAACCACGTCGAACATCCCAGATTGGTCGCGCAACGGCTAGAGCAATTTGCCAACATCGTGGGCAAAGAGAACGTCATCGCCGGCACCGATTGTGGGTTCGGCACCTATGTCGGCATGTCAGCCTGCGATCCCAAGGTCGCATGGCTTAAGCTTCAAACACTGGTCGAGGGCGCCCGAATCGCATCACAGAAGCTCTTCTGAAAATCGACATCAGCATC
>DATJRJ010000076.1:0-7852 GCA_035504735.1 Binataceae bacterium (SeqCode)
TCCGATGGCGATGTTGCCGTTTTGCGGTTACAACGTCGGCGACTATTTCGCCCACTGGCTCTCGATTGGCAAGCTGCTGCGCAAGCCGCCGAAGATTTTCATGGTCAACTGGTTCCGCAAAGACACCGACGGCCGCTTCCTGTGGCCCGGCTACGGCGAAAATATGCGCGTGCTTCGATGGATGGTCGATCGCATCGGCGGGCGTGCGCGCGGCGTCGAGACACCGGTCGGAATCGTGCCCGATCCCGCCGAACTCGATCTCAAGAGTCTCGACATTGCACCCGATCGCGTGCGTGAGAACCTCAGGATCGATGGCGGCGAATGGAAGGCCGAGCTGGCGTTGGCCGGCGAGTTCTTCCGGAAAATCGGTCCGACCCTGCCCGATCCGCTGGAAGCCGCCCGCCATTCGATCGCGGCGTCGCTCAATGGTGCCGGCAACCGCGCGGCCGGAGCCAGCCGCTGAATTTTTCATCGCGCAGCGCCGCGGCGGCTTGCGCGCCGCCGGCTCGCCGGCCGGCCCCTCTCAGACTACGGCTACCCCAGCCGGAGGTGCGTGATGGCAAACGTCAATCAGCAACGGCTTAAGAACCTGCTGCTCGAACTGGTCCAGATCGATTCGCTCTCGCGCAAGGAGCGCGACGTCGCCGAGCGGCTGCGGCGCGAAATCGAAAGTCTTGGCGCCGTATGCCGTTTCGATCGCGCAGGCGAGCGAGTGGGCGGCAACACCGGCAATCTGATCGGGCGCATCGGCGGCACCAAGCCCGGGCTCGCGCCGCTATTGCTGTGCGCCCATATGGATACGGTCGTGCCCGGCGAAGGGGTCAAACCAATCGTCGAGGGCGACATCATCCGCACCGACGGCACGACGGTGTTAGGCGGCGACGACAAGTCCGGATGCGCGGTGATCTGCGAAACGCTGCATCAGATCCACGAGCAACGCATCCCGCACGGCCCGATCGACGTGGTGTTCACGATCTGCGAAGAGGTCGGCCTGTTGGGCGCGAAAAATCTCGAACTCGATCTGTTCGAGGCGCGCGAAGGGCTGGTATTCGACAGCGATTCGCCCGGCCTGCTGTTCGTCCGAGCGCCCGGCGCCCAGACGCTGTCATTCACGGTCCGAGGCTATGAAGCACATGCCGGAATGGTGCCTGAACGCGGCATCTCGGCGATCAAGGTGGCTGCTGACGCAATCGCTGCGATGCGCCTGGGGCGTATCGATGATGAGACGACTGCAAACCTGGGCTTCATCCAGGGCGGGCGCGCCATCAATATCGTGCCGAACGAGGTCGTGATTCGCGGCGAGGCGCGTTCACGCAGCGCGGAGAAGTTGAGCGCGCAGGTCACTCATATGATCGATTGCTTCAAACAGGCGGTGGCGCGCGCGACCATCATGATCGACGGCAAGCAGGTCGCGGCCACATTCGATTACTCCGCCGACTCGCAATACCAAGCCATGAACATCCCCGAGGATGCGCCGATCGTGCGTAAAGTGATCGAGGCGGCGCGGCGCACCGGCCGTGCCGTAAACACCGCTGCCACCGGTGGCGGATGCGACGCTAATATCTTCAATCAGCGCGGCTTGACGGTCGCCAATCTCGGCACCGGGATGCGCGACATACATACCGTGCGCGAATGGCTCGACATCAAAGACATGGTCGCTACCGCCGAAGTTACGGTTGAACTCCTGAAGCTCCATGCCGGCGGCTGACGGCCCTGAGCGTCGCCAACCGCCGCTTCGGCTCAGTCTGCGTTCTTGCGCAGGAACGTCGGGATATCGAGCTTGTCGTCATCTTCGCCGGACTCAGTCAGTTTCGTCGGACCGCCGAAGCCGGCCTCTTCGGCGCGCCGCTTGAAAGTCGGGATGTCAAGGCCGTCGTCGACCAGCAGGCCCAGGCGGCGGATCGGCTTGTTCGGAAACATTTTGCTCTGGCCCGTGGGGGGCGGCGGCGGTTGCGCGTGCGGAGATTCGACCGGCCGCGTCGCCGCTGCCTGAATCGGCTGGGTTATCGGCGCACCCGAAGACGAGTACTTCGCGCTGTAGCGATGGTCGAGGTCGCCGAAGCCAGTCGCGATAACCGTGACGCGCAACTCGTCGGCGATCTGTTCGTCGATAACCGCGCCAAAGATGATGTTGGCGTCCTCGTGCGCTTCTTCGTGAATCAGACTGGCGGCTTCGTTGACCTCGTAGAGCGAGAGGTCAGCGCCGCCGGTGATATTGATCAGCAACCCACGCGCGCCTTTGATTGAGAGGTCCTCAAGCAGCGGGCTCGAGATCGCGCGCTGCGCCGCCTCCACTGCACGATTCTCGCCTTTCGCGGTCGCGGCGCCCATCATCGCCATCCCCATTTCGGCCATGATCGATCGCACGTCGGCGAAATCGAGATTGATTAGCCCGTGCACCGTCACCAGTTCCGAGATGCCGCGGACCGCCTGCAGCAGCACGTCGTCGGCCTTCTGAAACGATTCGCGCAGCGGCGTATTGCGGCTGGTGATCGAAAGCAGTCGCTGGTTGGGAATCGAGATCAGCGTATCGACCGCGAGCTTGAGCTCGCGCAGCCCCTCTTCGGCCTGCGCCATGCGGCGATGGCCCTCGAACTGGAAGGGCTTGGTTACTACGCCGACCGTGAGCGCCCCGGCCTCGCGCGCCAGCCGCGCGATCACCGGCGCCGAGCCGGTCCCAGTGCCGCCGCCCATGCCGGCAGTGACGAACACCATCTCCGCATCCGACAGCAGTTCGCGCAGCCGCTCCTCGTCCTCGAGCGCCGCCTTGCGTCCGACTTCGGGATTGCCGCCGGTGCCGCGTCCGCGCGTAATCGATTGTCCGATCTGGAGCCGCAGTGCCGCGGTGTTATTCTGCAACGCCTGCGCGTCGGTATTGACGGCTATGAATTCGACGTTGCGCAGGCCCGCCGCGATCATGTGATTGACCGCGTTGCCACCGCATCCTCCGGCGCCGACTACTTTGATGCGCGCCCCTGGATCTGGGTTTTCCACCAACTCAATCATCATCATCCTCCTCCGCCGCTCCAGGCGAATTCGCAAGTCTGTCTGCTCCGCCGTATAACGCGGATCAGAAAAATTCCCTCATCCAATCGCTCACCCGATGGCGCCAGCGGCCCAGCAGCCGTCCGTTGCGCATCGCGCCGAGCCCATTTCCATTCGCTGCCGCGGCATGCAGGATCAGTCCCGCCGCCGTGGTGTACATCGGTTTCATAAGATCCTCGGGCATCCCCTTCAAGTTGATCGGCAGCCCGCGCCGCACCGGCAAGTTGAAGATGCGTTCGGCGAGCTCCTGGGTGCCCTCGAGCAGCGCGCTGCCGCCGACCAGTACGATTCCCGAGGCCAGGTTGTCGGCCACTTCCGATCGCCCGAGTTCGCGCTGCACCAGCGCGAAGATCTCTTCCATCCGCGGTCCCATGATCTCACCGAGCAGGCGGCGCTGGATCATGCGCGGCGCCCGTCCGCCGACCCCCGGCACCTGAACCACGTCGTCGCGGCCCACGACCATGTTGGTCGCAACGCCGAAACTGATCTTGAGGCGTTCCGCTTCGCCCAGCGGTGTCCGCAAGCCCGCGGCGACGTCGCTGGTCAGATGACTGCCGCCGATCGGCAGCACCGCAGTATGCATCACCGCACCGCCGTGGAAAACGATAATATCGGTAGTGCCGCCGCCGATATCGATCAATGCTACTCCGAGCTCGCGCTCTTCCGGAAACAGCGCCGCGTCGGCCGCCGCCAGCGGCTGGAAGACCATTTCGCTCGGCGTCGCGCCCGCGCGCTCGCAGCACTTGTTTAGATTCTGGCCGTAGCTCTGCGCCGCGGTGACAATATGGATGCGCGCCTCCAGCCGCACCCCCGCCATCCCGATCGGATCGCGCACGCCTTCCTGATCATCGACGGCGAACTGCTGCGGCAACACGTGCAGCACCTGCCGGTCGAGCGGAATCGCAACCGCCTGCGCCGCATCAATCACGCGCTCGACATCGCGCTGGTTCACCTCGCCGCCGCGCACCGCTACGATTCCGTGGCTGTTGAGCCCCCGGATATGTGGACCCGCGACGCCGACTACCACCGCGCCGACCCGCACCCCGGAGGACTTCTGCGCTTCCTCCAGCGCGGCCCGGATCGCTTCGACGGTGGCCTCGATATTGACCACCACACCCTTGCGCAATCCGATGCACGGCGCGATGCCGAAGCCAAGCAACGTCGGGGTCTCATCTGCGAGCTCGGCAACCAGCGCGCAGACTTTGCTCGTCCCCACGTCGAGTCCGGCGACTACGCTTCTCATCTGCCTGTTATCCCCCGCCCATTCGCCAACGTGCCGCGGGCTTTGTCCGCAATACGTTCGAACGACTCGATACCGCGCAATTCCATCACTGCCTGTCCGGGCGTCGTCATATCAAGGCCCGCGACCAGCCGTTGATGGTCTTGCCAACGAGCCAACAGCTCACTAGCACGTTCGAGCTCGAGCGGCGCCGCTTCAAGATCAATCGTCAGCCGAGTCTGCGAGCGGACCAGGAAAAGGACCGCCACGTCGTCGTCGTCGACGCGCATCTCGGAGATCAGCGCTGAGAGCGTAGCCTCGGCTCGGACTAAAATCGAGGCATCGCGCAAGAGCTCGCCGACCGGAGCGTTCTGCACGCCTGCGCCGCTCAGCACCGGCAGGTCGCCCTGCGCCTGCGGCGAGATCGGGCCGGCCAGGCCGTTGAGTTCCGAGAGTGCGTAAAAGCCGTCGCCGCGTTCAACGATCGCGACCGCACCCGGAGCGCCGAGCCGAACCGGGACGACCGGCAATCCGCGCCAGAAGAAGATCACCGGAGCGACAATTTCGGCCCCCCGCGCGCGCAACGTTGCGGTCGAGACATTGATTCGCGCCACGAGCGCGCGACCGGCCGGACTCACGCCGGCCATCATGCCGAGCGCGAAGAAGCACATCAGGATGACGCCGCCCAGGCGCCATCCCCAACTCGTCATCTCCTTCGCTTTTCGCCGCTTCGCCACAACCGCACCACCGCCTCTGCGCGCGATCCCTCTTCAGCTCACCATTCGCCGACCAGCCTCACCTCAGGCTCGAGTGCGACACCGCTGATTTCGCGCACCCGCCGGCGCGCCGTTTCAATTAGGGCCCGCACGTCATCGGCTCGCGCGCCACCAAGATTGACAATAAAATTCGCATGCTGATCCGAAAACGCCGCCGCACCTACACGCGCGCCTTTCATCCCGGCGCTCTCGAGCAGCCGGCCCGCAAAATTACCGGGCGGATTCTTGAAAATCGATCCGGCGTTGGGGAGCCCACGAGGCTGGCGAGCCGCACGCTTGGCCTTGAGCTCGGCGACCCGCGCACCAAGCGACTCTCGATCGCCGGACCATAACTCGAAATCGACCCGCGTGATGATGAAGCCGCGCGGTAGATCGGTACGACGATAGGTGAAGCCCACTTCGCCGTTGCTGAGCGAACGCGCCGCCCCTTCAATGGTCGCGCCATGCACGAAAGTCACAACCCGCGCGATTTCGCCGCCGAAGGCCCCCGCGTTCATCACCAGTCCGCCGCCAACGCTGCCCGGGATGCCCTCGCCGAATTCGAGCCCGCCCAGTCCGCGCGCGACCGCGTGCTCGACCAAGGCGCCGAACTGCGCCGCCGCTCCGGCCCGCACCTGCATGCCGTCGAAAGCGATCTGCGTGAACTCGCCAGCCAGCCTGACCACGACGCCGCGGATACCGCGATCGCTCACCAACAAATTGGTGCCCGAGCCCAAACAGAATGACGGCGTGCCCTCGCTATGGGCGGCGGCGAGCACCGCCAGCAGCTCGGCCTGATTCTCGACCGCGACCATCAGCTCCGCCGGTCCGCCGATACGGAACGATGTGAAATCAGCCAGCGGCCGGTTGGCGGCGACGCGAGCACCGAAGCGCAACCGCAGTTGGTCCTCAAGCCGACTCATGGACCTTCACTCCGTCGTCGAGCATCTTCAGGATCGACTCGCCAATCTGGTAGACGTCGCCAGCCCCGAGCGTGACGATTAAATCGCCGGCCACCGAATCAGCCGCGATCCGCGCGGCCGGTTCCGGATCGTCGCCAAGATAACGCACCTCGAGATGGCCGCGGGCGTGGAGCGCCTCGTAGAGCCGGCGTGCGGTAACATCCGCGATCGGTTCCTCGCCCGCCGCATAGACGTCGAGCAGGTACAGCCGGTCGGCTTCGTCGAAGGCGTCGAGAAATTCGTTGAACAAATCGCGCAACCGAGTGAATCGATGGGGCTGAAAGATGACCAGCAGGCGGCGCTTGAAGGCGGCTCGCGCTGCGGCCATCGTCGCGCGCACTTCGGCCGGATGATGCGCATAATCGTCGAGCACGATGCGCCCGGCTGCCTCGCCTTTGATCTCGAAGCGGCGATCAATTCCCGCGAACTGCCGAAGCGCCTGCGCGGCGGTCTCGAAAGGAATGCCGAGCTCGAGCCCGGC
Organism: Binataceae bacterium (SeqCode); assembly: GCA_035504735.1. Taxonomy (GTDB): domain Bacteria; phylum Desulfobacterota; class Binatia; order Binatales; family Binataceae; genus JAJPIG01. The sequence goes on from DATJRJ010000076.1 coordinate 6,463, forward strand.
CGCGATCGCAGCAAGCGCGTTAAGCGCAATGTGATGGCCCGGCGACGGAATCGTCACCGCGCCGAGCGGCGCATCCTTGTAAATCACCTCGAAGCGGGTCGAGAGCCCATCGATTGAGATCGACTCGGCGCGCAAATCAGCATCCGCCGCGATGCCGTAGGTCAGGATCGGCTTGCGAATCGCGGGAATCAGCCCGCGCACATTCACGCTGTCGATACCAAGAATCGCAGCGCCGTAAAACGGCACGCGATTGATGAAATTCTGATACGCCTCACGCACCCGCTCCATGGTGCCGTAGTGGTCGAGATGTTCGGGGTCGATATTGGTGACGATCGCGACCGTCGGCAGCAGCAGCAGGAAAGATGCGTCGCTCTCATCGGCTTCCGCCACCATGAAATCGCCGCGCCCCAATCGCACATTGGTGCCCCGCGTGCGCAGATTGCCGCCGATTGCGACCGTCGGGTCGAGCCCCGCCTCCTCGAGCACCAGTGCGACCAGCGAGGTAGTTGTGGTCTTGCCATGGGTGCCGGCGACGGCGATTCCGTGGCGCGCCATTCGCAGGAGTTCTCCCAACATCTCGGCGCGCGGGAGAATCGGAAGCTTGAGCTCGCGCGCGCGCCCGAGTTCGGGATTTGAAAACTTGATCGCCGAAGAAATTACGATCGCGTCCAGATCATTTGTTAGATGTGCCGGATGATGGCCATGGGTAATTTCGATTCCCAACGCCGCCAGCCGCACGGTGGTCTCGCTCGGCTTCAGATCACAGCCGCTGACCGCAAAGCCCAGCCGCACGCAGAGCTCCGCGATACCGCTCATCCCGGCACCGCCGACGCCTACGAAATGCAGCCGCCGCCGGCTGGTAAGCAACCCGTGGGGAACCGGAGGGTTCACGCGCCCGCCTCCACACCCGCGACTTCGAAACAGATCTGCGCGATGCGCGCGGCGGCATCAGGCCGCGCCATCGATTGGGTTCGGCGGCTCATCTCGGCGCGCCGCGCAGGATCGGCCAATAGTTCCGGTATCGCGCGCGCGAGGTTCGCGGCTAAGTCGTCATCATCGCGAATCACGATGGCGCCACCGGCGCGCTCGATCACGGCCGCGTTGAGTTCCTGTTGACGATCGCGATGGAACGGGTACGGCACGAAGATCGCCGGGCGTCCGGCCAGCGCGATTTCCGAAACCGTCACCGCGCCCGAACGCGCCACCACCAGGTCGGCGATCGCAAGCGCCCCTCCAATGTCGTCGATAAAAGGCAGGGCCTTTGCGTCCTGCCATGGCAGGTCCCTATACGCCGCCTTCACCATCCCCACGTCCGCGTCACCCGTCTGATGTACGAGTTTCCATTTTATAACATCTTTTGTCAAAGTTTTGAAAGCATTTACTACGCCTA
>DATJRJ010000077.1:0-30604 GCA_035504735.1 Binataceae bacterium (SeqCode)
TCATCGAATGGCCCCTCATCCTTGAACTCCGAGATCGGCGCCGTGAAATGCTGCCATTGCCCCAGCAGATCGATGAACTTCAAGTCCACCATCACCGCGCCCTTCTCGCGTATCATTTCCAATACTTGCTTCGGCGTCACGAAACCTGCCTCCTAGAAGTTTCAACAGGTTTCCGCAAAATTCGTACCCTTCCCTAAGCGCGATGATCCGCGCAATTACGTCATTCTCCCTACATTTTCCTGCCTAGAGGTTAGGCATCTGCCCATGGTTTGCGCGGCACGTACTAGGATTCCTCTGCATTTTGCAGCGTTTTTGGATGGCGTCCGTTTTGCTCTAGGCCGTTCGCACTACAACTGAACCATCTTAAGTCGTAGTTAATTCTCAGCCCAGGAGGCTCGATGCCAGTGGATGCTCCATCCGAAGCTCCGAAGATGAAACCGACCCTGAGCCTGACCGGGGTCACCGTCAATGCGATGGCGCTGATTGCGCCCGGCGCCTTCCTGTGGATTACGTTCGTTCTGCAGGCCGGCTATGTGTTCCCCTCCGGGTTGGCGATGTGGGCGGGAATTTTCGTTGCCCTGATGCTCGCCTATGCGACCGCGCTGTCCTATTCAGAGCTGGCCAAGCTCTATCCCGGCGCCGGCAGTTCGTATCTGTTCGCTGAGCAGGCGTTCCTCAATACCACCCACGCCTACCGCTTCTCGCGTATCGCTAAATTTATAATCGGATGGGCCTCGCATCTGTATTACTGGGTCTACCCGGGCGTGATGGTCGCCACCATGGGCATCATGGTCGGCTATATCTTCGGCTCGCTATTCCCGAGCGTGCTCAATGCCGCGATTCCCGGCCCGGTCTTCATGGCCGTCATCGCCATCATCTTTGCCTATGCAGTCGCGTTCATCGCGTTTCGCGGCGTGACCGGCTCGACGATGGTCGCGCTGATAATCAACATCATTCAAATCGTGGCGCTGCTGTTTTTCGCCGCGCTCGCGATTTCCTACCGCCTCGGCCATCCGGACGGCAGCATCGGCCTCGCGCTCGACGCTTCGGGCAATGTCATCAAGCAGACACTGCACTATACGCTCAGTGGCAGTAATCCCTCGCATCCCACCGCGCTATCGGTAATCGCGCCGCATCGTTTCGATTGGACGATGCTGCAGGCGACCATCGCGATCCTGCTGCTGGTCGGGTTCGAATCGGTCACTTCGCTGGGCGAAGAAGCGAAAAATCCGAAGCGCGATATTCCGCGCGGCGTGCTGCTCTCGCTGACCATCCAAGGCTTGTTCTGCTACCTGATCGAATACTTCGCGGCCAACTATTTCATGAGCAGCGCCTACAGCCTGAACGCGGCCAAGGGTTCGGCCGCGCCGATCGGCGACATGATGGTGATAGTCGGCAATGCCCTGCTCGGCGGGCATGGCCAGGGCTTCATGTTGATCGAGGCCTTTACCGTCTTCCTCGCTTTGATCGGCACGACGCTGGCCTGTATCAACACCGGCGCGCGCGTGACTTATGCGATGGGGCGCGACGAGGAGGTGCCGGAGCACTTCGGCCTGCTGCATGGCGATAACCTCACCCCGCATCGCGCCATCTGGGTGCTCGCGACGATCTCGGCAGTGCTTGGCGCATACGGTGCGCTGTTCTACTTCGGCGGCGCGTCGGCCCCCGACGACAAGACCATCGCGACCTTGCCGCATAATCTCTGGTACGCGATCGGAATGAGCTCCAATGCATCACTGTCGGCAATGCCGAATGGCTTGTTGCTGGTGACGCTACTCTCTAACTTCGGCACCTTTGTGCTCTACGGCCTGACCAATATAATCTGTATTATCGCCTTCAGGGAGCACAACGATTTCCATGGCTTCAAGCACATGGTAGTGCCGATCTTCGGCGCGCTCGCCAACTTCGCTTGTCTGACCTTCTACATCATCGGCCCGATCGAAGGACTCGGCAGCGTGAAGGAACCGCTGATCGCAGTGACGCTTTCGGTGATATGGGGCATCTATGGCGGCCTCTATTTCATGCGCAACTCGCGCCGGAAGGGAAAATCGACATTGGTGCTCGCGAAACCGGTCTGACGGCCCGCCGCGCGCGCTCCCACGGCGTGCTCGGCATCAATAGGTGGACATCGAGCGGCCCGGAATGCCGGGCCGCTCGTTCCATCTCCCGCATTGCAGAATTTGACCTCAGGTTTTGCGGCTAATCCAGACCTTCGATGGATACTGAGCCTCTCAGCAGCGAAGCGCCCCGGCTGATTCGTACCGCAGCCTTCGAGCTCGCCCTGCTCTCGGATATCGGCTCCGACCGTCCCGGCAACGAAGATTTCTGCGGCCACCTGGCGGAATCGGACAGCGAGGTGGTCTTCGCGGTTGCCGATGGCGTCGGCGGCTACGAGGGCGGCGAGGTAGCGAGCTCGATGGCGGTCGAGCTGGCGCTCAAGAGCTTCGCCGAGAGCCCCGCCACCTGGGGTCCCGCCAAGCGGCTCCATCGTGCGGTCCAGCGCGCCAATATCGAAATCCATAACCGGGCGCTCGCCGTCCCCGAACTACGGCGGATGGCGACCACCATGACCGCCGCGGTCGTCACTGAAGGCACCTTGCATGCCGCGCACGTCGGCGATTGCCGGCTCTACGTGATCAACGGGAAAAAGATCCGGCAGATTACCAAGGACCACACGATGGTTGCCGAGCGCGTGCGAGTGGGGATGCTGACTGCACAGCAGGCCCGACGTCATCCCGAGCGCTCGGCGCTCAGCCGCTGCCTCGGACGGGAACTGATCGCCTCGGTCGACTTGATTACGCTGCGGCTGGAGCAAGGCAGCCGCGTGATCCTGTGCAGCGACGGCCTGCACGGCGTGCTCGAAGACCATGAGTTGGAGCATTTGACGCGCGACCTCGACGCTGCCAGCGCCTGCCGCCAATTGATCGACGCCGCCAATCGTCGCGGCACGGCCGACAATCTAACGGCTGCGGTCTTCGTGATGATCGGCGCAGTACCGCCGATGGTTAATCGTGGCTGGGGCGCCCGGCTCGGGTCGTGGTTCAGCCGGCGCTGACTCAACCGCGCTCTGACCGCGGCCGTGATACCGCTAGGCAGCCCGTTTGACGATGATCTGCTAGTAGCCGGTGAATGGAGTCACGGATTGCCGGGCAACGCGGGCGCGGGGGCCGTTGCTTAGCGATGACCGTCGATGGTAAGGTCCGCGCGCAAGCGCGGGGCGCTACGGATTCTGCATGCGCGAGGTCAACGTCGGCGAAAAGCTCGATCAGTACGAGCTGACCGAGCTCATCGCGCGCAGCGGGATGGCCTCGATCTTCAAGGCCATCGATACCGTCTCTCGCCAGGTCATCGCGATCAAAGTCCCCTATCTCCAGTTCGAGAGCGATATCGTTTTCTACGGGCGCTTCCAGCGCGAGGAGGAAATCGGCCGCCGCCTCGACTATCCGAACGTTATCAAGGTGCTCACGCCGCAGCGCAAAAGCCGCATGTACATCGCGATGGAGTACGTCGACGGCGTTTCGCTGCGCGCGATGATGCGCGACAAGCGGCCGCTGCCGACCGAGCAGGCGCTCGACATCGCGCGCCAGATTGCCGGCGCACTGGTCTATATGCATCGGCAGGGCGTGGTGCATCGCGACCTCAAGCCCGAGAATCTCCTGATCACGCAGTCGGGACTGGTGAAGATTATGGACTTCGGCATCGCGCTGGATGAATCGGCACGGCGGCTGACCTGGTCGGGCCTCTCCTCGACTATCGGCACGCCCGATTACATGGCGCCCGAGCAGGTCAGTGGCCGGCGCGGCGACGCTCGCACCGATATCTACTCCCTGGGCACAATTCTCTACGAGATGCTTACCGCCGAGCTGCCCTTTTCGGGCGAGACGGTCTACGCAGTGATGCGCGCCAAGACCGCGGTCGATCCCCAACCGCCGACCCGCTTTCGCTCCGACCTCGACCCGCGCCTGGAGGAGTTGATCATCCGCGCCATCGAGCGCAACCCGCGCAATCGCTACCAGAGCGCCGCCGAGATGCTTCACGACCTGCAGGACCCGGCCCGCGTGCACGTGACCGGCCGCGCCAAGCATCTGCATCCGGGCAGCCTCACAGCGCGGCGAGTCAAGACCGCATTGTGGACGGTGGCGTTCTGCCTCTCGCTGATCGGAATCTTCGTGCTGCTGATTTGGCTTGCCAATCGCTACCCGGCGAGCCCCACTGCCCCCCGTCATTCGTACCGTCAGGTGAGGTGATACCGGCCGGGGGCTATTCGACTGTGAACGACGTCCAGCGCCGATAGACTTCGCCCGCGGCGATACAGACTACGATCAATCCGACCGCGAGCAGGAAACGTGGCGAGGCCGGATGCCACATCGCGTCGCCCAGGAATGCCCATACGATAGTTCCCGGGATCATGCCGATAACGCTCGCCCAGAAATAATCGCGGAAGGTGATCGGCGATGCGCCGGCCAGCAAGTTGAGCGCATTGTATGGAATGATCGGCACCATCCGCAGATAAAAGATAATTTGGAAACCGTGGCGCGCAACGCCCTGCATCAGGTGATGGAAGCGCAGGTTGACGGTGCGCTCGACGAAGCCGCGGCCCAAAAAGCGCCCCGCCGCGAACGCGATTAGGGCGCCCAGGTCTGCGCCGATCAGCGAATAGATTGAGCCCCACAGCATGCCAAATGCCAGTCCGCCCGCGATCGTCATCACCGCACCCGGCACCAGTAGCGAGGGTCCCAGCGCATAGAGCGCCACGAACGCGATCGGTCCCCAGAAGCCCCACGACAGAACCTCGATCTTGACGCGTTTGGGATCGTCGAACCACTCGGGGTGCGTGATCATCAAGAAGGCGGCGCAGGCTACGATCGCCACGATGATCGCGATGCGCAGCAGGCCGCCCGCCGAAAGCAGGCCGGGCTGTGGCCCGTGTACGGGAGGGCGAACTGGCTGGGCGGCGGCCATCGGCACTTTATGATATTAAGCGGTCTAACTTCAGACAAGCGAAAGTCATTGTGGCCCAGCTTGATTGTGCATTAGAGTTGCGCGAGCCGCGATTGTCTTGGCGGTGGCCCGCGCCCGGGATGGAGGCCAGATGGCGATGAACGAGTTGCAGGACAAAGTCGCGATTATCACCGGTGGCGGTCATGGAATCGGCAAAGCGATCGCGCTCGCCTATGCCGGTGCAGGCGCAGCGATCGTGCTCGCGGCGCGTTCAGTCGCGCCGATGGAGGAGACCTGCGCCGAATTGAAGCGCCGTGGCGCCCGCGCGCTGCACGTCCAGACTAACGTCGTAAGCGAGCCCGACTGCGAGCGGATGGTGGCGCAAACGATCGGCGCTTTCGGGCGCGTCGACATCCTGGTCAACAACGCCGGGGTCGCCGGGCCGACTGCGCGTCTGACCGAGGTCTCGCTCGCGCAATGGCAGGAGGTGATGGACATCAACCTGACCGGCTGCTGGCTGGCATCGCGCGCGGCGCTGCCGGCGATGGCGCGGCAGGGCGCCGGCCAAATCGTGAACATCTCGTCGCTGGCCGGGCGCGAGGCCTATCCGATGCGCTCGCCGTACGCGGCCTCGAAGTGGGGGCTGATCGGGCTCACGCAAACGCTGGCGGCAGAATGGGGCCGCAGCGGAATTCGCGTCAACGCCATCTGTCCGGGACCAGTCGCCGGCGCGCGCATCGAGCAGGTCATCAGGGACCGCGCCAAAGCGATGGGACTCAGCGAGGAGCAGGTCAGGCGCGCGATGCTGGGACGGACTGCGCTCGATCGGATGGTGACCGAAGAGGAATGCGCGCGGGTCGCCCTATTCCTGGTCGGTCCTGAATCCGCGGGTGTGACCGGCCAGAGTATCAACGTCGACGCCGGCATCGCGATGAACTGAGCGCTCAAGTCGAGCGGGCGAGATCGTGATGGCTCGCCTGCACACGCATCCCGGTGGCTGCCAGCCGCTCCTGGAGCGCATTGATCAGCACCGGTGAACGATGGCGTCCGCCGGTGCATCCGACCCCGATCGTGAGGTAGCTCTTGCCCTCACGCTGATAGAAGGGAATCAGAAACTCCAACAGGCGGACGATCTCGTCGATAAAGCGTCGCGCTTCGGCCTGGCCAAGCACGTAATCGCGGACCTTCGGATCCAGCCCATTGCTGTTGCGCAATTCCGGCACGAAGAAGGGATTGGGAATGAAGCGCGCGTCAAGCATCAGATCGAGACCGACCGGCAGGCCGTACTTGTAACCGAACGATACCAGCATCACTGACATCGGGCCGCGTCCCTCCGCGCCCGTCACGTAGGCGGTCACGACTTCCCGCAGCTCGTGGACCGTGAGCGTGGTGGTGTCGATCACGCGGCTGGCGCGTTCGCGCATCTCGGCCAGCGCAAGGCGCTCGCGCCGGATGCTATCGGTTACGCTCGAGCCGCCCGCGGCCATCGGGTGAGGCCGGCGGCTCTCAGAATAGCGCCGCGCGAGGATTTCGTCGGAGGCATCGGTGAAGATGATCTCGGGGCGGATGCCCTCGCGTTCGAGCTGGGCGAAGATGCTCGGCCATTGCGGAAAGAACATACGTTCGCGCGGATCGATCCCGAGCGCGATGCCCTTGAGCCTGGCATCGTGCCCGACCGCCAGCCGGACCACCTCCGGCGCCAGCGCGACCGGCAGATTATCGACGCAGTAGAGGCCGAGGTCCTCGAGCACTCGCAGGACCGACGCACGCCCCGAACCCGAAACCCCGGTCACGACGATAAGGCGTGTGTTCAAGGCCGGCGCTTGCGGTAGGTTGCCGATCGCCATTTGATTAGTTCGCCGTCCGGCGTCGGCGGAAGGCCGGACCCGAAGACGATGAAGCTTGGGTGCGGGGCGGAAGCGGGCCGGCGCATCGGCGCAGGCTCATCTTAGTACCGTCCGTCTTCTTCCTTGATGAGGCGGAAAATCTCGGCGGCGTCCGGCGCCTTCAGCAGCCGATCGCGAAAGGCCGCGTCCTTGAGCAGGCGCGAGACCCGCGCCAGCGCCTTGAGATGCAGGCTGGTCGAATCCTCGGGCGCCACCAGCATAAAGAACAGATGCGTCACGTTGCCGTCGAGCGACTCGAAATCGACACCCTTTATATGGCGGCCGAAGACCCCGAGGATTTTGTTGACGCCTTTGATCTTGCCGTGCGGAATCGCGATACCGTCGCCGATCGCGGTGGAACCCAACCGCTCGCGCTCCAGCAGCACCGCGCTCAGTTCCTCGACTCGGATCTCGCGATGCTGCGCGGCCAAACAACTCGCCAGTTCGCGCAATACCGTAGGCTTATTAGTGCCCTGCAGGTCGGGCAGTACGCTTTCAAAGTTGAGAATATCAGTGATTTTCATGGGCCAGCTTACTGCGTCTAGGCTAGCAGCAGTTGGTACAGTATGCGATGGAGCGGGCCTCTCACCGGGACACCTTCGCTTTTGATTAGGATCGCCGGGGACGCGCTTTGGGCGCGACCTCCTCGGCACTCAAGACCTCACCGGTCGAGCGCGCACGCTCGCGTTTGGCGACGGTCTTTTCCCGATGCCGCCTGAGCTGTTTTTCGACTTTATCGGCCAGCAGATCAATGACCGAGTAGAGGTCCTTGGTCTCTTCCTGCGCGGCGACAGAGAAATCGCCGGACTTGAAGGTCACCTCGCCGCTCTGCCGATACTTGTCCACCACCAGGATTAGATGAATTTCGCACGAGCGCTTGAGGAACCTGGACAGATTCGCGAGCTTGCGTTCCGCGTACTCACGAATCGCGACGGTCGGCTCGAGATGACGAAAGGTCACGTTGACCGCCGCAGGAGGTGTCGCCACGCGCTTGCGCCGGCGGACCTGGCGCGCGACTTCGCGGGTCCGCTTACCGCGCTTGGTCTCCTTGGCGCTCATCGCGAACCGTTTTGCTTGAGCCTCGCGCCGACGCCAAGTTGCTTGCGGCGCGCGGAGGGCAGGATGCCGAGCGCCTCGCGGTACTTGGCGACCGTGCGGCGGGCGATGTTGATGTTCTGGGCGCGAAGAATCTCGGCGATCGCCTGGTCCGACAGCGGGCCCGCGTGGGGCTCGTTGGCGACCATCGCGCGGATCTTCTCCTTGACCGTTTCCGCGCTCACGTCCCCGCCCCCATCGTTAGCTCTGACGCCAGAAGTGAAAAAGAACTTGAGCTCGAAAATTCCCTGCGGCGTATGTGCGTACTTGTTGGCTGTGGCGCGGCTGATAGTCGATTCGTGCATCCCGATATCGTCGGCCACATCCTTGAGCACCAGCGGCTTCAGGCGGCTCACGCCGTGCTCAAAGAACTCGCGCTGGAACTTCACGATCGAATTGGCGACTTTGAAGATCGTCTGCTGGCGCTGATAAATCGATTTCACCAGCCAGCGCGCCGAACGCAATCGCTCCTGCAGGTACTCGCGCGTCTCGTTGGTGACCGCCCCGTCATTCAAGACCCGCTGGTAGTAGCTCGCCAGGCGCAGGCGCGGGACCGCATCTTCATTGAGCGTGACCAGAAAATTGTCGCCCACCTTCTGGATGTAAACGTCGGGGATGACGTAAATCGGCTCTTGGCCGCCGTAGTCGCGGCCGGGCTTGGGCTCGAGCAGCGAGATGACCTTGATCGCCTGCCCCGCCATCTCAATCGATACCCCCAGCGCCTTGGCAATCTCCGCGTAGCGATGCTTCTCGAGCATCTCCATGTGGTTGGCGACTATCCGTGCCGCCAGCGACTCTTCCATCCCGAGATTGCGCAACTGGATCGCCAGGCATTCCCGCAGATCGCGTGCGCACGCGCCCGGCGGATCAAAGCGCTGAATCTGCGCGAGCACCCGCGCGACCTCGGTCGGCGCCGTTTCGAGCTGCGTCGCCAGCTCCTCGAGCGGAGTTTCGAGATAACCGTCGTCGTTCAGATTGTAGATTATGGTGGCGCCAATCTGCTGGTCGGCAGCGCTCAGGCTCGACATTCGGAGCTGCCACATCAGATGGTCTTCGAGCGAAGTCTTGCGCGTGAGCGTGCTCTCGAGCGTCGGCCGATCGTCGTCGCCTGGCCCGCTGAAGGAGCCTTCCTGCCAGTTGTTTGAATAGTTCTCGACGTACTCCCGCCAGTCGATTTTATCGAGCCCGCTATTCTCCTTGATTTCGACCGCCGCATCATGCGGCTCGCTGACCACCGGCGTCGAAGGGAGCTCAGCCGGCGGCAGGTCCCAGGCGTCGCCGGGCTCGGACCCCGCATCGCCGGCGGGAGTTTCGGCCGGGGCGACCAGCTCACCGTTGGCGGCGGGCGTCTCGCCGTTGGCGTAGCCTTCCTCATCGTTCATGGCGGTGGCGGTGATTTCGCTCGGACTGGAGTCCAGCGGCTCGAGCATCGGATTGCGTTCGAGCTCGCTCTGGATAACGGTTTCGAGCTCGGGGAGCGAGAGTTGCAGGATCTTTATCGCCTGCTGGAGCTGCGGCGTCATCACCAGCTGCTGGCGCAGCCGCAGGTCCTGTCCAAGTTTTACTTCAAACGCCATCTGCCCTCAGTGTCCGGATGCTTCTCCCGGCGCGCCGGCGGAATTATCAGCCCCCGCGCCCGGAGCTGACGCATCCTCGGCCGCCGATTGGCCGGCCGTGGACGCGCTGGCTGACGCTCCATTATCAGGGGTTTGTGACTGTCGAGGGAAGATCAGTGCGTGCGCGTGTTCGACCACGCTTTTCCCGGTATCGAGGTGAACTGTGATACGATCGCCAGTGATTATGTCTGTCCCGTCGTGCACCACCGGGTTCCCGGTCAATACTACCGTCTGAATCTTCTGGTTCATCACCGCATGATCGCTGGTCGCCCACCTGGCGCCCTGTGAGATCCGGACGTTGCCATCGGCCGTCATGTCCTTGACGTCCTTGAAATTCTGTTCGTAATTGACGTGCAACGTATCGCTGGTCAGTTCGCTGTTTTGCTGTACCGCATGGACATGGCCGGTAAACAAAACCTTTTTGCCCTTGTAATCGAGCGAAAGCGTATCGGACCGGATGTTGATCGGACCTTTGCTCGAGGTCAGTCCCCCAAACCCGGTGCCGTCGTCCGTCGGCGAACTGGAATCGCTTGAGCTGCCGGCCTTGGCCGCAGTCTTATCGGCGCTATCCGATGCTGATTTCCTGCTCGCCTGATGCACCGGGGCGGCTGGGGCCGGCGATGCAGTTTCGGCCGTGGACTGAGCGGCTGCCGGCATCGAAAACGCCATCAAGGCCAGCAAGGCCAGCGGCGCAACCAAGGCAACCGACCCGCGCCAGAGCCGTCGCGCGGTGTCCGGCCGCGGCGCTGAACGGTCAGGATTGCCGGGGTTTGGCACTTTTGGAACCCTGGGAATTTTTGGAGTCCTGAATGATTTCTGTATTAACCTGGCTGCCGAGATCGAACTGCTGCTGGTGGGGATGGCCGATAAGTCCGACGCCGGTCACCTTGATACCTTGACCGCTGACGACCACAGCGCCGGGCGCGGTTATCAAATCGGTATCGGGGACGAAGATGGCGTGGTCGGTGGTCACGACAAAATCGCCGTAGTGGACCGTGAGTCCACCGGTCATGTTGGCCTGTTGCACATGATTCCCGTTCATCTTGAGCGTCACTTGCGGCGCTTCGAGCATCACGGCCTTGCCGTCCGACGCGGTCATCGTAACCTTGGCATCCCTGAGCAGAACCGAAGTCCGATCATCGGCGTAACTGGCATCGTGTGCGGTCAGCACCCATTCCTTCTGGCCACCCTTCATCTGGGTCCAATGAAAATTGCGCGCATGCAGCAATGCTCCCGGGATTAGCGGCACGATCTGGCTTGGAATTTGTTCGGGTGAACGCCTGCGGACCACCCGTATGGTTACGACCAGGATCGCGCCGAGTGCGACTATCCCAAACCCGGCCAAGACTCTGGCGATACGTTTGGGACTCATGGTCAACGTTCCCGGCCATTAAAAGGTATCAGGCGGTTTTTTTGATGTAAACCAAAGGTCGAAAAGAACCGGCAACGGAGCCGGCGCGAGCGACGCCGTTATCACGAAGGCTTACTAAATGCGGCTCTGACGCGTAATCGCGTCGATACGCGACAGATCGGCAAGCAACGCCGGCAGCTCCTCCAGCGCATATGAGTTAGGGCCATCGCTCAGCGCACGAGCGGGATCCTCGTGCACTTCCATGAACACGCCGTCGACGCCGACCGCGGCGGCTGCGCGCGCCAGCGGTGCGACGAACTCGCGTTGGCCTTCGGAGCGATCGCCGCCTGCGCCCGGCAATTGCACGGAGTGGGTCGCATCGAAGACGATTGGATAACCGAACTCGCGCATGATCACGAGCGAGCGGAAATCCGATACCAGATTGTTGTAACCAAACGAAAAGCCGCGCTCGGTCACGATCAGACGCCGGTTTCCGCAGCTCTCGGCCTTGGCGACCACCGCCCGCATATCCCAGGGCGCGAGGAACTGGCCCTTTTTCAGATTCACTGCGCATCCGCTGGCGGCCGCCGCCATCACCAGATCGGTCTGCCGCGATAACAGCGCCGGCACTTGCAGGATATCGACTACCCGGGCCGCTGCCGCCGCCTGATGAGGCTCATGCACGTCGGTCAGCACCGCGACGCCGAGGTCGCGCTTCACGTGCTCGAGGATCCTCAATCCGGACTCGAGTCCGGGGCCGCGAAAAGAACTGTGACTGGTACGATTGGCTTTATCGAAAGAACATTTGAATACAAATGGCAACCCGGCAGCCCGCGTGATCGCCGCCAGGCGTTCGGCATGGCGCAGGCACGATTGCTCGCTTTCGATCACACAGGGGCCGGCGATTATCACCAGGCGCGGCCCGCCGAAGACCGCCTCTCCCACCTTGACCTGGTTGACCGTCACGTGAGCGGCCTGATTGCGCGGACCTTGGGCCGCTCGAGTTTCTCGCCGGCGCGCCGCTCGACGGCTGCGCGCACCAAGCCGCGGAACAGCGGATGGGGGTCGAGCGGACGGGATTTCAGTTCCGGATGAAACTGGCAGCCGAGAAACCACGGATGGCCGCTCAACTCCATCATCTCGACGAGGCGGTTGTCAGGTGACGTACCGGTCGCCGTCAGCCCAGCCTGCTCGAGGGCCTCGCGGTAGGCGTTGTTGACCTCGTAGCGATGGCGATGGCGCTCTTGAATCCGGGTGCGGCGGTAAAGGCCATGGGCCAGCGAGCCCGGTTTGATGGTGCAGGGATAGGCGCCCAGGCGCATGGTACCGCCTTTGCGCTGCACGCCCTTCTGGTTCTCCATGATATCGATCACCGGGTCGGGCGTATCGGCCGCGAATTCGCGCGAGTTGGCGCTGCGCAGTCCGAGCAGCGCGCGCGCACACTCGACGACCATCAACTGCAGACCGAGGCAGATGCCGAGGATCGGGATGCGCTGCTCGCGGGCATAGCGGATCGCGCGGATTTTGCCTTCGATGCCGCGATCGCCAAAGCCGCCCGGAATAATTATCGAGTGCGCCTGCCCGAGTTTCTCTTCGACCGCCCCTTTTTCGAGCGTCTCCGAGTCGACGTAATCGATATGAACTTTCGCCTCGTTGGCGATCCCACCGTGCGCGATCGCTTCGTGCAGGCTCTTGTACGAATCAACCACGTTGACGTACTTGCCGACCACCGCGACATTGACCGTGACCTTGGGATTCTGCACGACCCGCACGATCCGCCGCCACTTGGAAAGATTCGGCGTCCCGGTCCAGATGTTCAGCTTTTCGACCACCCGCTGGTCGAGCTCCTCGGCTGAAAAGCGCAGCGGGACTTCGTAGATAGTCTCGACGTCGGGTGCTGAGATTACACAGTTCTCCTCGACATTGCAGAAATGCGCGATTTTCGCGCGCGCCTTCTTCTCCAGCGGCCGGTCGCATCGGCACAGCAGGATGTCGGGTTGAATCCCGAGCCCGGTCAGCTCTTTGACGCTGTGTTGAGTGGGCTTGGTCTTGAGCTCGCCGGCGGTCGGGATAAACGGGACCAGCGTCAGATGCAGATAGAGCACGTTCTCGCGCCCCTGGTCCCATCGAAACTCCCGGATCGCTTCCAGGAACGGCAGGCTCTCGATATCGCCGACCGTACCGCCGACTTCGACGATAATCAGATCGGCGCCGTCGGCCGCCTCCAAAATGCGCCGCTTGATCTCGTCGGTGATATGCGGAATCACCTGCACGGTCGCGCCCAAGTAATCGCCGTGCCGTTCCTTCTGTATCACCGTGTCGTAGATCTGGCCGGTGGTGAAGTTGTTGCGCCGGCTCATCGTGGTCTGCACGAAGCGCTCGTAATGGCCGAGATCCAGATCGGTTTCGGCCCCATCGTCGGTGACGAAGACCTCGCCATGCTGCAGCGGGCTCATGGTGCCCGGGTCGACGTTGATATACGGGTCCATCTTGAGCAGCGTGACGCTCAAGCCGCGCGCCTGCAGCAGCGCGCCCAGCGAAGCGGCGGCCAGCCCTTTGCCGAGCGAGGAAACCACGCCGCCGGTTACAAAGATGTATTTGGTCTTACGTTCCACTGATGGCCCTCCGCGCCGCCTAGACCGCCCCGCGTCCCACCAGCTCGCGAGCTTTTGCCAGCTCCTCGGCTGTATCTATCTCAAGTGACGGCGCTACGGAAGGTACGACCCTGATTGTATAACCATTTTCGAGCGCCCGCAGCTGTTCGAGTTTCTCGATTCGTTCGAGAACGCCGGGTGGGAGCCGCGCGAACTCGAGCAGGAAATCGCGCCGATAGGCGTAAACCCCGATATGGCGCAGCGCGGCGTCCGGCACGCCTGCGCGGTCGTCGCGCGGAAAGGGCACCGGCGCGCGCGAGAAATAGAGCGCGTTGCCGGACCTGCCGAGTACCACCTTGACGACGTTGGGATTGCGAAACTCGGCCGGCTCGGTAATCGGCGCCGCCAACGTCGCCATCGCGAGCGATGGATCGTCGAGCATTGGGCGCGCCAGCGCGTCGAGGTCGGCTGCGGCGATAAACGGCAGATCACCCTGGACGTTCAGGAAGACGTCGGCATCGATTGCGCGGGCGACCTCGGCAATCCGATCGGTACCGCTCTGATGCTCGCGCGAGGTCATCATCGCCTCGCCGCCGGCGGCTTTCACCGCCGAGTAAATTCTCTCATGGTCAGTGGCGACCAGTACGCGGCCGAGACTCGCAGCCCGCGAGGCCTGACGCCATACCCGCACCACCATCGGCGTACCACCGATATCTGCGAGCGCCTTTTCGGGCAATCGTGTGGAGGCGAGCCGGGCTGGGATAACCGCGATTACCGATGTCGAGGCGATAGTCTGACTCCGCCGGTGCGCGATCGCATCCGCGCGCCTCGGTCATTCGTACCCCTATCGCTTTCGGCCTGTCAATTTTTCCGCCCTTTTCTAGTCAACAGCACCAGCCTCAACCGCGCTGACAGGTTCCGTGCGGAACCCGGACGCTAGCCCCGCTGGCGGATACGGCGGATGCGGCGCTTTCGCGCCCGAACCTGGGTTGGGCTGGTACGGCGTTTCTTGGCAAGCGCGCGATTGCGCCGGTTGCGCTGGCGTGAAGCTATTTTCATCGAGCCACCTGGTTACTGCCGGTGTGCGGCTTGGAATTGTTGCCTGCGGCCTGGTTCAGACTGACATCGCCATCCGGCACCGGCTGTTTGATGATCGTGCTTAGCGGGCAGATAGCCGCATCATCATCCAGCACGTCGGCACCATCCATCACGACCACCTGCCCGAGCGGCATGCCCGCCTCGGCCTGGCCGACCACGACTGAAGGAATTTCATACTCGAAATGTATGTAGGGAACATCCTCTTTCCGCACTACCACGCTCAACGGATGAGCCGCCACCGGCGCGATCAGTGCCCCTGATCCAGTCCGCACTTCGACCGGCAAACTCTGTCCGCCCTTGAGGACCGCGACCCGGGTATAGTTTTGGAAGCCCCACTCGAGGAAGCGTGCGGCCTGCGCGAAACGCTGCGGGTTGGAAGGCGCGCCCAGCACCACCGCGATCAGACGCATCTCGCCCCGCTTGGCGGTTGCCGTCAGGTTAAAGCCGGCCCTGAACGTGAAACCGGTCTTGAGACCATCGCAGCCCTCGAAATGGCCGATCAGATGGTTGGTGTTGTGCAGCATCGCAACCCCGTCATCAAACGGCGTCTGCTCCATCCCTGACCATTCCAACAGGTCGGTCTGAGAAATTATCGCACGGGCCAGCGTAGCCAGATCGCGCGCACTGGTGAAATCAACGTCGTGTCCGGGTGTCGGCGGAAGCCCGTCGACAGTCTGATACGCGGTCGCTGTCATACCCAGCGAGCGCGCCCGCAGGTTCATCATGCGGACGGCGCCCTCGAAAGAACCGCCAATCTTTTCAGCCACCGCGACCGCGGCATCGTTGGCGGAGCGAATCAGCGCCGCCTTCATCAGTTCACCGAGCGGATAGACCTGGCCCTCACGCAGTCCGAGTCGCGACCCTACGGTATAGGCCGAGCGGGCTGAAATCGTCACCGGGTCGCTCAGGTGCATCCGCCCGGCTTTGATCTGGTCCTCGGCGACCAGCAGCAGCATCATCTTGGCCATCGAGGCCGGCGGCCATACCAGGTCGGGATTTTCCTGATACAGGATGCGGCCCGAATCGGCATCCTCGAGCAATACCGCGTGATAGAGCGGCACGGTGCTGTGGACCCGGCGATGGACTCGATGATGATGGGTAATGGTCGAGCGCGACGCCGATGCGGGTCGCGCCACCAGCGGGATCAATATGGCCAGCATGGCCACAACCAGATTTCGACGAATAGTCCGCCACCCAGCCAAATCCACCACCTACCTTTCCAGAATCCCCCTCAGGCCCGCCGCTATGGCGCATGCAGGAAGGAGCCAGAGTTTTGTCCGGCCGCGAGGGTACGTCCCTGTTCGACCTTGCGCAAAAGTGCCAGATTTGCGACCGCCGGGGAATAGCCCGGGGCCGAACTGGCCAACTCCTGCCATTCGTCGCGCGCGCGCTGGAAGTTTCCCTCTTCGGCATAGATCACGCCGAGTTGATTGCGGGCGTCGACTTGCGCGGGATCGAGCTGCAGCGAGAGCAGGATTTCCTGCTCGGCCTGCTTGAGCTTGCCGCGCCGTTCATAGGCAATACCCAGGTTGTAATGGGTTTCGGGATGCTCGGGCGCCAACAGCGTCGCGAGCTGCAGCACCTGAGTGGCAGTGTCGATCTGGTCGGTCTCGAGATAGAGCAGGCCCATGTTGAGAAACAGATCCCAATCATTCAGGCCGAGCTGGACGGCCTTTTGGTATTCGGCCAGCTCCAACTGATGCTGTCCCATCAGCCCTTCCGCAAAGCCAAGATGATAGTGGGCCAGGGCGTTATCAGGATGCTCCTTGATGACCTGCTGATGACGTCGAATTGCCTCGGGATAATCCTCCATCCCAAGAAAATAATCGGCCAGAGGATCGCAAACCTGCGGTTCGGTGATCGACACGGCTCCAGCACGAACCTCTAGCGGCCGTTGCACCAGCAACGCTAAAAGCCCGAGCAAAATGACGAACCATCGGCCGATCGCCAAAGCATTTAAACGCGCAGCGCTATACAAGCGCTAAGGGGCGCTCATCAAAAATGTATCAGGAATGTCGGTGCGCAAAGAAGCCGGCGACGCGCGAAAATCGTCACCCGCCGACAAAATTATCAAAAATATAACCCGCAGCCGGCCGCCTACTTTCGCAGCCGGCCGGCTGCGTTCACGATTATTTAAAATTACCGAAAACTTACGGAGTCGTTCCGCCTCCGTTAGTGCCACCCGCGGGTGCCGCCGGAGCGCTACTGGTCTCGCCGCTGGTCGTACTGCTGCTAGCCTTGCTGCTGCTCGTCTTGCTGTGATGATGCTTGTACCAGTGATGATGGCGATGCTTGGTAGTGCTGGTGCTGCTACTGCTGGTCTTGCTAGTGGACTCGCTGCTGCCGCTGCTGGCCGGGGCCGCGGACGAGGCTGCGGGGGCGGGGGCACCGGCATCTTGCGCGAACACCGGCACCGCCAGCGCGCCGGCAAACACGGCTGCAGTCATCACAGAAAGGACCCGTTTCATTCAGGAATCTCCTTGTCGGTTAGGCGGCCTATCAACGGTCCGCAGTTTTCAGCATCTAACAGGGCCAACTTTGTGCCATGAAGAAATCGAGGTATCTTCTGGGCTTATCCGGTTTAACGGGCGGCGTCATCAGACGCAATACGTCGAGCTATCATCCGCCTTAAATAGGCTGATCGGACTGCATCCAATCGATTCGCACTCGCTCTGCGATTATTTCCGCCGCCGCCGTGCTTGCGCCCGCAGCTCACCATAGAGCGCAAACAGCTCGCGGAAAGCCCGCATCACCACTTTCAGATTCGCCCCTGATTGCGCTCCGGTAGGGCGTGGGAGGTGGTGTACATCGACCTCCCTTATCCGCGCGCCCTGCCCGGCCATCCGCGCCATCAGCTCGGCCGAGATCATCGCGCCGCGGGCTCGCAACTCGCCGGGGTTTATCAGTTCGCGCCTGAACAGCTTGAAACCGCAATCGACATCGCGCGCCCGAATCCCGAACAGCAGCCGCATCAGCGCGGTCCAGGCGCTGCCGTTCAGCCGGCGTCCCAGATGGTCGGCGCGGTGTGCCCGATGTCCGACGATCAGGTCAAACTCTCCGGCGTACGCCGCCAGCGCCTGAACATCGACAGCGTCGAATTGCCCGTCGCCGTCGCACAGCAGCAGCCAGGGTTTGGTCGCCGCCGTGATCCCCGAGATCACAGCGCCGCCATAGCCGCGATTCTGCTCATGATGAATTACGCGCACGTGCGGGTCGGAGGCGGCGAGCCGATCGGCGATCTGGCCGGTACGATCGCGGCTGCCGTCATCGACGACGATTATCTCGTAGTCATCGGTGACACGCGGCAGAGCGGCATTGAAGGCCGCGACCACTCGCTCGACGTTGCCCTCTTCATTGTGCGAGGGCAGAAAGACGCTCAGCC
Organism: Binataceae bacterium (SeqCode); assembly: GCA_035504735.1. GTDB lineage: Bacteria > Desulfobacterota > Binatia > Binatales > Binataceae > JAJPIG01. The sequence continues at coordinate 17,964 of DATJRJ010000077.1, forward strand.
CCTCGAGCCGCAGCACCGTTACGCCCGAATTCGTCGGCGGCGGCGATGCCTCATCCACCGAATTCCACCTCGCGGCGGCCTGCCCCATCCGCAATCGTTCCCTTGTCCTTGAATCGAGACCAACGGCCGGTGGCTGAGCGGCGATCCAACTAGGATCCGAGCGACCGGTATCCGCCCCGGTAAAATAGCAATGGCTCGCCCTCCCCGGTGGAAGCTTCCTCGATCTCCCCGAGGTAAATCGTATGGTCCCCGCCCTCGAAGGAACCGACGATCCGGCATTCCATGAAGGCCAGTATGTTGTTGAGAATCGGCGCGCCGTTAGCGCCCTTGCGATAGCTCACGCCCTCGAACTTGTTGCCGCCGCTGGTCGCGAAGCGCCGCGAAATATCCTCCTGGTCGGCGGCCAGCACATTGACCGTGAACAGATTGCTCTCCGCAAAATGGGGGTAGCTCTCGGCTTTTTTGTCGACACAGATCAGCAGCAGCGGCGGCACCAGCGACACCGAGGTCAGCGCGTTGGCGGTCAAGCCGACGAGTTCGCCGTCTTTGCTGAGGGTGGTGATAATCGATACGCCCGTGGCGAAGTGCCCCATTACCTGGCGCAATTGATTCTTGTCTATCGGCATAGGCTCTGCTTTTCTCGCGCGAATATTATCAGGGGCTGCGATTCAGCGTCAATTTGCAAATACGCTCGACTATTTGTATTCGAATTCATCCAACCACGTTGACCTTGGCGGTGCGCGATTTCACAATCAGTGTCATGAACGTCGGTTGGCGTGGCCGTGGATAGGCGCGGACGTTTGGCAATCATAGCCCGCGCTACGCTGGCGGCGTTGCTGGCCGGATTTCTTCTGGTGGGCCTTGCAATCAAGCCAGCAGCGGCCGCGGTATCCACCGCCACTGCAGTTGTCGCCACTGCAACGGCGACCGCAACCGCGACTCCGACCGCGACTGTAAGCGGGACTGCAACTCCCACCGCGACCGTCAGCCAGACAGCGACAGCGACCGTGACAGTCACGGCCACGGCGACTTCAACCACGACTCCAACCGCCACAGCCACCGCGACGACGGCTGCCCCCGCTAAACCCGCGGTGACGGCCAATCCTGTCATACCGCCGGCCCCTGGCGCCGCTGCGCAGCCATCGCCCCGGAATACCCCTGCGGTAGCATTAACCGGCAATCCTCCGGCTAATCCGCTCAATCCCAAGGGGACGCCAGGCTTGATCGCGCTTTTGCAGACCACCGATGGCTCCGAGCGCGATCCGGTGAACTGGACCGTCCGAGTCCACAAGCAGCAGCATCGGCTCGACGTCTATTACAAGGGCAGATTGTATGGATCCTATCGGGCGGTATTCGGACGTAATCTCGACACGAGTGCCAAGGTCTTTGCGGGCGATCGTCGTACGCCTGAAGGCAATTACCTGATTATCAGCAAGTATCGAAGCCGGCGCTGGCGATGGTTCTTAAAGCTGAATTATCCCAACTCCATCGATCTATCTCGGTTTGAAGAGCTGCGCGCCGCCCATGAGATCCCGGTTGCCACGAACGCCGGCGGCTCGATCGGTATCCATGGCACCGACCTGCCGATGCTAAATGAAGGCAATATCAACTGGACGACGGGCTGTATCTCGGTGGACAACGGCGCAGTCGACGAGCTCGCGGCGCTGCTGCCGGTCGGAACCCTGGTAGTGATCACACGCTGATTATCCAAAGCGCCGCAAACGGCCTTAGAGCCGGCGATTTCGCGCTTCCTTTGGCGATTCACTTTCACATCTATGCACAGCTCTTCAACAGGCTGGGGCCGAGTCTGCGAGGAAACTGATTTCAGCGGGACTTGCGAGATATAGCCATTGAGGTGAAATCGCGTACCCAAAGCCAAGTTTATCGAGTGATAGGCTAACTCCGATCAAGATTTCCACGGCGAGAGAACATTACTTGGACTATCATTGCAGTGATTTCTTAGTCTTGCCGAAAAAGCGGAACGCTCTTTCAGAGTCGGGTATCAGCCGAAATGGCTGGTCGTCCGGCGCCGACCCGAAACCGGCTGTTAATAAATTCTGTCACTCGAAAAACGCCCGTAATCATTCATGACGGCAACGATTATCCGAAGCTACCAGCCGGGCGCCTCAGGCCGCTGAGCGCCGGCGCGTTGACCAAAAATAAACTGGCACACCCGAGAGCGCGATGAGCAATCCGGGCCAGGTATACCCGGGTTTCACGATCAGCAGATCGATCATCAGCGCGGCCGCCGCCACGATGTAAGCCGCCGGAAGATATGGGTAACCCCAGGTCCGATACGGACGCGGAACTTCGGGCCGGGTGTGGCGCAGAATGAAAACCGCACCGACCGTCAGTACGTAAAAGGCGAGCTGCGCGAAGATCACATAGTCGAGCAATTCCGAGTAAGTACCCGAGAGCGCCAGGATCGCTGCCCATACCCCCTGAATCACCAGCGCGACGCTCGGCACGTTCGCCCGATTTAGCCGTCCCGCTATCGGGAGCAGCACGCCGTCGCGTGCCATCGCGTAGACCACGCGCGCCCCGGTCAGGATCAAGCCGTTGGCGCATCCAAAAGTCGAGATCATCACCAGTACCGCAGTCAGCGTCGCTCCCGGATGACCCCAGACCATCTGCATCGCCGCGGCTGCAACCCGATCGTCCGGCGCGGTAGCGATGGCGGGTGCGGGTAATTCAAAAAGGTAGGCCACATTGGTCAGGCAGTAGAGCAGGATCACGACGCCGGTGCCGATCGCGAGCGAGAGCGGCACGTCGCGGCGCGGATTGCGCACCTCGGAAGCGGTAAAGGTCACGGTCGCCCACGCATCGGCCGAGAACAGGCCGCCAACCATCGCGGCGCCGAAGGCGGCAGCGAACCCGAGCGACCACCCATGGGTACCGAAAAACGCCGCCGGAGAACCGAAATTGGCAATACGGGCGGCGGCGTTGGGCGCGATGATGCAGCCCAACACGATTATCAGTACCAATGAGAGCAGCTTGGCGGCAGTGAACGAGTTCTGAACTATCCGGCCGAGGTTAAGCCCGCGCATATTGGCCGCGGTCAAAAGTGCAATTACGCCGATCGCACCGAGCCGCTCACCCGACAGACCCGCCCCGCCGATTCCTATCCAAAGGTTCGATCCGAAGGCCGGCCAGATGACCCCGCCGAAGCGCGCGAAAGCCACTGCCACCGCGGCGATCGTGCCGGTCTGAATCACCAATAGCAGCGTCCATCCGTAAAGAAATGCCCACAGTCCGCCATACGCCTCGCGCATATAGACGTACTGGCCCCCCGCCTCCGGCATCATGGCCGCCAGCTCGCCGTACGCCAGCGCACCCGCGATAGTCATCAGGCCGCTCGCGATCCAGATTGCGAGCAGGGCGGCCGGCGAGCCGACGTGACGCACGATATCGGCCGAGACGATGAAGATGCCCGAGCCGACCATGTCGCCGGCCACAATCGCCGCAGCGTCGTGGATCGAGAGACCGGGCCGCAGGTGCCGGTCCGCTTCCGGGAGCGCAGCACCGGCGGAATCGCGATAGTTTTGAGTCGAGCCCCGAGGATTTTGGCCAGTAGTTGATTTATCCACGGCGATGGAGTTTAGCTCATCGTGAAGGCCGCAATCCGGTTAGGAGAGACCCATGGCGAAAAAAAAGCCTACTCTCGCGCGAGGCACGCTCCGTCAAGGCGCAAAGGGAGTAAAGGTCACGGCAAAGGAGCTGAATCAGCTAAAAGCGACGGTTAAAGGATTGAAAAATCGGCTGCTGGCCGAGGCGCGACGGCGGCAGGTCGATGCCAAGCTGATCGTCGCGGCCAGGAAAGCGCGCCAGGCCGTTAACCTACAAATCACCCAGCTCCGTGCTGAGGGCCGCAAATTAGCCAGCGATCTCAAGGCAACTCTCGACCGGGTCAAACGCCACGCGAGTGCTTCGCGCGATGCACAAGCGCAAGTCAAAACGCTCACCGCGCAGCTCCGTCGCAAAGACCAGGAACTGGCGACTAAGGACGCGGAAATCGAGCGACTCACCAAGGAAGCGGAAACCAGACCGACGCCAGCGCCATCGAGCGAGGTATCGTCAGCGCTGCCGGCTGATGAACCCTCGCGCCAGAATCCGCTGTTCCCGTCCGAGCGTTCGGGATGGAACCCGCCGTCGGGAGAAAGCTCGGACTGATCGGTCCGAGGTGTCGTTTCAAAGCGCCGCGTACACCACACGAATGGCGAGTCCCGTCATGCGGGAGATAGCCATCCGTGTGGCGATTTCCGGGTGATTACGATCAGAACTGGTTACGGCGTTGCCGGACTGGCCATCGCCCCCGGACTTGCCGTAGCCATCGGGCTAGCCGCGGCAGCACTCGCTTCCGGCGCGGCGGTCGCGGTCGCCGTCTCTACAACCGACGCTGCCGGGGCCGGGGTTTCGGTTTCGTGAGCGCCGTGACAAGCCGCAAACGCGAAGGCACAGACCACTAGACCAAGGATCAGGAACTTGCGCATGAACTTCCTCCTAGTTGCTGGGGCTCGTCGACCAAAATGTGCCATTAAAACTACGTTAGAATGGCGCTTCGCTTCAAGCGCTCTAACGCGAATTGATGACGAATCACGGCGCGAATTTTGATAATTGGGAAGATTCCCGCTACAATCGTCGAGTCCTGGAAGTTCGTGGAGGAGAGGTGGCGGTGGTGATGGAACGGTTGTTTTTTCCCCGTTTTGTGCGTTTTTCTGACCATGATCAGGCAGCGCGCGTGGTTGAACCGGAACTCGATATGCGGCGCATGACAAATGGCCAGCCCAGCGCGATCGTGGGGCGGATGCTCGAGGTGCTTCGCTGGCTGACGGCGCCGGCCCGTTCGACGGCACCGCCGATGCGCTCGATCGACCGCGAATTGTGGGAAGCCTCGAACGATCGTTGAAAACTGTTGGGCGTTGAAAACCTAGTATGGCTGACGATTCGCGACACGGCCCGGTGACGCGCTTTAGCACCGGCTTGGCCTCCGAGAGTTCGTTTGGATTTTCGCGCGCTGTGCGCGCCGGCGATTGGATTCTGGTTTCCGGGTGTACCGCGACCGACGCCACCGGCACGATTGCCGGCATCAATCAGATGTATACGCAGGCCCGCACCGCGCTCGGCAATATCGCGAGCGTGCTGGAGCGGATGGGATCGTCGCTCGCCGACGTGGTCCGCACGCGCGTTTATGTCACCGACATCTCGGACCTCCCGAGCATCGCGCGCGCCCATCGTGAAGCCTTCGGCGAACATCCTCCGGCGTCGACTTTGCTGGAGATCGGAGCCTTGGCCCGCGGCGACGCCCTGATCGAAATCGATGCCGACGCATACGTCGGCGCGTCGCCCAGCCAGCAGGTTCAACCTGATGCACGCGCGCGAGCGAGGTCAGCGACGCCTTCGCGCACTCCGTCGAAAGCCCGACCGCGGGCCCGCGTGGTTCGCGCCAAAGCCCCGGCGCCGACCAAGCCGCGCAGAAAAGGTCGGCGACGCTGACGCGATCGAAATCCACGCGCGCCGGGCGATCAAGCCGGGCGAGGCCGATCAAGGTATCATCAACGCGGTTCTGGGGAGCGTGGCGCCGAATGCCGAGTTGAAGGCATGAAGAGCGCCGCTCATGTACGGGTTCGGATAGATTCCAATCAGCACGGTCGCAATCGCAGCGACGCTTAACGCCGCGATCAGTGCCGGCCGGGAATCGAGCGGCCCGAATTCCACGCCGCCCTCCAGCACGTACATCGCGACGATCACCGAGACGTAGTAATAGGCGGAGACCACGCTGTTGATGACCGCGATGATCACCAACCCCACCAGCCCGGCGTTGAGCGCGGCGGAAAAAATATAGAATTTCCCCACAAAGCCCGCCAGCGGCGGAATTCCCGTGAGCGAGAACAGGAACAGCGCCATCGCCGCGGCCAGCACCGGATGGCGGGTGGCAAGTCCGCGATAGTCCGTAATCAGATCGCCTTCGACGCCGCGCCGCTCCAGCGCGATCACGACTGCGAACGCGCCCAGGTTGGTGAAGGCATAGCCGAGCAGGTAGTAGATAATCGCGCCGCCGGCCTGCGATCCCGCCGCCGTCATCCCGACCAGGAGATAGCCCGCGTGCGCGATCGCCGAGTACGCCAGCATCCGCTTGATGTTGGTCTGCATCAGCGCGGCCAGATTTCCGAGCGTCATCGTGAGCGCCGCAATCACCCAAAGCACCGCGGTCCAGTGAATGCTGACCGGCCCGAGATGAACCATGAAAATCCGGATGAAGCCGGCGAACGCCCCGAGCTTGACGCCGACCGCCATGAAGGCAGTCACCGGCGTCGGCGCGCCTTCGTACGCATCGGGCGTCCACATATGAAACGGCACCGCGGCGACCTTGAAGCCGAACCCGACCAGCATCAGGCCGAGGCCGCTTAAGAGCAGCGGATTGGCCGCCATCGGACCGGACAGGGCAGCGCTAATCGGTCCGAGCTTGATGGTGCCGGTCGCACCGTAAACCAGCGCGATTCCGTAGAGCAGAAAAGCCGTTGAGAACGCTCCCAGCATGAAATATTTGAGCGCGGCCTCGTTGGACTTGAGATTGCGGCGCAGAAACCCGGCCAGCACGTAGACGCTGATCGACATTATCTCGAAGCCAATGAAAATCACGATCAGGTCGGCGCCCGCCGCCATCAGCATCATGCCGAGCGTCGCAAACAGGATCAGCGCGTAATACTCGGCCGCCGAGAGACCCATCACCGGCACGTACTCGATTGACATCAGGATCACGACCGCGGAGCTCATAAGGATCAGGAGCTCGAAGATGGCGGCGAAGTTGTCGAGCGAGAGTGCGCCCGCAAAGGCGATACCGCTGCGGCCGAAAAGCCCCAGCGTAAAGATGAACGCGACCGCGAGCAGCGCCAGCGTGAGCGCCCCCAGCCCTTCGCTCTCATCATCACGCACCCGCACGCCGACCAGCAGCACGATAATCGCAGCCAGCGCGACCACCGCCAGCGGGCAGAGCGGCAGCCAGGCGAAATCGATCGCGGTGATATTAAAAGGTGTCATCGTTGGCCGACGCGGGTCTCTGATGTAAGTGCTGCGAGCGTCGCCGACCGCGGCGCGGTTTCGAGCCGCGCCTGCGCCGATCTGACGCGGTTCAGCATCGCGTTTACCGACGGTTCCATACGTATCAGCAGCGGGCGCGGATAGAATCCCATGAAGAGCATCAGCGCGATTAGCGGGATCAGCACGCCGATCTCGCGCCGGTTGAGGTCGGCGAGAGTTTGGTTGACGGCCTTGGTAATCGGGCCGAACATCACGCGCTCGTACGCATAGAACATATAGAGTGCGCCCAGGATTAAGCCGAACACGGCGAACACCACCGCCAGCCTAAGCTTCAGATAAGCGCCGAGCATGATCAGGAATTCGCCGATGAAGCCGTTGAGCCCGGGCAGGCCGATCGACGAGAGCATCACGAACATGAAGATCGCCGCGAAAATCGGGATCCGATGCCACAGGCCGCCGAACTCGGAAATCTCGCGCGTATGGCGCCGCAGATAGATCATCCCGACCAGCAGGAATAGTGCGCTGGTCGAAAGCCCGTGGTTGAGCATCTGGTAGATCGCACCCTCGACACCCTGCGGGTCGAGCGCGAAAATTCCCAGCATTACGAAACCGAGGTGGCTCACCGACGAGTAGGCGACCAGCCGCTTGAGGTCCGGCTGCACCATCGCCACCAGCGCGCCGTAAAGAATTCCGATTACCGCCAGCGCCATGAACAGCGGCGTCGCCTGGATTGCGATCGAAGGGAACAGTGGAATCGCGAAGCGGACGAAGCCATAGGTCCCCATCTTCAGCATCACGCCCGCCAGTATCACCGAGCCGGCGGTCGGCGCCTCGGTATGCGCGTCAGGCAGCCAGGTATGGATCGGCCACATCGGCACCTTGACCGCAAATGCGATCGCGAAGCCGGCGAACAACCACCCCGCCTCGGTCGGGGTCAGCCGGACCGCGTAGAGGTTCGGCAGATCGAAGCTGAGCACACCGCTCTGCTGATGCGCGAGATGGACCAGGTACAGAATCGCGACCAGCATCAGGAACGAGCCCGTCATCGTGAACAGGATGAACTTGAAAGCGGCGTAGACTTTGCGCCCATGCCCCCAGATGCCGATCAGGAAGTACATCGGGATCAGCATCAGCTCCCAGAACACGTAAAACATGAAGAGATCGACGGCGAGCAGCGTGCCCAACAGCCCGGTCTCGAGCAGCAGCATGAAAAAACAGAACTCGCGCGGACGATAGCCGATATCGCCGCCGCCCGAGTAGATCAACGAAAGCGAAATCAGCAGCGTCGTCAGCACCACCAGGAACAGGCTGATGCCATCCAGTCCGAGGTGGTAAGAAATTCCGAACTGCGGAATCCATTGGTATTGCTCGACGAACTGATAGCCGGGATCGCTCGGATTGAAACGGATCAACAGGTAGATGCTGATTGCCAGCGGTACCAGCGAGAACACCGCCGCCGACCGCCAGATCGAGCGTTCGTCGTTCTGCAGGATTACGAACAACGCGCCGAGCAGCGGCAGGAAAGTCAGACCGGTTAGCCAGTAGCTTTCCATCAGCGAACCACCACATAGATGTAGTAGGCGGCCACCGCCGCCGCACCGAGCACATAGACCAGCACGTAATGCTGCACATTGCCGGTCTCTATCCTGCGCACCGACTCGCCGCTGTTCTCGACCGTCATCGCCGAGCCATTCACGAAACCGTCGATCCCTTGCTGGTCGACGCTGCGCGCCAGCACCGGTCCCGCGATCCAGAACAGCGGGCGCGAAACGAGCGTGTTGTAAAGCTGGTCTATGTAGTACTTGTCCAACAGCATCCGATAGAGCGCCCCGAGGGCCCGGGCGAGCTTTCCTGGCAGCTCGGGCTGCTGCAGATACAGCAGCCAGGCAAACACCAGACCTGCCAGCGTCGCAGCCAGCGCGAGCATCGAGAGGATGCTCGCCCCGCCTTCCAACACCGGATGGAAATTCCCGGTCACCGGCGCGAGGAAACGAATGAAGGCATCGCCCCACAAGAAGTTCTTGGGCACGTTCACCCAGCCGCCGCAGGTCGCGAGCGTCGCGAGTATCAGCAGCGGGATGGTCATCACCGGCGGCGACTCGTGAATATGCGCGGCGCGATGCTGGTCGACCCGCGAAGCGCCGTGGAAGGTCATGAAGATGAGCCGGAACATGTAGAAGCTGGTCAGGCCGGCGGTGATCACCCCCAGCAGCCAGAGTCCGAAATGACCGGAGTCATAAACCGACTCGAGAATCAGGTCTTTCGAGAAATAGCCGGAGAAGGGCGGAATCGCGCTGATCGCGAGCGTCGCGATCAGCATGGTGGCGTAGGTGATCGGCAGCTTGCGCCAGAGTCCGCCCATACGGTTCATGTCCTGCTCGCCGTCGAGCGCGTGCATTACTGAGCCCGCGCATAGAAACAGCAGCGCTTTGAAGAAGGCGTGGGTCATCACGTGAAAGATTCCCGCGCCGAACGCGCCGACCCCCGCGCCCAACAACATGTAGCCGATCTGACTGATGGTCGAGTAGGCCAGCACGCGCTTGATATCCGGTTGGACCAGCGCGATGGTCGCGGCAAAGAAGGCCGTCAGCGCAGCGATAGTCGCAATCACGTCCATCGCGGCGGGCGACATGATGAACAGGAAATTGAGCCGCACGACCATGTAGACGCCCGCCGTCACCATCGTGGCGGCATGGATCAGGGCGCTGACCGGAGTCGGACCGACCATCGCGTCCGGCAGCCATACGTAAAGCGGAATCTGCGCCGATTTGCCGGTTGCGCCCGCGAACAGCAGCAATCCGGCAACGGTCGCAACCGGCCAGCCGAGCGGCTCCCAGATACTGCCTAGGATCTCGCGATGGGCCTGCATGCCGGTAAAGCTGAGCGTCCAGATACCGTGCTCAGCAAACGCGTAGACCAGCGTCAGAATCCCCAGGATAAAGCCGACATCGCCGATGCGGGTGACGATGAACGCCTTGCGGCCGTTGTAGGCAAACTCGCGATTCGTGTACCAGAATGCGATTAACAGGTAGGAGCAGAGTCCCACTCCCTCCCATCCGATGAACATCATCAGCAGGTTGTCGGCCAACACCAGGATGAGCATCGAGAGCATGAACAGGTTCATGTAGGTGAAAAAGCGCGCGTAGTCTTCGTCCTCCGCCATGTAGCCGGCCGAGTAAAGATGGATCAGCGCGCCAACGCCGCTGACGATTAGCGTCATCACCGCCGAAAGCGCGTCCATCCGCAGGGCAAAATTGACGTGGAAGCTGCCGGCTTCGATCCACGGCCAGAGGGTGACGGCCAGCGCTGAGCCGGGGGGCATCGTGAGGAGCGTGACGAAGGCCCAGCATCCGATTGCGAAGGTAGCGAAGATCGCCGCTGGACCGACGAAGTTTACCGCCGCGCGGCCGAAATGGCGCCCGAAGAACAGGTTGAAGAGCATGCCGAGGGCAGGAATCAGCAGGATCAGGCCGAGGGCTGGAAATGAAACGGTCATGATCACCAGCGCATCAGGTTAAGTTCGTCAGCGTTGACGGTGTCGCGATTACGGAACACCGCGAGAATGATCGCCAGCCCGATTGCAGCCTCGGCCGCCGCCACCGTTATCACGAACAGCACGATCACCTGCCCGTCGACCGAGCCCAGCGCCCGGCTGAGCGCGATGAACGTCAGGTTCACGGCATTGAGCATCAGCTCGATCGACATCAGCATCACGATCGCATTGCGCCGCAGCATCACGCCCGCGACACCGATCGCGAACAGTACGGCGCCTAACCCCATAAACCACGACGGCGGCACGATCATCGTTCACAGGCTCCTGATGTGCTTCTCCGGCATCGCGGCAGTCGACTCGGACCGTGCAGGCGATGGACGTCGGGCCAATGCGATCGCGCCGATCACGGCGACCAGCAGCAGCAGCGACGTCATCTCGAACGCGATCAGATAATTCGTGAACAATGACTCGGCCAGACTGGCGATCGATCCGAAGCCGGCCGGAAGACGGCTCAGGCCGGCGGTCGACGGCGCCTTGACGACGAACGTGCAAAGCTCGGCGACCAGGGCCGCAGCGCCGATCGATCCGAAGAGCTTGAGTGCGAGGTGGCCGCTCAGCCGCTCCTCGGTCTGCAGGTTCAGCAGCCAGATCACGAACAGGAATAGGACCATGATCGCACCAACGTAGACGATGGCCTGCAGAAAACCGACCGTCACTGCCCCTAACCCGATGAACATCACCGCGATATCGAGCAGCGTCAGCACCAGCGCCATCAGGCAGTGCACGGGATTGCGTTGCAGTATCACGCCGAGCGCCGAGAGCACGGCGAGCACAGCGAGAAAGATGAACAGCCACAGCGGCATCGTCAGCTCCCCGCTAGCACGACTACGATTGCGGTCGCTACCAGGTTCAGCAGTCCAACCGGCACCAGCAGCTTCCATCCAAAGCGCATCAGCTGGTCATAGCGAAAACGCGGCAAGGTCCATCGAATCAGTATCTGCAGACAGCAGAAGAAGATCGTTTTGATCCAGAATGCGATCACCCCCAACACCACGACCGCCCAATATGGAATGGGCACCAGAGCGCCGCCCGGCAGATGGAACCCATCGCGATAGAGCCACGGCACCTGCCATCCGCCGAAGAAAAACGTCGTGATCAGCACCGCGACCAGCGTCACCTCGGCGAAGTCGGTGAGCATGAAAACCGCCTGCTTACCGCCGGAATATTCGGTGTAGTAGCCGGCTACCAGCTCGGATTCGCTTTCGGGCAGGTCGAACGGCACGCGCTTGGACTCGGCCATCCCGGCCGTCAGCAGCAACAGAAACCCAATCGGCTGGAGCATGATGCCCCAGCGCGGGAGCCATCCGAACCACACCCCGCCCTGCTCGCGCACGATGGTCTGCAGGCTGAGCGTGCCGAAGGTGGTGACCACAGCGATAATCGCAAGGCTCATCGCGATTTCGTAGGAGATCATCTGTGCGCTGGCCCGGATTCCACCCAGCAGCGCCCAACGGTTGTTCGAGGCCCAGCCGCCCAACGCGATCCCATAGACGCCGATTCCGATCGAGGCCAGGACATAGAGCGCCGCATCGGGCAAATCGGCAGCAACGAGATCGAAGCGATGGGCCCCGATCGAGACCGTATCGCCAATCGGCACCACCGCGAACGTCACCAGTACCGGGAACAGCGCCAGGAACGGCGCCAAGCCATGCAGCAGATGGTCCGCGCCGTCGGGAACGAAATCCTCCTTGGTGAACATCTTGATCGGATCGGCTAAAAGCGTGTTGACTATTCCGAGATTAGGCAGGCCGAATCGCGCCCCCACTCCCAGCAGATTCGCGCGGTTGGCCCCAATCCGGTCCTGGATGAGCGCGCTGCCTTTGCGCTCGAACCACAACAGGATCGCCGACAGGTTCAGCACCAACAGCAGCATCACGATCGCCCGCAGGGCGGCAATCACGAGGTCGATCACCATGGCAGATGCTTCGCCTCAGGACCTGGATGGCGCAAGTGAAGGGCGCATCTCATTGCAGGTTCTTCATCACCGGTTTTGGCAGGTTCAAGGGGCTTAAGATTCGTAACTTAAAACTGGCGCGCGCGCCAGAGTCCC
>DATJRJ010000078.1:0-12545 GCA_035504735.1 Binataceae bacterium (SeqCode)
GAAGTAACGACAAATTTTTTCCCCTGAGAAATCGTTCTCAGGGGCTGGCTACAGATGCCGGGCTTACTGCTGGATTAAGCCGGGGCGATGTTGCCTCGTAGGAACGAAGGGGCTCCCTTAACCGGGGGCCCTTTCTGTTTCTTCTTCGTCGCGCGCCTCGCCTCTTTGTCGTGGCGACGATCGATGGCGCATCGTATGCCGGTTGCTGTGATTGCGGCACTTCAACGCGGCGGCTTAGACTCCAATGCCGGAGGATCGACCGATGGCAGCGAACCTGTTGATCGAATCCGGCCAGGGGCTGGTCACGCTGACCATGAACCGGCCCGAAAAGCGCAACCCGCTCTCCGCCGAGATGATGAAGGAAATGATCGCAGCGCTGCGCGAAATCGGCGCCCAGCGAGAAGTGCGCGCGGTAATTCTCGCCGGCCGCGGCGCGGCTTTCAGCGCCGGCCACGATCTCGCCGAGCTGCGCGGCCGCGAAATTTCCTTTTATCGAGAGATCTTCGATCTTTGCAGCGAGCTGATGACCACTATCCAGCGCATCCCGCAGCCGATCGTCGCTAGCGTCGGCGGAGTGGCGACGGCGGCGGGATGCCAGTTGGTTGCAACCTGCGATCTCGCGATCGCGGCCGCCAGCGCGCGCTTCGCGACCCCGGGCGTCAAGATTGGGCTCTTCTGCTCGACTCCGATGGTCGCGCTATCGCGCGCCATCGGCCGCAAGCATTCGATGGAGATGCTGCTCTCGGGCCGCATGATCGACGCCGAGACCGCCGAGCGCTGGGGACTCGTGAATCACGTGGTGCCGGACGCCGAACTGGCCGACGCGACCCGCCGGCTGGCACTCGAAATCGCCGATGCCAGCCCGCTCACCATCGCGATCGGCAAGCAGGCGTTTTACACGCAGATCGATCTCGACCAGGCCAAGGCCTACGAATATACGAAGGAAGTGATGTCACTGAATGCGATGGCGGCTGACGCGCAAGAGGGTATCGGCGCGTTTCTCGACAAGCGTCAGCCGACCTGGAGCGGAAGATGAATTGATTGGGCCTCCGGCTTTTGTTAGATAAGAGTATGGCGCGTTTCTCGACCGCAATCGCAAATACGTTCACCAGGTAGTCAAGGCCCGCGGCACGCTGCGGGCTTTTTTGCATTCACGGAGATCAAGGCATGGCATACCACGAGGAACTTCGCGAAGGTCTGACTTTCGACGATATCCTCCTGCTGCCCCAGGCCTCCGACCTGCTGCCATCGGACTGCGACGTCTCGACCCCGCTCAGCGCTAAAATCCGCCTGCGAATCCCGCTGGTCTCGAGCCCGATGGATACCGTGACCGAGTCGCGCACCGCGATTGCGATCGCCCAGCTCGGCGGAATCGGTTTCATCCATCGGAATCTTCCGATCGAGCGTCAGGCCGCCGAAGTCGAGGCGGTCAAGAAATACGAAAGCGGCATGATCGTCGATCCGGTCACGGTCCATCCCGAGCAGAAAATCGGCGATGCGCTGGCGGTGATGGAGCGTCATCGGATTTCCGGTCTGCCGGTGGTCGCCGAAAACCACCTGGTCGGCATCCTCACCAACCGCGATCTGCGTTTCGAGAAGCGGCTCGATAAGCCGGTGCGCGACGTGATGACTACCAAGGTGATCACGGCGCGGGTCGGAATCGATCTCGAGCAGGCCAAGGAAATTCTGCAGGCCCATCGTATCGAAAAACTTCCGCTCGTCGACGATCGCGGACGGTTGTGCGGTCTTATCACCGTCAAGGATATGGATAAGGCGACCCGCTATCCGACTTCGAGTAAGGACCAGATGGGGCGGCTGCGGGTCGGTGCGGCGGTCGGGGTTGGGCCCGATCGCGAGCAACGGGTCGCGGCGCTCAAGCGTGCCGGCGTCGACGCGTTGTGTATCGATACCGCGCATGGCCATTCGCGCAACGTGATCGAGGCGCTGCGCGCGACTAAGCGCGAGGCCCCCGAGGTCGAGGTGATCGCTGGCAGCGTTGCCACCACCGAGGGCGCGCGGGCGCTGTGCGATGCGGGTGCCGACGCGTTGCGGGTCGGGATGGGCCCGGGATCGATCTGCACCACGCGCGTGGTCTCGGGAGTTGGCGTGCCGCAAATTACCGCGATCATGGATTGCGCGGCGATCGCCGAACCGCGCGCCATTCCGGTGGTCGCCGACGGCGGTATCCGCTTCTCCGGCGATATTGCCAAAGCCTTAGCCGCCGGAGCGAACAGCGTGATGATCGGCTCTTTGTTCGCCGGCACCGAGGAAAGCCCGGGCGAGACGATTCTCTACCAGGGACGCACCTACAAGCTCTATCGCGGGATGGGTTCGCTGGGCGCGATGTCCGAGCGAACTCGCGATCGCTACGGCCAGCAAGAGGTGCCCGACACCAAGCTGGTACCCGAGGGTATCGAGGGGCGCGTACCGCATCGCGGCTCCCTCGCCTCGAACATCGAGCAGCTCGTCGGCGGGCTCAAGGCGGGGATGGGTTATGTCGGCGCGGCGAGTCTCGAGGATTTGCGCCGGCGTGCAAAGTTCATCCGCGTCACCGATGCGGGCCAGCGCGAAAGCCACGTCCACGACGTTTTTATCACCAAGGAAGCGCCCAACTACCGCCGTTGATTTCCTGATCGGTTTCGCAGCATCCGCAAGCACCAGGATCAGCAGGACTACCCGATTCGCTCGTCCTCCCACGGTCGCCAGATAAGGAGATCTCGCCATGAAGTTTGGACTCAAGGAATCCTTTCGCGGCATCGACGTCGCGCGCAGCGGATTCAACCGCCTCTACCGCGAACATCTGGATCTCGCGGTCGAAGCCGAACGACTCGGCTATGACAACGTTTGGCTCAACGAACATCACTTCGTTGGCGATGGTTATTCGCCGAGCGTCCTGCCCTTGGCCGCGGCCGTTGCGGTCCAGACCGAGCGCATCCGTATCGGCACCAGCCTGCTGCTGATGCCGCTGCATCACCCGATTAACGTCGCGGAAGATGCCGCTGTGGTGGACGTGCTGTCCAACGGGCGGCTCGATCTTGGGATGGGCCAGGGCTACAAGCCGGACGAATTCGTGAGCTACAACATTCCGCCGGCGCAGCGCGGCCGTCGGCTGCGCGAGGGCGTCGAGATCGTGCGTCGTTTGTTCACGGGCGAACGGGTGACGTTTGCAGGGAAATATTTTTCGGTCACCGACGCGCTGCTCGATCCGCCGGTCGTTCAACAGCCGCATCCGCCGCTGTGGCTCGGCGGCCGCAGCCGTTCGATCATCGAATGGGCGGCGCGCAACGGCTATCACCTGATCGGCGCCGGCGGGCTGGGTGTGTTCGGCGACCAGCGGCCATCGGAGGTCTATAAGAACGTGCTGCGCGAGTCGGGCCGGAATCCAGATGATTTCCATATTGGCCAGGTGCGCTATGGATACGTCGCCGCGACACGCGAGCGGGCTTGGGCGGAGGCCTCGCACGCCGCACACTATTCGCTGAGCACGCTCGGCGCGTGGCTCGCCGACGCCGCCGATATTCCGGGCGACGAAGGCTTTCGCAAAGTGCCGCCGCCCAACGAAATGCAGCAGGTCTTCGGCAAAGCGAACAACACCACGCTGCTGATCGGCTCGCCCGAGGACATCGTCTCCAGCCTGCGACACTGGGTGCAGACCGATCCATTCACGCATCTGGTCCTCGAGATGTCGCTACCGGGAATCGAAGCCGCGAAAGTGCGCGAGAGCATGCGGCTCTTCGCCAACGAAGTGATTCCGCATTTCCGCGGCGACCAATCCGGACGCCAAGACCGCGCGGCAGCCCGGCCCGCATAACCTGTTTCGGGTTTCGTCGCGATGCTCGCCCGTTCGCAGCGCGAGGTCTATTCTGCATGAGGCGCTCCGGAGCGCATCATGCTTTTCGATAGGATGGAACTCCACAGATGAGCGGGCGGAAGATTCGGGTGGGTGTGCTGTTCGGCGGACGATCCGGCGAGCATGAAATCTCGCTGCGCTCGGCGCTCACGGTAATCTCGGCGATCGATCGGCGTCGCTACGAGGTGGTGCCGATCGGAATCAGCCGCGCCGGCCGCTGGTATCTCGAAACCGACGCGCTCCGGATGCTCGGCGCCGCCGCGCCGCGCCTGGCTGCGCTCAGAAGCACCGGCACCCCCGTGAGCCTGCGGCCATATCCTGATAATCACGCGCTGGTAACGGCGTCGGCGAATGGGCGGCGCGCACTCGGGCGTGGCAGCGTTGCCGCGCGCGCGATTCTTCGCGGGTCGCTCGACGTGATCTTTCCCGTCCTGCATGGCACTTTCGGCGAAGACGGCACGGTGCAGGGCCTGTTTGAGCTCGCCGGGATTCCCTACGTGAGTGCGGGCGTGCTCGGCTCCGCGATCGGGATGGACAAGGACGTGCAGAAGCGACTCCTGCGTGATGCCGGATTGCCGGTGGTGCGTTACCTCGCAGTCCGCGATATCGATTATCACGACGATCCCGCCACGATCAGGCGGCTCACGGGGCGGCTGGGATGGCCGGTCTTCGTGAAGCCCAACGCGCTCGGCTCTTCGATCGGCGTGAGCCGCGTGACCGGCCCTCGCGCGCTCTCACCTGCTCTGGAAGAGGCTTTCCGCTACGATCGCAAGGCGCTGATCGAGGCCGCCTGCGAGGGCCGCGAACTCGAATGTGCCGTGCTCGGCAACGAGCGGCCGGAGGCCTCCGTAGTCGGCGAAATCGTGGTGCGCGGCGGCCATCGTTTCTACAGCTACGAATCGAAATATGTCGACCAGCAAGGCGCCGCGATCGAAATTCCAGCGCGTCTCCCGGCGCGCGCCGCCGAACGGATACGCGAGCTCGCGGTTGCGGCGTTCGTCGCGCTCGAACTGCGCGGGATGGCACGGGTTGATTTTCTCGCCCGCCCGAATCTGGATGAAATCTACCTCAACGAAGTCAACACGATTCCCGGCTTCACTGCGATCAGCATGTATCCGAAGCTCTGGGAAGCCTCGGGCCTGCCGCTGGGCAGGCTCATCGATCGCTTGATCGGCCTGGCGCTGGACGAGCATCGCGCGCGCCGCCATCTCAAATTCACCTACCAGCCGCGCCTCTGACGCGCTTGCGGTCAACGTGAAACGCCTCCTAATCGCGACCACCAATCCGGCCAAGCTCGCCGAGTACCGGTTGCTGCTACGCGGCCTCGCGATTGAACCGGCTGCGCTCGACGACCTCGGTATCGATATCTCGCCGGTCGAGAGCGGCGAGACCTTCGTCGACAATGCGCTCATCAAGGCCCGCTTCTATTTCGAGCGTTGCAAACTGCCGACTCTTGCTGACGACGGCGGTCTGGAGGTTGACGCGCTGGGCGGCGCGCCGGGCGTACACTCGCATCGATGGCTCGGCCGCACGGCCGGCGATCGCGACCTCGCTGAAGAAGTGATTCGCCGGATGAAGGAAGTCCCACGCGATCATCGGACGGCGCGGCTGAAAACGGTGGCAGCACTGAGATGGCGCGATGGGCGCGAGTTGCGTGAACGAACCGTCGAGGCGGCGCTCGAAGGTCTGATCGCTAAGCGGGTTTACGATCGCATCCAGCCGGGGTTTCCGTATCGTGCGGTGCTGCTGATGCGGGAGTCGGGGAAGTATCTAGCCGGGTTGAGCGCCGAACAAGCAGCCGCGCTGAGCCAGCGGCGCGCGCTCGTTGAACAGCTCCGTCCCGAGCTGAACGCACTCGCCGCCGCAAATTAACAGACTTAGAAGACCTCGCTCAGCGCGCCTTCGAGCTCGTGAAGCGTCTGTGCGGGAACCAATGCGGTGACGTGACGCGCGTACTGACTGATCGCGCTGTCGCCCGTGCCCCATCGCGCGGCCGCCTCGGGATTGAGCCAATAGACGGCGCGGCATCGATGCGCGATATCGGCGACCAGGTCCGCCCGCGCCGGCCGTCGATTGTTGCGGCCGTCACCCATGATGATGACCAGCGTGGCGGGGCCGAGCAGCTCGTCGCGCCGCTCCCAGAGCTCGCCCAGCACGCGCCCGAAATCGGAACGCGCGTACGGATCGAGCGCCGGCGTCATCACCAGGTGACCGTCCTCAAAGCCCGCTTCCGCGAGATGATCGATGAAGACAAAGCTGCGAACCCGCCGAAACGACGCGTGCACTCCCGCGGCCAGCTCCAGCATCAGAGTCGCCGCATAGCGGACCGAGCCGGAGATGTCGGCCAGAATCAGCAGATCGACCCGGCGCGGCCGGCGGGAACGGAACCTGAGATCGATCAAAGCGCCACCGTGCTGAATTGCGGCGCGAATCGTGCGCCGGAAATCGATCCGCCCGCGGCGTGCCATCCGCAGCCGCCGTCCTAGGCGCACGCGAAAACGGCGAATCAGAATCGCGAGCGAATCCCGCGCCGTTTCGTAATCGAGCTCGGAATAATCCTCGAAGCGGGCGCGCTCGACCGCAGCTAAGCGCGCCTCGCGCGTCGTCTCGATCCCGGTCGCGGCCTCGCGGTCTGACTCGCCGTCTTGCTGCGTGGCTTCGGAATCTGTCTCCGACTCGCCGCGCAACTCCCGCGGCTCACCCGTCTGCGCCGCCGTTTTCTGTTCCGGCGGCTTGCGCTCGGTTCTCTGAAAGCTGGTCTCAGGCTCCGGTGTCGGCCGCGCCGCGAGGCCCGCACCGCTCTGCGGGTTCCCACCGCGGGCCGCGCGCGCGCCGCTGCGATGCTCGGGTTCACGCGGCTCGGCCGCGTGTGAGCGGCGGAAAAACTGCGCATAGGTGCGATCGAAGGTCGGGCGGTCGGCCTCGTCCTTGATGAGGCTGGCGGCGAGTGCCTCACGCATCGGCCCGCGTTGCAATCCCGCCGCTGCCACCGCGCGCATCGCGTCGAGCGTCTCGGCAATCGAAATCCGCACGCCGGCGCCGCGCAACTCCGCGACGAAGCGCAGCAGTTGCTCGCGCATCGGGATCATCGCGAATGCGGACGAGCGATCAGTGATGCGACCTTGCCCTCGATTTTCGCGCGGTCGTCCTCGTGTTTGAGCAGCAGGCCCAGGGTCGAGCGCACGGCCGGCGTATCCAGCTCGCTCACACCGAGCCGCACCAGCGCGCGCGCCCAATCGAGCGTCTCGGCTATCGATGGCGGCTTCTTGAGGCCGGCCTTGCGCAGTGCGCCGGCGAAGCGCGCCGCCTGCTCGGCCAGCTGCGCGTCGAGCCCGGGAACCTTGAGCTCGATGATGCGCCGTTCCTGTTCGCTCGATGGAAAATCAATGAACAGATGCAAGCAGCGCCGGCGCAGAGCCTCTGAGAGCTCGCGCGCGCGATTCGAGGTCAGCACTACGGCCGGATGCTCGCGGGCGCGGATGGTGCCGAGTTCCGGGATGCTGACCTGGAAATCCGACAGCAACTCGAGCAGGAAGGCCTCGAACTCCTCGTCGGCCTTATCGACCTCATCGATCAACAGAACGACCTTGCGCGGTGCCACAATCGCGCGCAACAGCGGCCGCTCGAGCAGGTAGTCGCGCGAGAATAGATGCTCGGAGACCTCTTCCCAGTGCAGTCCCTGATGCTCGCCGGCCTGCAGCCGCAGAAGCTGTTTCTGATAATTCCATTCGTACAGCGCGCGCGCTTCGTCGAGCCCCTCGTAGCATTGCAGCCGGATCAGCTCGATCGCGAGCATCGCCGCGATAACTTTTGCGACCTCGGTCTTGCCCGATCCGGCGGGGCCTTCGATCAGCAGCGGTTTGTCGAGCGCGAGGGCCAGGAAGATCGCGGTCTCGACGCGCTGGTTGGTGACATAATCGGCCCGCCGCAGCCCCGCGCTGACATTTTCAAGTGTGATTTCCACGCCTGGTCAGGATTGCGGCTGCGGCCCGGGGCAGTCAATGCGGCGCGCGAGGCGTGCGAAATCCTGCGCGTAGGCGCGAGCCGAATAGGCGCCGCGGATTACGTACCCGGGGTGATACATCGCAATATAGATGATGCCGTCGCACGCAACGGAGTTCGCCGTGCGCGGAGCGAAGCCGGGTGACCGGCCGACCAGCTCGCGCCACGCAATCTTTCCCAGACAGGCGACGATGCGCGGACGCGCCAAGCCGAGTTCCGCGTCCAGATGATCGCGGCAGTTCGCGATCTCTCTCGCGCTCGGATCACGGTTGCGGCCGGCGCTATCGCGCGGATTGCAGCGCACCAGGTTGGTGATAAAGACGCGCCGCAGTCCGGCGCCGCGAATCATTCGCCTGAGCATCTGGCCCGATCGATCACCGCTGAAGGGCACGCCCGTGCGGTCGCCGCCGAATCGTCCGGGCGCGATGCCGACGAAGACGATATCCGCCGGTATTACGCCGGCTCCGGGCACCGCTTGCGATCGGCTTCGCACCAGCGCCGGACAGCGGGCGCATCCGAGGATCGCCGAGCGCAGTGCCGTCGCGCTAGAGCAGTTCTTTTTCTTCGACGGCGCGGTACTCGGCCTCGCCGAGCGCCTGGGCCTTGCGGCTTCCGTGCAGGTCATAAAGTTCGAACAGCGCCGACTTGTGCGGCCGCACTTTTCCAATCGGACACTTCTGCCAGTCCGCGAGCGACTCGTCGCAATATCCCATCCGGTTCTCGCCGCATTTGGGCTGCAGGAACAGCGCGATCTCGGGCAGCTTGCGCTTTATCTCCGCGCGCATCATCGCGACCATCCGGCGGATTTCCCACTGCGCCCGCACGCACAATCGCACGTCGCAGATATGCAACATCTCGGCGAAATTAACCATCACATGAAAATTGGTGGGCGCCGCGTTGGGCAGCACGAACCGCGCGTCCTCGGCCGGTATACCGGCCTTGAGCGCGCGCGCGTAAAGCTCCGAGGTACGATCGAGCAGCGCCGAGAATTCATCGTCGAGTCCGGCGCGACGCCATGATTCGGGTAGCACGAACGCGAGCCGATCCTGCTTGAACTTCACGTAACGCTGGCTTTGCTGTTCGAAGCTGATGCCGACGCGATGGCGGACAAATTGATGCGACAGCGAGCGTGAGACGTTGGCGATCGCGAACCAGAAGACCACCTGTTCGAGCGGCGAGGAATGGCCGGTCTTGAGCCGCTCGCCGATGAACTCGCGAATTTTTTCGTGGCTGATCTTCTGGGCCTCGATCTTCTCCCAGATTTCGATCGGCGTCTCGGAGCTGTAGCAGGTGCGGAAGGCGGCGTAGAGCTTCTCCAGCGGCGCCGCCGCAAAATCGATCAGCTTGACCTGCATTGTCGTATGGTTGTTCATGGACAGGGCCGCTTCAGTCTATTCCGATCCGACCGCGACTTCATCGCGCTACATCTTCTATTATTAACACGTATTACTGACGGCGCCCTGGTGCTGATTGCGTCAGGTCGTAGCGGCTGTCAGATTCGCGGCTGATGGCGGCGGCGCAATTCGTCTACCGAAATCTCCTGCGTCCGATCCTGTTCCGGCTCGATCCCGAAACGGCCCATCGTGCGACGCTCGCGTTTCTCGCCGCGCTCCCGGCGCTTCGGCGCGGTGGCGGCGGCCCGGGCCCGCTGCAAACCCGGCTCTGGCATATCGATTTCGCCAATCCGATCGGGCTCGCTGCCGGACTCGACAAGGACGGCCGTGCGCTTCGTGCCTGGCAGACGATGGGCTTTGGATTCGCGGAAATCGGCACGATCACTCCGCGGCCGCAAACCGGCAACGAACGGCCGCGGATGTGGCGGCTTCCCGAGCATCGCGCGCTCATCAACCGGCTCGGCTTTCCGAGCCTTGGGATGGACGCGGTCGCGCCGCGGCTCGAAACCTTTCGGAGAAATCCGGGACGCATAAAGATCGGGCTCAACTTCGGGCCAAACCGGATTACGCCGGTCGAACGGGTGGCTGATGATTACGTCCGATTGATAACCCGGCTGGGAGCACACGCCGACTTCATCGTGATCAACGTCAGCTCGCCGAATACGCCGGGATTGCGCGAGTGGCAGGCGCCACAGGCGCTGGCGCGCCTCCTCGATCGGATTATCGACGCGCGTCGCATGCTGGCTGAGCAGCCCGCACTGTTAATCAAGCTCGCGCCCGACCTTGAAGCCGAGATGATCGCGCAAATCTGTGCGACCGCTGCCGAGCGTGGCGCAGAGGGCTTCGTCGCCGGCAATACCACGCTCGCCCGCGCGGAGTTCGGCCTGGTCGACGCTCCGCCCGGCGGCCTCAGCGGCCAGCCGCTGATGGTGCGGGCCCGCGCATTGATCGAAACGGTTTACCATGCGACCGGCGGCCGGCTGCCGATCATTGGCGTGGGCGGAATTTCCACCGCGCAGGATGCCTGGGGACATCTCCGCGCCGGCGCGAGCCTGGTCGAAATCTACACCGGCCTGATCTACGAGGGACCGGCGCTGGTGGGCGTCATCAAGCACGACCTGATGCACTTGATGCAGGAGGGTGGATGGCGCTCTATTAGCGAAGTCACTGGCAGCGGCGTGACCTGATCGAAGCGGCGGCAAGGACCGTCCGACGGAGGCTTCATGGCGACGCAGGAATTCCTGGTAGACGCGCGATGGCTGCGGGAGCATCGCGACGACGCGGCAGTGGTGATCGTTGATACGCGGCCGCCGAAGGATTACTGGGCGGGCCATCTGGCCGGCGCGCGCCATTTCGATCCTTATCCGTTCTCCTTCTATGACACCAGCGAGCGCGGCCTGCAGATCTTCCGCAAACAGATGGAATGGATCTTCTCGACGCTCGGTATTGGTGGGGAAGAGACGGTGATCTTTTACGAGGATGATTCCGGAATGCGCGCGGCGCGCGGCGCCTGGGCGTTGGAATACGTCGGCCATCCGGCGGCCCGAATGCTGGACGGCGGGCTCAAGGCCCTGGGCGAGCAGTTGGTCACCGAGGCGCCGGCGGTCCGGGCGGTTCCGTTTCGCGAGCATGAGCAGCCCGCAATCGTTGCCTCGCTCGGCTACACGCGCGATCGCCTCAACACCCCCGGCGTGCAGATATTCGACGTCCGCACGCCGGAGGAATACTACGGTGAAACCATCCGCGCCCGTCATGGTGGTGCGATTCCCGGCGCGATCCATCAGGAATGGATCCACTTCAAGAATCCGGCGGGCGCCTTTGAATCGCCAGCCGAGCTGCGCGCGCGCTTTACGAAGCTCGGACTCACCCCGGACGCCGAGATCATCACCTATTGCCAGGGCGGCTATCGCGCCGCGCACGCCTACGTCGCACTGAAGCTCGCCGGCTTTCCACGCGTGCGCAATTACTTAGGTTCGTGGGGCGAATGGGGCAATCACGACGACGTGCCGATCGATCATCCTAAGCGTCCCGCGTAAGCCAGGCGTTTCGCGCAGGCCACATGCCGCCCATCCTGCTGCTCACCGGCTTCGAGCCCTTCGGCGGCGAGCGTCAGAACCCGTCGTGGGAAGTGGCACGGCGGCTCGACGGTAAAACTATCGGCAATCTCGGAATCAAGGCGATGCGGCTGCCGGTTTCGATCGGACCTGCGATTCGCCGCCTGGCCGGCTCGATCGACAAGATGAGTCCAGCCGTAGTGCTTGGGCTGGGCCAGGCCGGTGGGCGGACGATGATCTCGATCGAGCGGGTCGCGATCAACCTGTTCTCGAACGACGAGACCGGCGGCGGCCGCTCGCGCCCGGTGATCGCCGGCGGTCCGGACGCCTATTTCTCGCGCCTGCCGCTGGATCGGATGCTGCCGACGCTTCAACGTGCCGGAATACCCGCGATGCTATCGCTCAGTGCCGGGGCTTTCGTCTGCAATGCCGTGATGTACGCGAGCCTCCACGCCTTGCGGCGGCGCCCGGCGATCCCGTCGGGATTCATCCATCTGCCGTACGAGGCCAGCCAGGCGGCGCGCCATCGCGGCATGCCAAGTATGTCGCTCGATCTGATGGAATGGGCGATCGAACTGTCGATCGGGGCGATCGCGCGCGAGCCGAAGCGCCTCAGGCGCGCGCGGCCGTCAGCGTGAAAAGGCTCCTAGGCTGAGGCGGCGGCGATGGGCGCGGTCTGCTTCTTCTGACGCATCGCGCACAGCAGTTGGCGAAGCTTGTCCGGATTTACCGGCTTCTTGAAAATCGCGCCTTCCAAACCGCGCAGCTTGCTGCGTTTGATGATGTGGTCCTTGTCGTAATAGTAGGCCGTCATCAGAACACACGGCAGATTCGGGAACTCTTCCTTGACACGCAGATAGAATTCGTAGCCGTCCATTTCCGGCATCACGACGTCCGACAATACGACATCGACGCGCACGTTGCGGATCAGGCCAAGCGCAGCGCTGGGGCGAGTGGCGGTATAGACCACACAGCGCTCGGCCCGCATCAGGTCGGCCAGCGAGTTGACCACCGAGACATCGTCGTCGAGCACCACCATCGTCATACCGGCCAGCGGCCACTCGCCCTCGGCGCGCGGCGGCCCGTTCGAAAGCGAGGCCGCCTCGGGCGCGGCTTCGCGCGGAGTGAGGTCGGCCATCCGCTTGCCCTTGAGATAATCAACGGTGACGTATTTGCCAGTGCGTGCCATCTCATCGAGTCGGCGCACGATGGCCTGGACTTTCTTTACGCCCAGCCGGATCGATT
>DATJRJ010000079.1:0-19521 GCA_035504735.1 Binataceae bacterium (SeqCode)
AAAGGTTTCGTTGGCGAAATGGCGCTCAACCTCAGGGATGACCTCTTGCTGGACAAATTGCCTGACCGAATCGCGGGCCATCTGCTCCTCCGGCCCGATAAAGTCATCGAGATGGTAAAAGTCCAAATCTTTAAACAGCTCCGACATGTTGGAAACTCCTGGGTTGCGAAAAGACGGCGTTGTCTTATCTGCCGCTATTGCTCGGCGCTCCGGTGCGGGAAAAACTCCTACCCGACTGGAGCAATGGCTGAAACGTCTTGAGCGTCAGAGCAAAGTCTTCCTGCGAAAGGTTCGGGAGCAAGAGCAACACCGGGAAGTGTACGCCAGCGTCGAGCCAGTAAGTGAGCCTCCGCCGCGCCTCTGCGGGTGTGCCGTATATGGTCAGCTGCTCGAGTAAGTCCTCCGCATCGGCCGGAACAACGCCTGTGAACTTCGGCGCATTCGCCGCGAGGACCGCCTTCACGGCCTCGCCGTAGCCCTGTCGCGTCAGCGAGTCACGGTAAAGTGTACCCATCGTCGTCATATACAAGGACACAAACCACGCCGCACCCTCGCGCGCTTTCGCATCGCTGTCGGCCACAATGGTTGGCAAACAGGGATGAATCTCCGGGAGGCGATCCGGATGGCCACCCCGCGCCGCCCCCTCCCGGAGACGTTCGATGCCAGTCGACAGCTGCGACCAGGGATAGAGGAAAGGCGCCCACGCGTCGGCCAATTCACCGGCCAACTGGGTCATGGAATCGCCGAGCGCGGCGATGTTAACAGAAACGCTTGGCGTTGGCGGCAGATTGAGTTTAAGCGCGCGAGCACTCTTCGTCACCGCGAGCGGAATGCGCTCGCCACGGAGTAGTATGCGAATCTGCGTCACCATCCGTCGCATCCGCCGCACCGGCGGCTCGAACGGTACATCGTGCAGTCCTTCCGCGAGTTGCGGGGTGCTGGCGCCGAGGCCCAACACGAAGCGTCCGCCAGAGATCGCGTCCAATGTTGCGGCGGCCATCGCGATGGTGGCCGCGCTGCGGTTCCAGATGCCTACAATGCCGGTGCCCAGCTTTATTCGCGTGGTTCGCACCGCAGCCTCGGCGAGCAACACCGTCATGTCGTACGCCCAGGTCTCCGGCATAAAGAAGCCATCATAGCCGAGGCTATCGCCCGCGGTCGCGAGGCCGATGATGGCGTCGCGCCGTGTCTCCAATGCCATGACGGAAAGACCGATTCGTGCACGCACTGCGAGATCTTCCTCACAAAAATGATTCTTCATGAAACCGCCGCCTCTACGTCGTCTAACCCCATAGCTGCATCAATGTGAAATCAACGCGAATGGCTCAGCGCTCAAAGCAGACGCGAAGTTCATCGTTGAACTCTTGACAGGTATAGCGACCAAGCTCGGATGCTCCGTTAGCTTCGGAGAACTGCGAGCAGGTAGCCGGGCGCTCCTTTGGCGGGCAGCCATCGCCACTACACGCGCGGGCTTTGCGCACTTCTCCGGAGAATGCCTCGAAACTGAGACTCGGTGGCGGAGCGGAAGGGATTTGAATTCGCGGCCTCGGGTCGCTCTCGTTCGGTAAAATTGTCGGCCAGCTTGGCCGTGTATTCTGGCCCACATTAAGGCAGCGGTTCTGGAGAGAATCTCATCGCCAGAGTCTCGCCTCACATTTCTGCGCTTCTCAGGCTGTTGAAGTAGCGTCGGCGCACCGCACGATTTACCGGGCTACTTCACCCTGATTTGGCCACCCAGGACTGGCTTTGGAGGCCAACCAGAGCGATGTGTGTGGCTGCCCGCGCAGGAGGATGGGCAATCCATGAAAGGCAAAATCTCAGCAACTGACCCGGCAACTCTTGCCGACGAAATCGCCATATTACGCAAGGCAACGCCTGCCGATCTGAAAAGCCGCTGGCGTGCGCTCTATAGCACCGAGCCGCCCACACGCATCAGCCGCGAGCTGGCGATTCGTGCTCTTGCCTATCGGCTTCAGGAACAAGCGCTCGGCGGCCTCAAACCGTCAACTCGACGATTGCTGGCGAAGGTCGCCGCCGATGCCTCGGCGCGCCGGCCCATCCAAGTGGCGCCCGCACCCACTCTTAGGCCGGGAACCGTGCTGCTGCGCGAATGGCATGGCGTCCAACATCAGGTGATCGTCCGTGAGGAGGGCGTCGAGTTTCAGGGCAAGCAGTACAAATCGCTGTCGCAGATCGCCCATCGGATCACGGGCACCAAGTGGTCGGGGCCGCTGTTCTTCGGGCTGAAGGCCGATCGTCAGGAGCAGGTTGATGGATCGCGCTAAACCTCACGCTCACCGCTGTGCGATCTACACGCGCAAAAGCTCAGAGGAGGGCCTCGAGCTGGACTTCAATTCCCTGCACGCCCAGCGCGAAGCGTGCGAGGCGTTCATCAAGAGCCAAGCCGGTGAAGGTTGGCGGCTCGTGAAGACCTCATACGATGATGGTGGATTATCCGGCGGCACCATGGAGCGGCCCGCGCTGCAGCGGCTGCTCGCTGATATCGGCGAGGGTCTCATCGATGTGGTGGTGGTCTACAAGGTCGACCGCCTCACCCGGGCGCTGGCGGACTTCGCCAAGATGGTCGAACTGTTCGACGCCCACGGCGTCTCGTTCGTGGCGGTAACCCAGCAGTTCAACACCACGACCTCGATGGGACGGCTGACGCTGAACGTTCTGCTGTCGTTCGCCCAGTTCGAGCGCGAAGTAACCGGCGAGCGGATCCGCGATAAAATCGCCGCCTCGAAGCGCAAAGGGATGTGGATGGGTGGGACCACGCCGCTCGGTTACGAGGTCAAGGAACGGCGGCTGGTCGTGAACCCGAAGGAAGCCGAAACCGTCAAATTCATCTATCGCCGATATCTGGAATTGGGATCGGTGCGGACGCTCAAGGCCGAGCTCGACCGGAGCGGGATCATGTCAAAGCTGCGAGTGTCGAAGGATGGCAGAGAATCCGGCGGCAAACCCTTCTCGCGAGGAGCGCTGTACAAACTGCTGTCGAACCCGATCTACGTGGGTGAGATCCGGCATCGGAAGGACCGCCACAACGGGCAGCACCAAGCGATCCTCGACCGACAACTCTGGGACCTGGTGCAGCTGCGACTGCGCGATCGCGCCGCGCGTGAGCGTGAGCAACCGAATCAGAGCGCTCCGAGTCCGCTCACTGGAAAGCTCTTCGATGAAAACGGCGAGCCTCTGTACATCAACTACACCAGCAAAGGCCCGTCCCGGTATCGCTATTACGTGTCGCGAAAGCTGGTGACAGGTACCGTGGACCGCGGCCATCAAGGCTGGCGGCTCTCGGCGCGACAGATCGAACGCAGCGTTGCGTTGGCGGCGCAGAAGATTCTGGCAGATGAGGCTACAATATCCTCGGTCCTCAACGAGGCGGCGATGAATGCTGCGGAGTTGGATTCGTCTCTGCGTGCATTCAGAGCTTTGCTCGACCGATCCGAGAATGCGGAAACACTTTCGCAGAAGCTCTTCTCGGTGGTCGTTCGAGTCGCTCTCCTGAAGGACGGCATTCAGGTGGAACTCAACCTGGCATCCCTTATCCCGCGCGAGATCGATGTGCCGAGCGATGCCCGGCTCTGCATCACTCGGCTGGTGCCGCTTCAGCTCAAACGCCGCGGTGTGGAGCTACGGCTGGTGCTCGGTGGCGCGGGAGACTCAGCGCGCAAGGCTGATCCTTCGCTGCTTCGCGCGTTATCCCGAGGCCACCGGTGGTTCGATGAGCTGGCTACGGGTCAAGCCGCTTCGACGACCGCAATCGCAAGGCGAGAGGGTCTTGGGAAGAGTTATGTATGCCGCCTGATCCGTCTGGCATTCCTTTCACCCGCAATTGTTGAGGCGAGCTGTTCCGGTCGCCAGCCGGTCGACCTCACCGCCGAAAAGCTCACCCGCACCAGGCGCGTTCCGTTGGCTTGGAACGATCAAGAACGCTTACTGGGCTTCAACTAAAGCGCGCTCACCAGCGCCAGCCACCCTTGCGAATGCCATGGCTGCGCTTCGAGCTTCCCTGGCGCGAACGAAGCCATCGTGGACCGATTCTCTGCGCGACAGAGAGAAATCCATCAAACGTTCAGGATCGATCGCTGAACCTTGATTCTCCGGTCGCCGGTCGAGCGAAGAACTGCGCCACTTCGCGTCGAAATTCTCATATGATACGGAGAATCCGCAAAATCGAGGACTGGCTGGCGGAGAGGGAGGGATTCGAACCCTCGGTACCGGTTACCCAGTACGCCAGATTAGCAATCTGGTGCCTTCGACCACTCGGCCACCTCTCCAGCCTTGACTTTTCAGGCGCTTACACGATTCGCGCTGTTTGTCTCCAAGCCCGGCGGCCCATTCAGTGCCCACTTTTCCATGGAAGGCCGGGCATGTCCATCGCCGAGAATCAAAGCCGGTTGCAAGCTTAAAGCTGGCATCGGCACACTGTAACAACGCGTTAAGAGTACCGGCTGAATAGCCGTCCGGACCTGCTCAGACGACTCGGCTCAGGCCGATGCGAGAGGGACAGCACCAGGTTTTGGCGAGATATCGCGTCCCTGGCGCCGAACCCATACCTGAGTCAATTCGACTCCCAGCAGAAAGATGAGAGCGGAATAGTAAGTCCACATTAGAATCAACGCGAGAGACCCGGCAGCTCCATATGCGCTGGCCTTTGCAGCGTGAGCCAGGTAAATCGCGAGCAGAAATTTCCCGACAACAAACAACACCGCGATGAACATCCCACCCACCCAGACATCGCTCCAGCGCAACTGTACATCCGGCAGCACCTTCAGAATTGCGGCAAAAATTATCGCAAACATGACCAATGACGCGACAACCTCGCCGGCATGCGCAGCCTCCGAAAAAGGCAGCATCTTGGCAAGTGCCGAAATGGCCGAACTCGCCGCCAATGAAACTATCGCCAGTCCCCCCGCACCAACCAGCAGGAGACCCGAGCGAACCCGTTTCATCGCGAAGTTCCTGATACCGGAACCAACCACCTTTACTTTCCAGGCTTTGTTGAGGCATTGCTGGAGTTGCATCAGTACGCCGGTCGCCGAAAGTATCAGCCCAACAAATCCAAGCGCTGTCGCGACTAAGCCACCGGTTCGGTTCTGGGCCACGCTGCTGACCATCGTCTGGATTTGCGCGGCCGCCTGAGGGCCCATAGCGCTGCTCAGGTTCGCCTGGATCTGGCCGCTCGCGGCTCGCGGACCAAGTACCAGCCCGGCGATGAAGATGACGATCAACAATAGGGAAGGCAGCGCAAAGATCGTGGCGTATGCCAGCGCCGCCGCCATCGACACGCATTCATCCTCAGAGAAATCGCGGAACACCTGCTGCAGGAACTCTCTTGAATTCGTTAGCATCTGGCTCCCCTCACGAATTTGAGCAGTGTCGGGACGAAATTTGGGCCAATCCTAACAGGGTTAGACCATTCTGCGTCAGGCACCGGCTTGAGTTATGGCCTTGATCAAGCCGCCGGAATCCGAAACAGAGCCGAAAACGCCGCCTTGCATCTTGATCATCTTGATCGCCGCTTGATGGTTTTCGAAATCCGTTGCGCCGCAGCAGTCGGATAGCAGCAGACATTCGAAGCCCCGGTCGTTAGCCTCCCGCATAGTCGTATGCACGCACACGTCGGTGGTGATGCCTGTGAATACGATGTTTCGAATCTCTGCGCGGCGGAGAATCAGGTCGAGATCGGTTGCGTAGAATCCGCCCTTGCCGGGTTTGTCGATGATTGTCTCGTGCGGTAGCGGCGAGAGTTCCGGGATAATCCGCCAG
Source organism: Binataceae bacterium (SeqCode) (assembly GCA_035504735.1). GTDB lineage: Bacteria > Desulfobacterota > Binatia > Binatales > Binataceae > JAJPIG01. The sequence continues at coordinate 5,779 of DATJRJ010000079.1, forward strand.
CCCGGTTCGCCGCGTACCAGAATCCGTCCGTTCGGGCCCTGGTCACCTATCCCCGCACCGATACGGCGGCTGCGCCACTGTTTATTTACCGGTAGGTCCGAGAGGTCGCTCCGATGTCCTTCGCGAGTGTGCAAAATACGACATCCCCACGACCTGGCCGCAGCAAGGACTTTGCGGAGCGGCTCGATGGCTGCCCGCGTGAGGGAAATATCATAGCCCATCTTGTCCACGTAGCCACCTTCCCCACAGAAGTCGAACTGCATGTCGATAACTATCAGAGCGGTATTTGCCGGCCGCAGGTCGCCGTCGAACGGATAATCGTAAGGGTCTGCCTTGACAATCATAGTGACACCTTCTTTCAATCCGCAATTTGGTCCAAGCTGCTGCTATTCAGAATGACACTCGCATCCGGATCCTTTACACTCCGCCCGGCAGCGCGTAGCTTCTCGATAACCCACCAAGGAGGAAAATGACATGGCTCGTGACGATCGCAGGATTACATACCCTATCGATCCGGCGACCACCGCGCTGGTCAGTGTGGACTTTCAAGTCGGGTTCGGCCGCGATAGCTGGGAACCGGTCCCTCATGCCGACGCGGCGGTCCGCAACTTCACTCGCGCGGCGCAAGCCTGGCGCGAGGTCGGTGGGACGGTGATCCATGTCCACATAGCCTATACGCCGGAGCGCGGTCCCACGGGGCGCATGACGGACTTTATTTCCGATATAGCTGCTGCACTGTCAAAGGACTCCCCAGCCACCGCTTTCTACGATGGCGTCGTGCAGGATGGCGATCTTCTTGTTCGCAAGACCACGTTTGGAGCAGTCATAAGCAGCGATCTTCTCGCCCAGCTCCAGGCGCGCCACCTCGATACGGCGGTAGTCGGCGGGCTGACCACGCCGATCTGTGTGCAAACTACCGTTGACGGCCTCAGCATGAGTGGCATCAAAGTCGTGCTGTTGGAAGATGCCTGCGCATCGCAGGCGATCGGCCGGTTCTCTGCCGAACAGGCCCATCAAGCGGCTGTCGATCGGATGGGTTATCTGTTCGCCCAGATTGAAACCACCGCGGGGTTCATTGCCACGGCGAAGGCGGCACCCCGGCATCTCAAGGCTGCGAGTTAGCCTGGAATATTAGTCTCGCCGACGAGCGCGCGGAGAACGTGGTCTTCCTAGGGCCCCCGGGCGTGGATCGCACTCGGATACCTTGCCGCTCAGAAGGGATACAAGCCTCGGTTCTTCAGCGCCGCCGATCTGGTGTTGATGCCGGAAGCGGCCCAGCGTCAGGGCCGCTGTAGAATTTGCGCGGCGGGGTCCTGGCAATTAATTTTTGGCGGCCGTGGAACGTGCGGCGTGCTCGATCTTCGTCAACATCTCGTCGGTCGTTAAGACCTGGGCAAAACGGCGCCCGAGAGTGGCGCAAGTAGCGCGCTGTACCTCATCGGCAGACAGATCGCCGATCGCGCTGGTCGCGGTGGCATCGCTCAGAAAGAACACGCGGAAATCGCGCACTGCCGCTTCGCGCGCAGTGGTTTCGCAGCACACATTGGTGGCGATACCGGTGATAATCAGGCTGTCGATGCCGCGTTCGCGCAGGATCAGCTCCAGGTCGGTGCCGTGAAAGGCGCCATAGCGCGGTTTGTCGAGGATGATATCGCTGCGTTCGACCACGACCTCCGGATGCAGCTCGGCCTGCGGATTGCCCTTGTTTATCGCACCCTCGCGCACGGCCGGAATGATCTCCCCCATCACACCCGCATTACTGCCGTCGGGCCGCACCACATGAAGAGTATGGATGACCGTCACGCCGTTTCGGCGGCAGACCTCGGCGAGCCGATTGATGCGGGACAGAATTTCCCGGGCGCGCGGCGCCGCGAACGGCGAGTTCTCCACAAAACAATTCTGCATGTCGACATTCACCAGCGCCATGCGTTCGAGATTTACATTGAAGTCAGCCATCTGTTTCTCTCTTTGCCAAAGGTCAGGGGCTTCGTTTATCGAGCTGCCGGAAGAAGAAGTCGCTGCAAGTAAATCAAACTTTCAGCAGAATAGTCTTTCGCAGGATGAACGAAAAGCTTTCTATCAGCTCCGGACCCGCGCTCGGTCACTGTTGCGTCTGCCAACCCGACCCATTGCCAGGGCCGTCGATCAGACCGCCCGAGCTGGTGTGCTCGACACTCAGATTGACCGTCATCACCTGGCTGTTTGCATGGCTCCGGTACGTGCCCCTGACCGGCGACACATCGGCATAGTCGCGTCCCACCGCGATCCGGATGTAGCGCTCGTCAGTACGATATCGATGGGTCGGATCGAACCCGATCCATCCAGCATGCGGCAGCCAGGCTTCGAGCCAGGCGTGGCTGGCCTGCTCGCCGAGCGGCGCAATGCCGCGCGCGGAAATGGCGGGTGCAAGATAGCCCGAGATGTAGCGCGCGGGCACACCGGCCAGCCGTAACAGCCCGATGGTCAGATGGGCGAAGTCCTGGCACACGCCGCTGCCGGACTTCAGGATGTCGTCGAGGCTCGAATGAACATTGGTCCGCGCTTTCTGGTAATCGAACTGATCACGCACCCACGCAACAATTCGGGTCACATAGCCGGCGACATCCTCGGTCTTTGCGGGGCGCGCCATCCAGAACAGCTTGTGCAGCCGTGCACTGAACGGCACATAGCGGCTCTGGTTCAGAAACTCGCAGAAGTCCCTGATATGAGCACTATCATCGGCAAGGAAGTCACGAAAACTGACAGCCGGGCAGACCCGCGCGGGCAATTCGACGCGCTCGACCAGGGAACGGGCGGTGATCGTTAACTCCTGATGGGGAGCGCTCACCGATACCGAATGCGCATGGTTGCCGAAAAAATCGCGATATCGAAGTACGGCCGCAGGCCGGTCGACGCTGAGTTCGAATGCGAGACAGCGTTGCTCGACATCTTCCAGCGGCTGCAGACGCAGTTCGTTGTGCGAATCAGCGGCCGGATGGTCATAGGCGAAGCGCGTCGTATGGCTAATCCGCAACAGCATCGAGCGTAGCCTATCCGAGCGACAGGTAACGGTCGAACACCTGGGCTGCCAGGCGCGCACACATCGCCTCAACGCCGATCAGGAATTCGTGCAGGCCACTGGCGATGGTCTTTTCCGCCGAGCCATTGCGCAGCAGCGTGAGCAACTCGTCGCAGGAGGGGCTTTCACCAGAAGGGTCTCCTTCCTCTGCTGCGAGCCGTGCCAGCGCCCCCGCCAGCCGCTCGATGCAGAACCGCATCGAACGTGGAAAGGCCGGGTCGAAGACCAGTATCTCGACCACGCGGTTCACTCGAATGGCGTTGCCGTAGACCTTGCGAAAGGCCTCGAAAGCCGAAGCGCTTCTCAGCACCGCTGCCCATTGGCGCAGGTCTGCCGGGCCGCCGATGTCCTCGAGCCGCGGCAGCAGGTAGTGGTACTTGACGTCGAGCAGCCGCGAGACGTTGTCCGGCCGCTCGAGCATAGTGCCGATTTCGATTAGATCGTAAGCCAAGTCACGCGGCATCGTATTCCCGATGATTCCTGCGATGGTGTAGAAGTGGCGCTGGAGATCGGCAAAAAACGCCGAGACCCCGGACGCGGCCAGCGTCTGTGCAGACCATCTGGGGCTCTCCAGATAGAGCCGATTCACCTCTATCCAGAGCTCCGAGGAGATCAAATGGCGCACCGGACTCAGGTTTGCGCGCACCGCCTCGATACAGTTGCGGATTGAGGAGCGGTTCTCCTTATCGAAGACGAAAAAATCGATTACTGCAGCCTCGGTGACTTGGCTATGCAGGGTCGCGAACAACTCCTGTTCGGCTGTGATCCGCACCAGCGGCTCCCATGGCTCGGCGTCGCGAGGTGGCACCTCGAGCAACAGATGGTAATTGACGTCGACCAGCCGCGCGCGCCATTGCGCGCGTTCCAGATAGCGCGCCGCCCAGAACAGTGAACCCGCAATACGCCGCAGCACTATTCTTCCAGCACCCAGGTATCCTTGCTGCCCCCGCCCTGTGATGAATTCACGATCATGGAGCCTTCGCGGAGCGCTACCCGCGTCAACCCTCCGGCCAATACCCGTGGTCTTTCGCCCAGCAGCACAAACGGCCGTAAATCGACATGTCGTGGCACCAGCGCCGCCTTACCATCGCTTCCTCGGCCGGCCAGCGTGGGATGCACCGAGAGCGGGAAGACCGGCTGCGCGATGAAATCGGCCGGCGACACCTCGATACGCCGGCGCGCCTGCGCAAGCTCCTCGTCGGTCGCACTCGGTCCGATCACGACTCCGTAACCCCCCGAAGCTCCGGTCGGTTTGACGACGTACCGATCGAGGTCGCGTAGCACCATCGCCCTGACCTCAGCATCGCGCAGCAGGAAGGTCTCGACGATCGGCAGCAAAGGCTCTTCGCCGAGGTAGTAGCGGATTATCGCCGGTGTGTATGCGAAGACGCCCTTATCGTCAGCGACCCCGGTGCCGATGGCGTTGGCCAGCGTAGCGTTGCCGGCGCGCAACACCGCGGTCAGGCCCGCGACCCCGAGCAGCGAATCGGGACGAAAGACCACCGGATCGAGAAAATCGTCGTCAATTCGGCGATACAGCACATCAATCTGTCGCAGACCGTACACCGTCTTCATGAACAGCTTATGGTCGACGCATACCAGGTCGCGGCCTTCGACTAGTTCGACGCCCATCTGCTGCGAAAGGAACACGTGTTCGAAAAAAGCCGAATTAAACAGCCCTGGCGTAAGCAGCGCGACCGTCGGATTTGAGATGCCCCTGGGCGCCAGCTCGCGCAAACCGGCCAGCAGGTAGGCCGGATAATTCTCGACGCTGCGCACCCGCAAAGCGCGAATCAGCTCCGGCAGCAGGCGAGTCATGATCCGCCGGTTCTCGATCACGTAGGATACCCCCGACGGCGTGCGGACATTGTCCTCCAGCACATGAAAGCGCCCGTCCGCACCGCGCACCAGGTCGATTCCCGCAACCGTAACGTAAACGCCGCAGGGCGACTTGATACCCGCCGCGGCATGCCTGAACTGCGGCGAACCGATTACCAGGTCGCGTGGAATCACTCCATCCTTGACGATCTGGGCCTGGTCATAGATGTCGGCGACAAATGCGTTGAGCGCTTGTGCGCGCTGGATCAGGCCCGCCTCGAGACCGGTCCAGACCTCGGCCGAGATCATTCGTGGAATCGGATCGAAAGGGAAGATTCGCTCCCCGCCTTCAGTGTCTCCATAGACATTGAAGGTCACACCCATAGTCTGGAACATCCGTTGCGCGCGCTCTCCAAGTTCAGCGAGCCGCGTGGATTCCATCGCGAGCAGATAGGCGATTACACGGGCGCACTCAGGTCGCGCTCGCCCATCCGCCTCGAACATTTCATTGATCGGCTGAGGCCCGGCTGCCTGCAAACCGGGCACGCTCATGCCCGCTCGCTGTGCATCCATTCGTGTTTACCTCGCGCGAGCCGCAGGATTTCGTACCGGTCGCACCAGGGAGGCTTTAGAGCAAGCGGCGTGCCCTGCCAAAGGCTTGTGGCGAGCAAGCCGCCTCGCGGTTTCGAGTCATCGATAGGGCGGGCGGCCAATTTAATGGCCCGCCCGCCCCCAGATTTCCTCGCGGCGATTGCGATGCCACGCGCGCGTCAGGTCACAGGGTACTCAGGAAGTTTATTAAGTCCTGCTGCTGTTGAGCGCTCAGCGCTCCGAAAGCCTGCGCGGCCGCCTTACCCTGCCCATCGTGCAACGAGATCGCGGTCGGCATGTCAGGGCCGCGACCATCATGCAGGAATTGCGATTTGGCACGCAGACCCCATAGCGGCGGGGTCCGCATCATGGTCGGCCCTGCGGCACCCGAAGTGATGCCATCGCCCAACGATCCCATATTGTGCAACAAAAAGTCCGAGTAGGGATGGAAGGTCTGATTGGCGAGCGTGTGGCTCAGAGTCGAGCTGATCGGCACACCGCCGGTGGTGGGAAAAATGAACGCCGCCGGGTTCGAGGCGGTAGTTATACTCGGCGTATGGCAACCGGCGCAGCCGACGCTGTTGAAAAGCCGCGCTCCATTTTGCGCCGACGTAGTCTGCGGCAAGGTCGGTGGCGGCGCCAACCCGCGCATGAAGTCCGAAAAACGATCGACGTCGGCGCGCTGATCCGGATCGATGGTATCTTCGAGCCCGGTATCCTGGAGTTGCAGCCCATAGGCCGTCTCATCGAGCGCACATTGGCTTACTTCCTGCTGGTTGTCGGGGTTGGTGATGCCCATTTCGTTAAGATAGGCGTCGCCGGCGAACCCGCGTAGCGTGGCATGATCATCCTTCCACCCGAACCGCCCGACGTGGGCCACAGTAATGAAATTCTCGGTCACCATTTTCACGGTGCCCTGAATCGCAGCCGGCTCGCTCTTCGCGAGCTGCTCGAAGGTAGCGTCTGCGACGGCCTCAACCAGTCCGTCACCGAATAACGCAAGTGCCGCACGCCCAACCACGCAATTGCCGCCGTTCTGGAAATCGGCACTGGTCGGATCGCAAGTCGCCAGGCTATTACTGAAAGTGGTCTTTGCCACCTCCTCGCGCTGGCAGGCCGACAGCTCGCAGCCCGGCGCGGTTATCTGACAACCGAGCGGTTCGGCCTCGATACCTTGCGGAAAAATCGCCGTGCCGTTCTGTGTTTGCGGTCCATTGCGCAAAAAATTGTCGACCGCAAAAATGTGCACTGGACCCGCCTGGGGATTGTTGCGCACCCGGATTTCGTTGATGAACAAGCCGCCTCCGCCGATCGCCGGTTGCGAATGACAGCCGGCGCACGACACGCCATTCATGATGGGTCCTACCTGTGGCAGGGTTTCGATTTCTTTGAAGTTGATTTGTCCGGTGGCGAAGATGCCGAGATCGGACGCATCCTGGGCGATTCCCGGCAAAGGCGCTCCGAAACCATCCAGATTGACGGGTACGTTGGGCTGGCCCCCTCCCGCTGCTCGCGTGTTTCTGTTCGCCGGACCGGCATCCGCCGTCTGCGCCGAAATACTCAAAATACATATCAGCAAAAAAATTCGTCGCGCGTTCATATCACCGCTCCTCGGCCGGCCCACGATTTATGAATCTCGCCGGCCGGCCAGCCATTCTCAGGGCGGATCCCAACCTCTCCACCGCTCGTTTCGATCGAGAGTGGACCGCCCGCCAGCAATGATGACTATTGATTGGAGTAGCTAGTGACTCCAATCATGAGCTGGCGTCGAGTATGTATGATTTGCCCCCCGTCAGAATGCCTATCACGAGACTCAGCGCAGGCATTCTGAAAGCGAACGCGAATCAGCGCGCTACCACTTGATTGCGCGACTGACTACTATGTTGCGGGGCTTAGAACGATGGGGAACCGCGGCCGCCGAAAGTATGGACAGTAATGAAGCTCCTCACCTGTCCGCATACCCGAGACCCAAGGCTCTTTAGACTATCACGACCGCGCCGGTGCGTCTGCTGATGATTATGCATGTCGCACCCTCCTTACCCTCCGGGCGTTCCGGAGAACACCCGGGGGCATTCTTCACGCTCAGATTCGGGAATGCAAGGGACTGGCGAAATTATTTTTGAGCAGACCAGCTTGGAATCATAGTTTCCGCTCAAGTCAGTAATCGCAATGCCGTTGATGTTCCCGCTACGTGCTCGAATCTTACGTGCTCATCGCAATCGGACGTCCAGTGTTATCCACTCCACCTTCTCGACCAGCGACTTACCTCGGGTGGCGGTCCGCAGCGGGCGCGTAAAATTTGCGCCACTTCTGCCATTAGATCATGATGTCGGTTTGGCCGCAGACGCGCGGCCACCGCTGTCATGACGACCAAATTTCCCGAGCGCTTTCTTTGGGGCGCCGCCACCGCTGCGCATCAAGTCGAAGGCGGCAATACCAATTCCGATTTGTGGCTGCTCGAGCATGTCGATCGCACGGTCTTCATGGACCGCTCAGGCGATGCCTGCGATCACTACCATCGTTACCCCGAGGACCTTGCGCAACTGGCGGCGCTGGGCTTCAACGCGTATCGCTTTTCGATCGAATGGGCGCGGATCGAGCCGGAAGAGGGCGAGTTTTCATGCGCGCAGCTCGAGCACTACCGCCGGATGCTTGCGGTCTGCAAGGAGCACGGGCTCAAAGTGGTGCTCACCATGCATCACTTCACTTCCCCGCGATGGCTCGCCGCGCGCGGCGGATGGGAGTCGCGCGATACGGCTCGGCTTTTCGCCCGCTACTGCGAGCAGGCGGTAGCGTATCTCGGCGATCTAATCGACGTGGCCTGCACACTCAATGAGCTCAATCTCGGGATCCTGTTGCGGCAGTGGGGTTTTCTGCATATCGACGACGCGATCCTGAAATCCCCATGGCGGGCGGAGGCCGCGCGTGCCTGCGGCGTCGAGCCGGAGGAATTCTCTAGTTTTCCATTCTGTGTCCGCAGCCGCTCGCGCGACGTGCTGCTCGAGGCACATACGCTCGGCCGTGACGCATTGCGCGCGGGACGCGGCAGCTTTCCGGTCGGGATGACGCTTGCGCTTACCGATATGCAGGCCGCGCCCGATGGCGAGGAAGCCTGCAAACGCGCTCGCGAAGAGTCCGAGGGAGTATTTCTCGACGCGACGCGCCACGATGATTTCGTCGGCGTGCAAACCTACACTCGTCAGCGCTTTGGCCCGCGCGGCGCGCTCGGACCGGCTCCAGGCATCGAACTTACGCAGATGGGTTACGAATTCTGGCCACAGGCGCTGGAGGCCACCATCCGGTACGCCAGCGCGAGAACCAAGGTTCCGGTTATCGTGACCGAGAACGGCCTTGCGACCGACGATGATTTGCGGCGTATCGCATATCTCGAGGGTGCGCTTGGTGGGGTGGCCCGCTGCCTGCACGATGGAGTCGACGTGCGGGGCTACTTCTACTGGTCGATGCTGGATAATTTCGAATGGATATTCGGCTATCAGCCGAAATTCGGACTGATTGCAGTTGACCGCAAGACCCAACGGCGCACCGTCAAACCCAGTGCCCGTTGGCTGGGACATATCGCGCGCCGCAACGAGTTTTAGTCTCACTGCTAAAGGGATTTTACTTCGGCTGCCTGCCCGGCTTTATAGTTTGCGGCAACCCGGAAGACCCCTGACCGATGCTGGGTAATCCGAATAGACGTGTGTGAAGTAGTCATTCGTTCATAGATAAATAATTTTTCACACATCTACTTTTAAGACCTGGATCAAACTAGGTGTCGATTTGGCTCCTCGGGTCGCATACTTCTGATCGTGTAGGGAGAACGCGGATGGGCAGCGATCTCGAAATGGAGTTGACAAATTACGGTTGAGCTGCGGCCAATGGCCGAATCGATGGAACAATCCATCGCTCGCGCCGCCTTAAATCCGGCGGTGACCGCTAATTCCTATCGCTCCATCTGGATATCCGACGTCCATCTCGGTACGCGCGGATGTAAAGCCGAAGCCCTGCTGGATTTTCTGCAACGGCACCAGGCCGAAAATCTTTACCTGGTCGGCGATATCGTTGACGGCTGGAACCTCGGGCCGGCCTGGTACTGGAGCCGGGCGCAAAGCGCCGTGGCCAGCGAAATAAGGGCGTGGCGCCGGCGTGGTGTGAAGGTCGTCTTTTTACCCGGTAATCACGATCAGTTGAATCTGGATTTGATCGAAACCCTGTTCGGCGCAATTCACACTAAAAATCAGTTGATTCATCGCACCGCCGAGGGACGCCTGATGCTGGTGCTGCACGGCCATCAGTTTGATGAATCCTATAACGCCTCGCGCTGGCCATCGATGATGGGCAGCAGAGCTTACACGGTCGCGCTGAAAATTAATGAATGGTACGCGCGCGAGCGCTTGAAGCGGGGCGCGCGCGCCCGCTGGTTTAAGAATCGGGTGAGCAGCATGGTGCGATTTTTAACCGAGTTCGATCGCCACGAGTTTGACCGGACGGTGTTCGAGACCGCGCGCGAGAACAAGGTCGATGGGGTCATCTGCGGCCATATCCATCGTCCGGAACAGCGGCTGCTCGATCAAATTTGGTACATCAATGACGGCGACTGGGTCGAAAGCTGCACGGCGCTGGTCGAAGATCACGAAGGTACCCTCAAGCTGCTGCTCTGGGGTCTCAAGCAGGCCCGCGCGTCCGAAGCCGGCCATATCGTCCCGGCATACGCGTCATGAGCGCCACGCTGGTAAGCTTCGCGGGTCGCGCCAGGCCGCAGGTCGATTTGATTTATTTCGATGCGGGCGGCGGCCATCGAGCTTCCGCGATAGCGCTCAAAGAGATCGTCGAGAGTAATGGGCGCGAGTGGCGAATCCGGATGGTCAACTTGCGCGACGTGCTGGAGCCAATCGATATCATTCGCCGCGTCACTGGCCTGCAGATCGAGAACCTCTACAACGCCATTTTGAGGCACGGTCTGACGTTCGGCAGCGGAGCCATGCTGCGCACGACCCAGGCCCTCATAAGACGTCTGCACCCGCATCAGGTCGCATTGCTCGCCCGCTTCTGGGAGACTCCCGCGCCGGACCTGGTGGTCTCGCTGATTCCCAATTTCAACCGCGCGATCCTCGAGGGCTTGCGCGCCGCGGATTTCAATACGCGGCGAGCCGACACGCCGATGGTCACGATTCTGACTGACCTCGCTGACTACCCGCCGCATTTCTGGATCGAGCCGCAGTCACAGTATCTGATTTGCGGCAGTCAGCTTGCCGTTCAACAAGCGCTCGCGATCGGACACTCCGCAAGATACGTGTTCCGCACCTCGGGCCTGATTGTGCATCCGAAGTTTTACGCACGGAATGGAGTTTCGCGGGCAGAGTTACGTAGCCGGCTTGGCCTCAAACCCGATCTGCCGACCGGACTGGTAATGTTCGGCGGTTATGGTTCACCGCGCATGGCGGCGATCGCGGCACGCATCGCTGAGGCGGAGCTCAACGCGCAACTGGTTTTCATCTGCGGTCACAACCAGGAGCTACGCACTCAACTCGCCGCGATGGCACTGCCGTTTCCCCACCATATCGAGGGCTTCACCAACGATATTCCCGGGTTCATGGAGCTGGCGGATTTTTTTATCGGCAAACCCGGGCCGGGCAGTATCAGCGAGGCACTCGTGATGGGGCTGCCGTTGATTGTGGAACGCAACGCGCTGACGATGGTTCAGGAACGGTACAATACCGAGTGGATTACCGAGCACGGGCTCGGCCTCGTGCTGCGATCGTTCTCCGGGATCGCGCAGCCGCTCGCACAAATGCTGGCGCCCAGCCAGCTAAACCGGTTTCGCGCCAACGTCAGAGCCTTAGAGAATCGCGCGGTTTTCGAGGTTCCCGAGATCCTTGACCTGCTGATCGCGGGTCGTGGGAATGAGCTTCGCGCCAGCGACGCGGCGATTAACTGAACTCGCCGCGGATGTATTGCTTGGTGTGCTCGGCCTGGGGATTCTCGAACAGAGCTTCGGTCGGACCATATTCGACCATGTAGCCGGTGCGGCCACCTGCGGTGGTATCGACGTAGAGAAACGCGGTCATGTCGGCGACGCGACGCGCCTGTTGCAAATTGTGCGTTACGATCGCGATCGTATAACGCTTCTTCAATTCCTTCATCAGATCTTCGATACGATGGGTCGCAATCGGATCCAGCGCCGAACACGGTTCGTCCATCAGCAATACCGCCGGTTCGGTTGCGATCGCGCGCGCGATACAAAGCCGCTGTTGCTGTCCGCCGGAGAGCGAAAGCCCGCTGGAGCGCAACTTGTCCTTGACCTCGTCCCACAGCGCAGCCTGCTGCAGTGCCTGCTCGACTTTCGCTTCAACCGCGCCCTTGTAGCGGTTGAGCCTGAGCCCGAACGCCACGTTCCTGAAGATACTCATTGCGAACGGATTGGGCTGCTGGAAGACCATTCCAATATGACGGCGCACCGCCACCGGATCGATCTTTGAGGCGTAGATGTCTTGGCCGCGGAAAATCACACGTCCCTTGAGCCGAAAGCCCCGCACCAGGTCATTCATCCGGTTGAGGCAGCGCAGGACCGTGCTCTTGCCACATCCGGAAGGCCCGATGAAGGCCGTGATGCTGCCCTTCTTGACCTTGAGATCGACATCGCGCACTGCTTTGAACTTGCCATAATGGAGCTCATTGATATGGCAATCGATTAGCGTATCGTCACCATGTCCATTTCCATTCGAAACCGTGGCCGTTGGTGTCACGCGTATATCTCCTATTTAATCCGAGGACCGACCGGCGAGGTATTGGCCCAGGATGTTGAATATCAGAATCAAAACCACCAGCGTGAGCGCTGCAGTCCATGCCAGCCCAATCTGATTCTCGAACGGCGAGCCCGAGAAATTGTAGATCATGACGGCCAGCGAGGCGGTGGGCTGCATCAAATCACCGAGCGTCTTCGGCAGAAAATGAGGAAAAGTGCGGCTCATCCAGTACTCGCTGAATAACGCGGTGAAGAGCAGTGGGGCGGTTTCTCCGGCAGCGCGGGCAACCGCCAGCATAACACCGGTCAGGATTCCAGGTGAAGCCGTCGGGAGTATCACCCAGGTTACCACCTGGGTCGGACTGGCACCCATCCCAACCGCCGCCTCGCGCATTTTCGATGGCACTCGTTTGATCGCCTGCTCGGCGGTGAGCAGGATGGTCGGCAGCATCAGCAGCGCCAGCGCGACGCCGCCGGCAGGCGCCGAGAATCCTCCGGTTGCAAGCACCACGACGGCGAAAGCAAATACGCCCGCCAGAATCGACGGCAGACCGGTCAGAACCTTGGCGGCGAACCGTACTGCCGCCGCGGTCCGGGTTTCGGGTCCGAACTCCGTGATGTAAATTGCCGCGATGATTCCGATCGGCACGCTCAGAACGGTAGCGATCGCGACGATTACGAAGGTGCCGACCAGCGCGTTGCCAAATCCTCCACCGAGGGCCATCGCCGCCGGCGGAAGGTCACTCAGCGAAGAAAGGTGGAGGGCGGCGACGCCGCGTTTCACCAGCAGGTAGAGGACCGACACCAGCGGGAAAAGTGCGAGAATCGTGGCCGCGCCAGCCAGCGTGCTCATGGTGTAACTGAATAGCGCGCGCGGTTGCCGCAGCGATCGCTCGAGACTCGGCAGGTCGATGTCGTCGACGGATTGTGCCCGAACCTCGCGTCCCGGCGGCCTGATTTCGCCCGATGCCATCAACGCAGTCCTTTGAGTCCGGCGTCGGCGCGCTCCAGGATGAGCGTTCCTATCACATTGACGACCAGGGTGATTCCGAGCAGCACCAGCGCCGCATACATCAGCGCGCCGACCTCAGCGGTACCGGCCTCGGGGAAATGATTCGCGAGCAAGGCCGCCAAGGTATTGGCCGGCGAGAACAGCGACCAGCTAAGCACGTTGGCATTCCCGGCGAGCATCGCCAGCGCCATCGTCTCACCGAGCGCCCGGCCGAACCCCAGGATCACGGCGCCGAAGATTCCGGTGGCCGCAGTCGGAATGAAGATCGCCAGAATCGCCTCCCAGCGGGTCGCGCCGATGCCGAAGGCGGCTTCGCGCATCTTGGGCGGAACTGCGATCAGAGCATCGCGGGAGATTGCCGAGACGGTCGGTAGAATCATGATCGCTAGTACCAGCGAGGCCGGCAGCAGGCCCGGTCCGCTCAGCGGGGTGCCGAAAATCGGGATCCAACCCAGATGGCTATGCAGCCAATTCGCGGGCGGACGCACAAATGGGATGACCACGAAGATTCCCCACAGG
>DATJRJ010000080.1:0-23426 GCA_035504735.1 Binataceae bacterium (SeqCode)
GCGCCGGCTTGCCAACCAGCTCTCGCTCGACGAGCAGGGCTTCGAGCTCATCCGGCACGAGACCGCAGTCAAGGACTTTTACGACTCTGCCGAAGTGCGGAACGTCTATTATCCGGAAGTGATCGAACTGCTGAAGAAAGCGACCGGCGCCGAAAAGGTCGTGATCTTCGATCATACCTTGCGCCGCGCCGGCTCATCGAAAGAGAAAATCGAAGGCGTCAAGGAACCCGTCCAATCGACGCACAATGACTATACGCTGACTTCGGGTCCGCAGCGCGTGCAGGAGTTGCTGCCCGCAGACGAGGCCGCCGAGCGCCTCAAGCATCATTACGCCGAGGTCAACGTATGGCGTCCGATCAGCGGGCCGGTAATGGAATGGCCGCTTGCGGTATGCGACGCGCGCAGCATGGTGCAGAAGGACTTCGTCGCGACCTACCGGCTCTACCCGAATCGCACCGGCGAAATCTACACCATCACCTACAATCCGAATCATCGCTGGTACTACTTTCCGAAGATGGAGCGCAACGAAGTGGTCCTGCTCAAAGGCTTCGACTCGCTGAGCGACGGTCGCGCGCGCTTCACCGGCCATACCTCGTTCGAGGATCCGACCAGTCCGCCCGGCGCCCCGCCGCGCGAGAGTATCGAGGTCCGCGCCCTGCTGTTCTTCGCGCCGGAAAAAAAGTAACCGGCACGTGCCTCAGAGTCCCAGCTCCGTGACGATCGGGGGCCACTGATCGCGCCAGGGCTGCGCCGCCTCGAAGCATCCGCTGGCGCGCAGCACCATCGGATCGTCGAGATGGCGTCCGATGATCTGCAAGCCGACCGGCAGTCCATCGCGCGTGAAACCAGCCGGAATGCTGGCCGCCGGCTGCCCGGTCAGGTTGATCGGAAAGGTCATTGAGATCCAGGCGGACGGGACGACATTGCGGCCGGCGATTTTTTCCGGCCCCTGCATCAGGATCGGGAAGGGCGGCACGCATAACGTCGGCGTCACGAGTAGGTCATACCGCGTCATCAGGCGCCACATCCGGTTCGCGACCGCTTTGCGGGCGAGGTTGGCGTTGGTGAACTCTTCGGCGGTCCACGGTATGCGTAGCCAATCGGCCAGATGAGGAGACATCCGCCCGCGGTATTGTGCGGCCATCCGGCGCATCCCCACCAAATCGCTTTCCGCCATCATTATCGCCATGAACGCCTCCGCCGGATCCTGCCAGCCCGGGTCGGCCGGCTCGACGATACATCCCAGCTCGCGTTCGAAAACCTTGACCGCCTGATCGACGACGCGCAGCACCTCCGTGTCGACCGCCGCATAACCCCAATCACGGCTGTAGGCGACACGCTTGCCCTTGAGATCGCCCTTTACCGCGCCCAACCAATCGAAATCCGCCGCCGGCAGACTGTGGCGATCGCGCATATCGGGCCCAGCCATCACCGAGGTCATCAACGCGGAGTCGGCGACCGTGCGGGTGAGCGGGCCATAGCATTCGACCGATTCCCATCCCGAGGCGCCGGGGTAGCGCTCGTCGCGCGCACCGGGATAGAGCGGAATTCTGCCGAACGACGGCTTGAAACCGAACAGGCCGCAGAACGAGGCCGGGATTCTGACCGAGCCCCCACCGTCACTCCCCAAAGCCAGCGGACCGACGCCGGTGGCGACTGCGGCAGCCGCGCCGGCGCTCGATCCGCCCGGATTCATCGCGAGGTTCCACGGATTGCGCGTGGTCTCGAAGACCGGGTTGTGGCCGGTGCCACTGTAGCCGAACTCCGGCACGTTGGTTTTACCCAGGATTATCGCGCCTGCGGCACGCAGCCGCTCGACCGCGACGTCGTCTTCCTCCGGAACGAAATTCTCATAGGCCGGCGAGCCGAAGACCGTGCGGATTCCCCTGGTCAGGATGAGATCCTTGATACTGACCGGAACGCCGGCGAGCGGCCCGACCGGCCGGCCTGCGGCGAGCTCGCCCTCTATCCGCCGCGCCTCGGCGCGCGCCAGTTCCGGAGTCGGCGTGCAGAAGGCGTGCAACGCCGGCTCCAGTTTTTCCATTCGCGCCAGCACCGCCTCGATGACCTCGACCGGCGAGATCTCGCGCCGGCGAATGCTGGCAGCGAGAGCTATCGCATCCATCCGGCAAATCTCGTTTGCGTTCGCCATCGTTCATCCTCCCGGCGGTCGGCGCGATTGAATTTTGTACCGCTACTGCTTTACTGCATTAGCGATGGACCGACATATCACCCGTCCCATTCTCTGGAACGTCCCGATCGCGTTCCAGGTGATCCTTTACGGCCTGTTCCTCGGCTTTTGCATCCTGCTCGCATGGGCGGCCTGGCGATGGTACCGGATCGTGCGCCTGGGTCAGCCCGCCGACCGCGGCGATCATCGATGGCGTCGCGCCGCGCTGATGCTTCGTGACGCGTTGGGCCAGGGCACCGTCGTCCGCGAGCCGTGGGGATGGATGCACTACGCGCTCTATGCGGGTTTCGTCGGCCTCTTCATCGGCACCAATATCGTGTTCCTCAACAGCGACATCAGCGAGTTCTTCGGCCTGTTCGGACTCGGTTTCTATTTCTACTACGGGGCTTTCTATCACGTCTTTAAAGCCGCGATGGACACCTTTTTCCTGCTGGTGATCGTCGGCGTGCTTGCCGCGGGTATCCGCCGTATCGTGCTGCGCCCCGCGCCGCTCGACAATCCTCCGCCCGAGAAGCTGCGGCCGAGCCTCGAGAACCGGCTTGGCTATCGGTTCCCGCTCGCGATGCTGGTGCTGGTCGCGCTCACGGGTCTGATGCTCGAGGGCGCGCGGATCAACGCCAATCCGCCCGGATTCATCGAATGGGCTTACGTGGGTCGCGAGGTCGGCCGGCTCGAAGGCGCTCTGGGAGCAGGCGTGATGTTTCATCGATGGCTGTGGCTGACACACGTGCTGCTGGTTTACACGTTGTTCGCATGCTTCGCACTGACCAAGCTGCGGCATACCTTTATCGCTCCGGTTAACCTTTTCTTCCGCAATCTCGGCCCGCGCGGCCGTCTCGCGCCGATCAAGGACTTTGAGAATGCCGACACCTTCGGCGTATCGCAGGTCGAGCAATACAACTGGAAGCAGTTGCTCGATATGGCGTCATGCCTGGAGTGCGGACGATGCACGCTCAATTGCCCGACCGTTCAGACCGGCAAGACGCTCAACCCCAAGCATCTGGTGATGGTTCAGCGCGACCATCTGCTCGACAAAGCGCCGACGCTGCTCGAGGAGCCAAAGGTGGCTGGCGACGACGCGCCGCAATGGAACGGGCCGGATATGATTACCCAGGTCGCGACCGAGGCGGCGGTTTGGGGATGTACGACTTGCGGCTGGTGCGAGGAAGGCTGCCCGGTCGGCATCGAGCACATCCAACGCATCGTCGATATGCGCCGCCATCTGGTGCTGATGGAGAGCAAGTTCCCGCAGCAGGCGCAGAGCGCATTTCGCGGCATCGAGGTGCAGGGCAATCCGTGGGGGATGGCGCAGGAGAAGCGCGCCGACTGGGCGAAGGACAGCGGCATCCCGATCATGGCGGAGGTCGCGGACGCCGCTCAAATCGACGTGCTGTATTGGGTCGGATGCGCAGGCTCGTACGACGAGCGCAATCAGAAGGTCAGCCGAGCGTTCTCAGGCCTGATGAAGCAGGCGGGCGTGCGTTTCGGGATCCTCGGCGTCGAGGAGATGTGTACCGGCGATCCGGCGCGCCGACTTGGCAACGAGTATCTGTATGCGACCGTCGCCGCGCAGAATATCGAACGGCTAAATCATTACCGGCCGAAGCGAATAGTCACTCAATGTCCACATTGCTTTCATAATTTGAAGAAGGAGTATCCGGACTTCGGCGGAAATTACGAGGTCGTGCACGAGGCCGAGCTCATCGCCGAATTGATTCGCGACGGCCGTTTGAAGCCCACGCGCGAACTGCCGCAGCGGGTAACGTATCACGATCCCTGCTACATGGCGCGTCATAATCGCAAATGGAACGGCGCGCGCGTCGCGCTCGCTGCGGTTCCCGGCGCGCAGGTCGAGGACGTTCATAATTGCAAGGAGCGGACCTTCTGCTGCGGCGCGGGCGGGGGATGCTTCTGGAAAGAAGAGCACGAAGGCACGCGCATCAATCAGAAGCGGCTCGATCAATTGGTCGAGGCGCGCCCCGAGACGCTGGCGGTCGGATGTCCCTTCTGCATGACGCAGATGGAGGACGCGGTGAAATCACGTGCGCTGGAGGAGTCGATGCGGGTGCGCGATTTGTCGGAGATCGTCGCCGAATCCATCGGCGCGACGGAGAAGTAAGCCGGCGCTTTTATAATCTGCGGCGCTGAATGCGCCACAGCCTTGGCGAAAGTTGGATATGCCGTCGCTCGCCAAAAGGGCAGTCACGTGCGGCTCATCTGCGAGGCCGAAGCCCAGTCACTGTGCCTCTACATCACGAACTGGACCGCGGAACGCTGCGCAGCATAACTGCGTACAGCAGAGCTGAGCGCCGAAGATTTTCTTAAGCTGCTTTGACGCTGCCTGCTACAGCCCGACCTCGGCGCGGCTGCGGGTCAGCGTGTCGATCACCACGTACATGATCGCCTTGGCTGACTTGATGAAATCTGCGATGTTCGCCACGCCCATCCCGCCCAGCCCTTCGGTGTACTCCTTGGGACAGTTGTCGGGCGGCCATGGATAGCCGATGCGCGCGCACGGGATGCCCAGGCGACGAATCATCGCGCCGTCGGTCTGCCCACCCATCAGCGGCGGATCGCCGTGCGGACGCCCCTCGACCAGCTCCCATCCGCGATAGCTCGACTGGACAATCCAGTTCTGCTGATCGGTCGCGCCGCCGAAGCCCGACCCATACATCTCCCAGTCGAATTCGATTTCAGGATGACGTTTGTGCAGCTCGCTCATGAACTCGGCGAACTGCGCCTTCACCTCACCCGGCAGGGTGCGCGGGCTGCAGCGCACGTCAAGACAAATTTCGGTGGTGGCGGATGGAAACGCCGGGCGCTCCGGCCATCCCGCGCGCAGCGCCGAGACGTGGCCCTCTGGCAGGATGTTGCCCGAGGTGTTGCGCTTGGTGTACTCGGGCAGCCACTTTTCGATCTCGTTGATTATCGTGGTGGCCGGAATGATCGCACTCCGGTAGCCGGGCGTGCCGCGCGTGATACCCGCATAACCCATCGTGCCGAAGACCCGCACCTTGAACCAGCAACATCCGGGCTCCTCGTGGAACACCACCCACCATGGTTTCATGATGACGGCGAAGTCGGGGGCGACGCCGCGCGTCAGCAGATGATAGACGCCGTCGCTGAGCCCATAATTGCGTCGATACGGCAGGCTCACCGGCATCCCGCCGCCGGCGGAGGCGACGACCAGATCGCCTTTGATCGGTACTTTGGCTTCGTAGAGCGCGGTCGCGATCTCGTTGAGGGTCGCCACCATCCCTTTCGGATTTGCCGCGCCCAAGCCGAACACCATGTCGCCCTCGGCGAAGGCCTTGGGAATCATATCGGGACGGAACTCGCGGCCGACCCATGGAATTTCGCGCTCGGCGTCGTTATCGATATGCGTATCGATCGGCGCATAGAGCATCAGCGTCGCGCCGCCGCCGCTGCCTTTGACCTCTCCGTAACAGTTGCCAGTCTGCTCATCGATCGGCTGGTAATGGCCGTTACCACCGAGATGATCGCGCTGATAGGCGGCCATGAATTCGCTCGCCGGGCGCTCGAGGCCGGTCGGGCTGTGAACGTTGATCAGATCCATCAGCAGCCGCCGCAAGCGCGAGCCATCGAGATGCGCGCACGCCTCCTGATACCATCGCTCCTGATCTTTCGAGAATGGAACCTGCTTGGTCTTGGTCGCCATCGCTGAAATCCCCTGTTCGCTTGCGATGCGGGCGGCTACTCGGCCGCTGGCCTCATCGAAGCTCTTACCAGTTCAAAGTTATGGGTTTGGTTGCCTCGTATGCGAAGCCATCCAGGCCGAAAAGTCAATCAACGAATCGTCGGCGCCGATCGCGCCGATCGCCTGGACGCCGAGCGCCAGTCCATTGCTCCCGGAGCCGGTGCGCCAGCCGACGCACGGATTGCCGAGACAAGTCCACATCCGTTGGTAGATCGGATCGCCGGTGGCGTCGATCCCGTGGGGCGCGGTGCCCGGCGCGCTCGGCGCGATCACGACGTCAAGGCCCGCGAACAGCCCCTCGATATGGGCGCGGCATTTGCGCGCGAGTACCCGCGCATCCTGGACCTGCGAAGGCGTGCGGGACCGCCCCTCTTCGATTATCGCGAGCAGCCTGGGCGTGAGTTGCGTTCGGTGATGTTCGTATTCGCGACGCAGGCAAATCGCGTTCTCGAAGGTCATGATGATGTGCTGCGCGTCCACGGCCCCATCGAAGAATGGCGGTAGCGCGACCTCGCTGACTTTCGCGCCCGAACGGCCGAGCTTGGTAACAGTCTCCTCGAAAACCCGGTGCATCTCCTCGCTGCCGCGATCCCACCACGGCGTGCGGCAAATGCCGATGCGCGGCGCCTTGCCGGCAACTTCCGAACTGGTCGCGCGGCCGAGCCCGGTGAGCACCCCGGAGATCAGATGCAGGTCTTCGAAGTAGTTGGACATGAAGCCCAGCGTGTCGAGCGAGAAAGAGGTGAGCTTGATACCGTCGTAGTTAAAGCGGCCATAGGTCGGTTTGTAACCGATCACGCCGCAATACGCGGCCGGCCGCAGGATCGAGCCCGCGGTCTGTGTGCCGAAAGCGACCGGCACATGCCAGTCGCCGACCGCCGCTGCCGAACCGCTCGATGAACCGCCGGGCGTATGCGCCCAATTATGCGGATGACGGGTCTTGCCGGGCGAGAAGGTTGCGAACTCGGTGGTGACGGTCTTACCGAGAATAATCGCGCCCGCGGCGCGTAGCGTGGCGACGCAGACCGCATCGCGACTGCTGACATGGCCGCGGTAGATCGGCGATCCGTACTCGGTCGGCATATCCTCGGTATCGATGATGTCTTTCATCGCAAGCGGCACGCCGTGCAGCGCACCGGTGGGAGGACGGCTGTCGCGATCGCGCGCCTGCAGCATCACCAGGTCGCGATCGAGAAACTGCCAGGCGCTAATCGCGCCGTCGCGCTTGGCGATGCGCGCGAGATAGGCCTCCGCCAGCGCGGTTGCCGTAAGCTCCCGGGCGCCGATTCGCTTGCGCGCTTCGGTTGCGGAGAGCCGCGTCAGGTCGCTGTTCGATTCTTTAGTGTCCATCACACCATCTGCTGTTCCATTCCAAGTAGATGACCCCAGAGCTTGGTGGCCGAGTACTTGCGCACGTCCCACTTCGCATCGTCCTCGATCAGACGGCCGCCGTAGCCGTACTCGATCGCGAAGCCCGACGGATTCTTGATGTAGAACGAGGTCATCAAGTCGTTGGTGTGCCGGCCGAGCGTCAAGACCAGCGGGATTTTGCGCTCCAGCACCATGTCATAGGCGCGTCCAACGTCATCCATCGAGTTGGTCTCGATCATGAAGTGGTTCAGATCGCCGGCCTTCATCCCGAACACCGGATTCATCAGCGCGAGACTGTGGTGGCGCGGATTACAGTGCATGAAGATGGCGTCGGCATCGTCCCACGCGATGTAGTCGCTGATCCGAAAACCCATCTCCTTCATGTAGAATTCGGCGCTCTTGTAATGGTCCGCACAGGCAAACACCGTATGCCCGAGGCCCAGCCGTCCAGCGGTGAAGCCGCTCACCGGACGCCCGAAACGCAAGGGGTCGTGATCGATAATCGGGCCGTAGTAAATTTCCACCGGAATGTTGTCCGGGTCGGGGAACTTGTAGAGCGCCAGCACCTTGCGTTCGCCAGCCTCCTCGGCCGTGCCCGGCGTCACGGGGATGCCGATCGAACTCAGATGGTCCGCCAGGCGGCGCAGCTCATCCATGGTCGCCACCTCCCACCCGACGTACTGTAAACCGTCGGATTTCGCGGGATGGAGCGCGATGCGATGGTGATGGTCGTCGACGCGGAAATACAGGGGCGAGCGCTTGTCCTTGCGTTCGCGGACTTCGAGTCCGAGGACGTTGGTCAGCAGGTCGAGCCATGAATCCGGATCGCTGACGTTCACTCCGATGTAGCCCAGTTGTGTTACTCCCATAATCGACTCCCAAATTTCGCGCCCTGGTTGCGCGCGTCCCAGGCCGCGGGCTTTTCAGCTCGCGACAAATTGTTCGGCATGGATATTCTCGGGCCGTACTCCTAGCGCGGCCAGCCGCTCGCGCGCCGCCTCGATCATGCGCGGCGGCCCGCACAGAAAGGCAACCGTCTCCGGATCAGTCACGTCCTCCGGTGTCAGCACGGCAACCGGATTCGCCTGGATTAGACTTGACTCAGGGTCCTCGACGCGGTCGGCACTGAGCCGCAGCTTGAGCTGCGGCATCCAGGCGGCCCGCAGCTCGACTTCGTCGCGGTAGAAGAATTGGCTGTCGCTGGCACATCCGAAACTCAGCAGCATCGGCGGCTTGGCTCCGGGCCGGCGTCGAATCGTGTCGAGCATCGAAATAATCGGCGCCAGGCCGCTGCCTCCGGCGACAAAGATATGCGGCGCAGCGCTCTCATGCAGGATGAAAGCGCCAAGCGGGCCCTCGACCTCGATCTCATCGCCCGCCTCGCAGCGCCCGATCAGGTATTGGGACATCGCGCCGCCAGGAATAATCCTGATCAGGAATTCGAGTTTCGGCAGATCGCGCGGCAGCGACGCCATCGAATACGAACGCCATTGGTCGGTGCCGGGCACATTGACCCGGATGTACTGTCCGCTCTGAAAGGAAAAGTCGACGGCGCGGGGGGCGCGAATCGCGAGGCGGACCACCGAATCGGAGACCAGCTCGGCGTCCTCGACCTTGGCGACGAAAAGCTCGGGGCCGGCCTCGTCGAGCAAGTCGCTGGGATAGTCGAAGCGGACAACGCTGTCGGCGAGCGCATAGGCGCTGCACAATAGCCTTTTTCCTTGTTTAACTTCGGCCGGAATCAGCGAGTAGGCGCGCGTCGAGTCCATCCGCAACTCGCCCTCCATCACCTGCGCGACGCAAGTCGAGCAGCTTCCCGAGCGGCATTGATGGACGAGCGGAATCTCCTGGCGGAGGGCCGCATCGAGCACATACTCACCGCCATTGACGATGATGCGTTTCTCGACGCCGTCCTCGAACCGCAGCACGATTTCGTGCGTCTCAGCGCGCTCTTCCAGGCTCCTTCCCTCGGTCAAAAAAGACACCTTCATTATATACTACGGAGCGGGCTGACATGGGAATCGAATCTGCCTACGGTCTGCGATGTCAGCGCGAGGCTCTCCCGCAGGGCAATACAAATGGCCGGCGATGGACAGATTTGCATCGTTTTGGATACTGCTGAGGACGCGGTCGAAAACCTGCCGGCGCCTGATGCGCGCCCCGGGGAGACCGCAACGGCTAGGAGATCGGAATTGGAGGGCGGCATGTTAATGAAAGCGCAGACTATGCTGATCGCGTTACTGGTCGTGGTTGCTTGCGCGGCCACAGGCGCAGAGGCCGGCAGCGAGAATCCGATTCCCATCGGCACGGTCATCACGCTCCAGAACTGGCAGCAATACCGACAATTCATGCCCGACGGGATGCAGGCGCTATTTGCCGGTACCTATGCCTGGAAGATTCCCGCGGATTTCAGGATGGTGATCGGTCCGCTCACTCGGTACCCGCTGCCGAAGGCCTACCAGGAGAATACCGAGAAATACAGCCATCTGGTGGCGATCAAGGATTTACCCGACGGCGGCTATACGATCACCGGCTACGTCGCGGGTTTGCCTTTTCCGAACCCGGCCGAGCCGATGAAGGGATACAAGATTCTGGCCAACAACTGGTATCGCTACGTTCCGTATCTTTACTGCGGAGACGATTCGCATCAGTACCTGGTAAACCAGGTCGGCCAGATAACCGGCTACCGCCTGGTTCAGGTGGTCCGCCGGTTCAGCCATATCAGCGATGCTGGTCAGCCGATCAATGATCCGCGCGCGCAGGGCGTCGACTTCAGTGAGTATTCGATGCAGCTCGAACCGGAGGAGAATAAATATACCGAAATTCTTACTCTCTATTACGTCGATCCCACCAAGCCGGAAGATGAGTTTATCTTCGTTCCCCAGCTTAGGCGGGTGATTCGCGGATCGTCGAATAGCCGTTGTGCACCGGTCAATGGCGGTGATTTCACTCCTGACGATTTCGAGGGTTTCCGCGGCAACATCGTGCGCTTTCAGGCCGCCTATCTTAGAGATCAATCGGTGCTGGCGTTAATCACTGCCGATCCGAGGGTCTATGGAAATCTGGCGAACTACTATTCGCTTTATTTTCCCAAGCCGGAAGTCGGCAAATGGGAAGTGCATGACAGCTACGTAATCGATACGCGACGGGTACCGTCGATGCGGGCGGGCTACTGTTACGGCAAACGCATCATGTGGGTTGACAAGTATTCCTACAGTACCTCCTGGGCGGACGTCTATGATCCGGAAATGAAGCCGATCAAGATTACCATGTCAGAGAAAATCGCCGCGCCGGCGGGCGCGGAAGGAATGCAGCTCAACACCGGCAACAACGTCGAGACTATCTGGGATGTTCGATCGCATCACCTGACCACCTGGCTCACTTCAGGCAGCGGCGGCAAGGGATTGCTCAACCAACAGGCCTGCCGCAATCTCGATGGCGTCAACTACGACGACGTCTCGCAGTACTCCACAGTCAGCGGCCTGACCCAGATCATGCGCTAGTCACCAAACAGCACCTCTGATGATTCCCCGACTTTCGCGCAACTCTGCCGGGGCAACCTGGCGACTGCAGGGCTCAGCCCTGAAGCAGGGCTGAGCCCCGGCACTCAATCGGGATTCGTGAAGCGACGCGGCGGCTCCTGGATGCCGCGATTGAAGCGCGCCGCCAGTTTGCGCCACCCGACCACCACCGCATCGAGCTTGCACAACTGCTCCTGGTTCCAGCCGTCCATCTTCTCGTAGAAGTCCTGCATCGCCTCGCGCGCGAAGAGGTCGCAGTTGTTGAACTGGTAGAGGCCCAGCGGCTCGAAGAAGTTGGTGTACTTGAACTCGGCCACCTTGCGTTCCTCTTCGTTATTGCAGTGGCCGACGATGATCTCCCAATACTCGTGATGGGTGTCATCAACTGGGACGTAGAACTCGTATTGCGCCCAGTCGGTGATGGGCCAGTGTTCGACCAGCAGCACGCCTGGCACCCACATTGACGTGCGCGTGTAGTACTCCTGCTTGCCGTAAACCTTCATGCCGGTGACGGCATTCTCATTGATGTAGTTATAGAGCTTGAGGTGGGGATCATAGCGATTCATGATCCCTTTGGGCCCATCAGGCAGGTCGATAAGCTCCACCGCCTCGGGCGCGTTCGGCTGCCAGCCCAGCGCCAGCTTGCGGTCGGTCGCAGCGATCAGGGTGTTGTCGTAATGAATCAGGATATGGCCCGGGTCAAAGCCGTTCTCGACCGCCAGGCGCCAGTTTGAGTCGCCGGTGCGATGGATTCCGCGCACGAACACGTTGTCGTCCAGGATGTAGCCGACCGGAGTGGGATCGTAATCCGTCGGCACGCGCATCGGCAGGTCGGCGGTGAGCGGCGGCACCGGTTTGTAATCCTCGTCACCGACGAAGACCCAGACCATTCCGTTCTTCTCGTGGGTCGGGTAAGTGCGGATCCGCACCTTGCCGATCTGCGCGTCATCGGGCGAGGCCAGGATGGTCTTCAGGATGCCGTCCTCGAGCCCGTAAGTGAAGCCATGATACCAGCAGGTAAGATGCTCATCGGTCAGCGGCATCGATTTCTTTGACATCCGGACGCCGCGATGCGCGCATCGGTCGGCGAGCGCGTAGACCTTGCCGCCCTTGCCGCGCCGCAGCGCGATCTCGTGGCCGGCAATCATGATGCCCTTAACCAGCTTGTCGGGTACTTCGTGGCTGAAGGCAGCCGGATACCAATGATTCTTGAGGCCCCATTTGGCTTCAAGGTAAGGCTCGTACTCGCGATGCGGCGATACGGCCTTGGCACTGACTCTTCTAGCGGCTGCTCCCATCGTTACTTCTCCTCACAAGCGCGGATGACTCGGCTCGTTGCAATTCTTGATTGTCTCACAATTACATCACAACTTTGGGGTTTTGATAAACCCTCGGATGCGGGCACGGCCGGGCCGCTGCCATTACGGCCAAGGCGCGCTGGCCACGCAGAATAAGGCCGAATCGGGCCGTATGCTGACGCTATAGCTGCGCCATCTTCGGCTCACTCGAGCCCTCGGCATTGGCAGCCTCTGGGGCCGCCACCCCGGCGATCACCTTGCGGCCGAACCACGACCACAGGATCGGCGAGAGAATGGCGCTCATCAGAAAGCACAGCGCCAGCACCAGCGCCATCCCGAATCCGACATAACCGATATAGAGCGGGACGGGAGTCAGGATGCCGCAGCCGAAGATCAGCGCGCCGTTGGAGACAATCAGCGCGCGGCGGATTTTAACGTAGCCCTGGGCGAGCGCCTCGCGGAAATCACCCAGCCGATGATATTCCTCGCGCACCCGGTAGAGCAGATAGACTTCCGAGTCGATACCCACGCCGCTCGCGATCGCCAGCGCCGCGACCGCGTTGGAATTCAGCTCCACTCCCGCCAGCACCATCAGGCCCAGCGCGATCACCGAGCCCAGCACCAACGGCACAATCAGCAGCAGCGCAAGCGTCACCGAACCGATCGCCGGAATCGCGAGCAGCACGGTTCCGAGCACACCCAGCGCAGCGCCCACTATCAGCCAGTAGCGGATATTGCGGTTGAACGCCTCGGCGATTCCCACAGAGCCGCCGGCTACGTCGACGTTGACGGGCAAACCGGCGAACAGCTCATCGGCCCGGGCCCGCGTCGCGCCGATCAGATGAGCCACCGCCGCCGGGTCGGTCGAGGCGACATAAGCGGTCACCACGGTCGAGTCGTAGTCGTAGGAAAACAGCCAGTCGTACAGGCCGGGCTCTTCGTTTTCCATCGCGACCAGCGATTCGCCAAGCTCCAGCTTATCGGGGATCTTGAAGTAGTGCGAATCGATCTCGTGGACGAACTCGCTGCGCAGCTTGATCGGAAAGGCGACATCGGCCACGCTGCCGACCCCCGGTTCGGTGCGCATGAAGCCCGCGAGCTCATCGACACCACGCATCACCGCCGGCTGCTCGAGCGCCTTCTTGACGCCGGGCTTGCCGGTGATCAGCACCGTCATCGGGTAGACGCCGCCGAAGCGGGCCACGATCTCGCGCTCCTCGCGGAAGATCTCGCTGTGGTTCCACGAATGGGTCAGGTAGTTGTGCACCGCGTAGGTGTTGTCCTGGCCGATTTTAGCGCCCGACACGACCCAGCCGAAGACTGCGGTCACCGCCAGCGATCCGACCACCACCCATATCCCCAGCGCCCGATCCGCGATTAGCCGGCGCACGCCGCGCGCCAGGGACGCATCAAAACGCCCCGAAGTTTTTGCATCATTGAGAACCCGGGCGCGCGAAGCCGTGAGTTCCTTGAGCGTGATCGAACTCAGCGCCGGAATCATCATCAGGAACTCGTCGACCGTGAGCGACAGCAGTCCCAGGCAGGTGACGATACCGAGTGCGCGCACATTCTCGAACGGGATCATCGCCATCACGGCGAACGGAATCACGTCGCACAGCAGCGACACCAGCATCGGGCGCAACCGCGAGACGAAGGTGCTGACGATCGCGTCCTCGACGTCGTTGAGGCGCGGGTACTCCTCGAAGAAAAAACGCGTCAGGAATTGCACCGAATGGCAGGCGCCGGCGGCTACTACGATGAAGGGTGCCAGCAGCGCGGCGGCCGAAAAGAGCGTCGGGCCGAAGAACAGCCGATAGAGCCCGAAGCCCATCAGCGTACCCAGCAGCGCCACGCGCAGCGGCAGCAATACCCCGCTCAGCGTCCGGAAGCCGTACCATAGAATCAACCCGATCGTTAACAGGAAGATCCCGAAGGCGATCGCGACGTAACGCAGCCCGGTGCTGTTGACCCAGCCGATCAGAATCGGGGTGCCGGCGGCGCGCAACGTAATCCCGGGGCGCCGGTATTTCTGGAGGATTGCATTGACCGCGTGATAAATCTCGACCGGCTCGGTGACCGCGACCTCGACATGGGCGTGCGGCGGCCGCGAGGAACGGAAATCTGTCAGGATCAGCGCCGCCTTGCCATCCTTGGAGACCAGCACCCCGTTGAGCAGCGGATTATCGCGCGTCCATTTGCCGATATCCCGCGCTTCGGACTCATCGGCAGGCACCTGGGGCATGATGGGCGTGATCACCATCGTGGCGTCCGGGGTGTCCTTGTTGAGAAAGTCGTAGCGCTCGGAATCAAGCGTGGCGAGCGACCGGATCGCGTAGGGAATTACGCCCGTCACCAGGTAGAGATCGTCGGTAATCCCCTTGAGCGTGGTCAGGTTCGGGACGGTGTAGATCGTGCCGTGATCGACTGCCATCTCGATACTGACCGAGTTGGCGCCGCCGAACTGCTGCGCAATCCGATCATTGAGCTGCACGTACGGATCGCTGCGTGGCGGCCAGGCGTTCGGGTCGTCGCGCAGACGCATCCCGACCAGCGACCAGATGCACGCCGCCGCGATCGCGATTTGCAACAGCAGACCGGCCAGCTTGTGGCGGATGAAAAACCGGGCCAGACGGGCCAGCCGCAAATCTGCGCCGCGATACACGGCCTGATCGCGCCGGTACCGTTCCTCAGAAAACTTACGATCACTCAAATGATGAACTAACCTTTCAAGCTTCAGTTTCCCGAGCGGCCTGAGCTACTGCAGCCATTCGAGCAGGCTCTTGGGCTGCCGATAAAGCGTGGTGTCTGTGAACATCGAGTCCGGGATCGAGGCATTGAAGCCACCCCTTACGATCCAGGCGTCTGACTGGTAGCCGCTGTCGAGATTCTCGACCGTCGCCATGCCCCACGCAGCATACCAGTAGGGTGCCATCGGCCCATCGGGGGTTTTCATGTGCAGCAGCTCCCCGCCCATGGCCGGCTTGGCATATTTGCGTATCAGCTTGCCGTTGGAATCCACCGCGTAGTCGTAAATGTATCCCATCTCCTCCAAGCCGCAGTAGAAGACGCGCTTGGAGTACCACCAGCTCACGCCCGGCTTCGGCGTAATCTCGATCTTCACCGCCACGTCGCCGGCGCCATCGAACCGTTTCACGGACGTCTCGTGATCCGGCTTGTAAGACATGCTCATCTCCGGAGTGGGATTGAAAAGCTCGAAACCAACCACCTTGTAATTCAACTCAGGCAGCGGATTGGTATGCGACACATCCTCATAGCGGTAGATAAGGCCGGGAAAATACTGTTTTGACACCGCGCCCGCGAGGCGGCGCACCTTCCGCACCATCGGAAGATAGAGCGTGTCCTGCGGCGGGAGGCTCAAGTCTTTGAAGGTGGTAGTGACGCCACCTTCGCCACGCACCTCCGGCGGATTAATATATTCCCAGAGATACTTACGCAGCACCGTATCTTTTTCTGACGAGTTGAAATACTGCGCGCCGAGGCCGAGCGAATTGTCGGTATACATCTCCAGCATGTCGGTAGTGCCGCGCAGGCTGCCGTCAGGCCGATAATTCTTGACTACCACCTGGTCAAAGTAGTTGGTGGCATACGGTTCGTACTCATAGGTGCCATCGCAAAGCGTGAGTAGCTCGGGACCGGAAAGCTTGTCACGCTGATCGAGCGGCACATTGAACGGCAGCGGCATGCCCTTCTGCGTCCAGATCGAGTAGAAGGCCGGCCCCATCTCCTTATATTTCGGTTCCATGTAATCTTTGGGCTTCCAGATCATGTGCTCATCGCCCCACTTGACGACGAAAGTGCCCGGATCTTCGCCCTTGGTGATGCTGTAGGGCTTGCCCGCGACCATCGCGGGCGGCGGTGGCCAGTGGTTGAATTCCGCGCCGGTGTCGGCCGCCATGGCCAGGCCGCCGGCCGTCACGATCAAGATCGTCAGCACCGTTATGAGTGAAAAGCGTCGCTTCATAGCTGGTTTCCCTTTTCTCGGATGATCCGCGGCATCTTCCAGGCAGAACTTATTGATGAATCAAGCCGCCTAGAATAACACGCGAGTAAACTCAAAGAATACATCGGTATTATTGGTATATTCACCGAACGGGGTCTGGTTACCGCCGGCAAAAATATTGAATCCGATCGCGGCGGTCGTGTTGTCATCGATCTGGTAAGTCACCTTGGGACGTAACCACATGTCCTGCCACTGCCATTCGTAGATTGCGGCGAACTGGGTATCCAGATAGTCGCCCTCACCCCAGGTCTTGTCCAGGAACAAGGTCTGGAGACTGTAGTAAGCGCCCCGATTGCCGGCCGCAGTGCCGAAAAAGCCGATGCCCTGGAAACCGCCCGGATCGCCGCCGCAAGTATTACAGTGGATACTGTTAAACACGAAGTCGTGCCAATACTGCATGCTGAAGTAGATCGGCCGCGACATCACCTGCTCACCCAGATAGCGATCGAGCCCCAACAGCAGTCCCCAATGGTCGACGTTCTCGGGATTCCCGATCAGGCCCTGGTAGTATTGGTCATCGAGCGTGAACGCGGTCTCGCCGCGCAGCACAGTGCCGTCAATCAACTTGTTGCTGCTCTGGAACTCGTAGTCCATTGAGCCGCCCGCGATTTGGATACGGGTCGGTTTCTCGGTAAAGGCAGTCGCAGTCGCGAAATTCCCGGTATTCGGGAACTGAATCATTTCAGGCGTATAGGTATAGAGGTAGTTGAGCGTGTAGTGAAATCCCAACGCTTGATCGCTCCAGCGCGTACCAACCACCCAGTTGTTAATGCGGGCCGAAGGCTTGTTCATATAGCCCGGGATCTTGAAACCGAACAAGCCGTTTTCGAGGGCGTTGAAATAGGACACCACGTTGGAGGTCCAGTCTTGATAGCCGCCCTGATATGGCAAGCCGTTGCGGAGCGGCAGGCCGGGATAGAAGGCGGGCAGAAATTGCGGCTCCACTACTATTTGCCAGTCACCGGTCGCCGTGGGCATCCAGTTGAGATTGGCCGCCCATACCGGAATCTTCATGGTTTGTTCATCGAAGCTGGTGGGATTCCGGTAATTGAAGTTGTTTAGAACATCCAGCATGTAGACGCCGTCCGATTTTCCCCACGGAATAATCTGACGGCCAAGCCGGAAGAAGAAATTCTTGGGCCTGATATCGGCGTAGTATTCGCGCACCAGCGGATCGTAATTGTCGTCCATCCGCGTGTTCAAGTTGCTCATCCAGTCGTAGGCCAGGGGGTTGTGGTACATGCCCTGACCCCACCCGGTTAGATCGTAGGCCGAGTCGTACCAGGGACGCAGTTCCATATGCCACGTCACCGGCACGCCCGTCTTTTCGTTGAGCTTCTCGGGCGTCCAGTCGAACCTGATGCGCAGCTCGTTGCGCTGGCTCATCACGCCGTCATTATGCCGGGTGAAAAACGACTCGGTGTTTGCGTTGAACAGTGTGCGGTCATTTTGCGGCAGGCGAAGGTAGTTCTCCGTGTAAAAATCGACGCACAACTGAATCGTCGAGTCGGGCGTCTCCCCGCATGCCAGCACAGGCGCGGCCAGGCCCAAGACTGCCGCCGCCACTACCATCGCGCACAGCCCTCGCCGATAGATCCCCTCGCGGCGGGAATAGCCCACCGCGGGTTGCGTGCAACTTCGTTCGATGCCACTCATATCCTGCGATCCTCCCCCATAAATCTCAATCCGGCTGGAATTTTCCTGTGGCAGCCGTCCGCGCATGCAAGCCGTGAGCCGTTTTGCCAGCACATCTCGGCCGCGACAGCAGAATGCCCCCGGCTGCGGCGGGATCAGAGGCCTTCACGATCAAGCCTTGCGGCCTTCGACCGGGTTTTTTTTGGCCGCCGACGATGCCGCAGGATCACCCTCATAGCTCTCAAATCTGAGCGGTGTAGGCTTCTTGCCGTTGACAACCTCCGGCCAGAAGCACACCGACGATGCCCAAAAAACGTCCATCTCTGCCCGCAAATCGATATGATCACCAGCCTTCGATTTCGGCACCTCAATCTCCCAGCGACCGTCCGGCGTATAGGCGACATTCATGAAAATGTTGAAACAGGAGACTGACCGCACATGCACCGGCGAGATGCCATTGGCGGCGAAGGCATCCTCCATGGTATCGCGGCAGCCCTTTTGCTCGTCGACTTTGAACTTGATGCGCGCGTCACGCGAGCAGAACCCGCCGCCGGTGTAATGGTCGTCGACGGTATCGTCAACGATCGTCCATAACTGGTTGAGGTGATTGCTGTAGATACCGTCGCCCTTGTGCCACTTGTAACGGCCCAGCATCCAGTTGGTATAGATACAGTCCAGATACTCGCCCGGATCGTCGATTTTGAGCGTTACGAAATCAGCAACCTGCTGACCTTCGACGTCGATGATGCGTAGAATCTGACCTTTCTTCAGCTTGCCGGTAGCATAGGTGTGAGCGGGCGCCGTGTGGCTCTGTATGAGCTTGCCTAGTTGCTCTGCCATCGAATTTCCTCGTGGGTTTTCGTTTTGCCGCGGTCTGTTGAATTTTGCCACACCGAAACGACGCTCCCCGAAATAATCACCTCAGCGCGAACTGTCAAGCGCGATCGCCTGATTTCGATCGAAACAGGTCGAAGTGAAGGGGGATCAGAGGTCGTTTTCCTGGGCTAGGCTTGCGCGCCTGGCGCTAGTTCTCGTAGCGATTCGTACTCGCGCGGCACTGTCGCCAGCGTCGCGATGGCGCCGAGCAGCGCAACCGCCGCGGAAATCTCAAAACCGACGGTGTAGCTACCGGTCAAATCGAAAATCTTGCCGGTCAGCCAGGGACCGGTCGCGACTCCGACGCAAAGCGGAAACCACATCAGGCCGGCCAGCGACCCGAAACGCTTGAGCCCTAGCGAGTCGGCCAGCGCGATCGGCAAAATCACTTGCGCCACTTCGATTACCAGCCCGTTGCCGATCACGAACAGAACCAATAGTGCGGCGTGCGAAGCACCGAGTAGCACTATCTGCATCGATGCCGTCGCCACGAACGCCATCGCCATCGCGATTTTCGCTCCGACCCGGTCCGCCGCCTTACCCGCGAGGAAATAACCGATCGCGAGAAAGCCCATCATGATACTGAAGGCGAGTGCGGCCTGATCGGCGCTGTATCCGAGGCCGGTTAGATAGGCGACCATGTGGGTAAAGGGACCGCCAAAGGAATATCCCCAACATATCCACGCCGCGATTAGCATCCAAAAGGACCGCGTCCGAATCGCCTCCCGGACCTCCAGGCCGGAGAGCGTTTCGCGATGCTCGGCGATGTTTTCGGCGCGGCCCGGCGGATGACCTCGAATCAGCAGGAACGCCAGCGGCGCGACGATGAAAAACATCGGTAACGCAATTGCCATGAAGCCGAAACGCCAGCCGCCATAATCGATCGCGTAGTTCACCACGATGGCCAGAATGCAGGCGCCGACCGGCTCACCTGCCATCGCGAGCCCCATCGCCGTTCCGCGGTTGCGATCGAACCAGTTCGATATCACTACCGAGACCGGCAAGAAGGCGGCCGCCGCCAGCCCAACGCCGATCAACAGAAAAATTACGAATAGCGGAATGAACGAATTGACCCGGGCCGCCGCCAAATAACAGACGCCGGTAAGTAACGCTCCGCCGCCAATCACCCAGCGCGCATCGATCTGGTCCAGCAACCAGCCGACCAAGGTCGCGCTGACGCCCAGCGCGAGCGATTCTCCCGTGAATAGCAGCGACACCTGGGCGCGGCTCCAGCCGAACTCCTTGACCAGCGGATCAACGAAAATGCCGAAGGCATCGTTGAAGCCCACCACGAAGAACAGGGTGGCAAACAGACTCCCGACAATCACCCAGCTTCGACGTTCCGCCGTCATTTCACCCTCCGATGGCCGGCGCGGATGCGTGCCGCGCCCCGGCGCCGCGCCAACAGAGTCATAAGCGAGTGCGGGCTGTCAAACGTGTCGGGGTCGGCGGCTGCGTATAGCTTTGCGCAGTTGGTGGCCGAACGGATGTTCGGGTTCGCTAGTTTGGCTATTGCGCGATCTGCGCAAGCGCGGGCGGCGAGTTGGCCTCGGATTCGGCGGCGGGCCGGGCGTGGGCAGCGATCCATTCTTCGCAGCGTAAGAACCCGGCACTGCGGCCGATGCCCTGAAGCAGCACGTCGACCTCCCGCTCGGCGGTACGTCGCAGGCGTTCGAGCTCGGTGAGGAGCACAATCGACGCCCGCGATTCCTTGAGTAGGCGATCGGGATCGGCGATCGAGCTCGCGATCATCCGCCCAAGTTCGATTCGGTCGCGCCATCGGCCGAGCCCGTCCTGCAGCTTCTTGAACCATTCCAGCAGCGGTTTGGTGCCCTCGATTCCGAGTTCGCGAGCCAGCTCGATCCGATAGCGCAGCCGCTTGGTCCGGATGCGAAAGGCATGAATATCTTCGGTCTGCTTCGACCGCAGCGCGGCGGAATGCGACTCGCGCCAGCGGTCGTAAGCCTGCGCGACTGCGGTCCAAAAGGGAGCATCGAGCATGTCGTGGGACGGGCTGGCGGTATCGATCAGTGCCTCTCCCGTCTCGCGAATTCCGAAAACCGCCGGCTTCATCAATCGTTTGCGGGCACGGCGAATCTCGCGTCGGCGCGCTTCGGAGACCGACTTCAGCACGATCGCCCAGGCGTGGCGCCGCTCCTCGTTGCGAGCCCGCGCGATGCGCCGGTGAATCGTTTCGATCACGACGTCGTAGTTGCGCCATTGGCCGATCGCCCGCCGCGTGCGGCGCAGCACGCGCCGCATCGCACGCGCCCGGCGCGGCAGCGTCTCACCATGCATCGCGACCAGCATCTGCTGCAGGCGCCGGCTGCATACTCGCAGGTCATGGATCGCGTCCTGATCTTCGGCGGTCAATACCCGCGCAACGTCATTCACAAAGCGCTGCAGCCCTTTGCGCAACATTTTGACCAGCCGCGCGTGCCGCTCGGCCGGGGAATCGGCGGCCGCCGCGGCCGGAAACGTCGGTTCCGCCTCGGGCGCGCCGTTTTCGATCGCCACCGCTGCGTTTTCGGATTCTATTTTGGATTCACTATCGGACACGGTACTTCTAAATTCCGCATGACTCAGGCACAATGACGTCGTGGGCCGACAGCCGCCAAAATCACGATCCTGAACCTATCGATAGACTCAGTATAACTCATCGGTTACGGAAGGTGTCGAGCCCAGGGAGATGTGAGGAACGGGGGGCGGCGCAGATGGCCCCCAAGCCATGAGCCAGCGCGCGCGAGCGTCAGCCAACGGCATCGCTCATCGTCGAGCCACGCTCAATGGCGGCAACCACCGCCGGGGCCGGCGTATCAGTGCCCCGACCAGGCTCGCCGCGATCGATATCGGATCGAATTCAATCCACATGGTCATCGCGCGGATCGTCAGCGGTGGCCATTTCGAAATCTTCGATCGGGCCAAAGAGATGGTCGGGCTTGGCCGCGGCACGCTGGTCAACGGTCATCTGTCGGATGAAACCTTCGAGGCCGGCTTCAAGGCGCTGGCGACTTTCACGCAATTGGCGCGGCGCGAGGGGGCCGAGCCGATTCTCGCGGTCGCCACCAGTTCGATTCGCGAAGCCTCCAACGGCGGCGATTTCGTGCTCCGCGCCTGGGAGGAACTTGGCCTGCGGGTCGACGTAATCACCGGGCTGGAGGAGGCGCGGCTGGTATTCGAAGGCGCGCGCCATTCGATCGATTTTCGGGGCCAGCGTCCAATCGTGATCGATGTCGGCGGCGGCAGCGTCGAGATCATCCAGGGTGTCGGGCCGCGTATCGAATGGCAGGAAAGCCTCAAGCTCGGCGTCGCGCGGCTGACGGACAAATTCATCTCGTCCGATCCGCCGCGCCGGAGCGAAATCTCAAAACTCCGCTCGCATCTGCTTCGTAAGCTCGGGTCCGCTTTCAAAAAGTCCCAGCGCACGACACCCACCATGATGGTGGGGACCTCGGGAACCCTGCTCAACCTGACTGCGATGGCGGCCGCGATGCGCGATGGCAAGGTGCCGGAGACGCTGCACAATCATGTGCTGCAGCTCGATGACCTCAAGGAGCTGACCGGGCGTATCCTCGAGCAAAGCGCGGAGGAACGCGCCGACCTGCTAGGACTCGATCGGCGGCGAGTCGACCTGATCGCAGCCGGTGCGGTACTGACCGAGGTGATGTTTGAAGGCTTCGAGATGGACGAGATGCGGGCCTGCGAATGGGGCTTGCGCGAGGGCGTGATCCTGGATTTTCTGGCCCGGTTTCCCGGCTACGCCGAGACTATCGAGCGGCTGCCGGATATCCGTCGGCGCAGCGTGCTCGAGATGACTCGCCGCTTCGAAGCTGATGTTGCCCATGGCCCACAGGTCGCGCGGTTGGCGTTGCGGCTCTTCGACGCGACCCGCGCGATTCACGGCTACGGAGCCGCCGAGCGCGAGATGTTGGAGTTCGCTGCGTTGCTGCATGATGTTGGTCTTTACGTGAGCCATCGGCGTCACCATTACCATTCGCAATATCTGATTAGTTACGGTGAAATGCTGCGCGGCTTCACCCCCGAGGAAATCCAGGCTACCGCGGCGCTGGCGAGATTCCACAAGGGCGCTCTGCCCAAGCTTTCAAGTCCGGAACTCGATGAGCTCTCAAGCTCCGCGCGCGAACGGGTAATCGGATTGGCCGCGATTCTGCGGGTCGCCGACGCGCTCGACCGTAGCCATCATGGAATCGTCCGGGCGATCCGGGTCAGCCGGGATGGTTCGCGGGTGGTGGTGAGTCTCGACGCGGAAGGTCGCGACGCCGAGTTGGAGCTATGGGCGGCAGAGCGCAAGGGCGATTTGTGGGAAAAGTTCTTTGGCCATCCGCTCGAATTCCGGCTGATGGAATCGAGGAAACGCCGCCATCGCCGCCGGATATCCCCGGACCGGGCCGGGTATTCGGCGCTTCATCCTGCGTGAGCGGCGCATTCACCCCGTTCCAAGTGGCATCCGCCAGGTTATGCCTGATGTTATTGGACGCCCGTCCGATTTCGACGATCGTTACCCGGCGGGTAGAAAGAGATAGAGATATAGATGAGCTATCGGCGGTGCGCGCCGATTGATCGCTATTTTAGGCCGGCCGCTCGCGGTCGTACCCTGCTAAGCGCGGAGAAATCGCAACTTATGAAGCTTTATCTGGTGCGTCACGCGAGCGCCGAAGACCCCAATCCCGCGACCGATGACAAGGACCGCGCCCTTACTGATGGCGGGAAGACGAAAATGATCCGCGCAGTCGAAGGGTTGCGCAAATTAAAGATCCACCCGCTGCTGATCCTG
>DATJRJ010000081.1:0-7241 GCA_035504735.1 Binataceae bacterium (SeqCode)
GAGGGCGACTACGTTTATGAGCATAGCGGAGCGATCCACACTGCCTTCGCGTTCGACAAAGACATCGACCTCCTGATGGTCAGTCATGGACCGATCGTGATGCTCAATAACGACGATTCGATGACGGGCCTGATGATCGAACCCGGATGAGCACGTTTCCGCGGACCTACAAAATCGCGGCCGTTTCGTGTGCGTCGATTGCGGTAGAGAAGTACGTCGCCCCCGCTTTAGAGATGGGAGCCAAACTGGCGCACCCCCCCTACGCGCATGTTGCCTGACGGATGTCTTAGAAGGCCGTTTCCGGCTTGGCGCAGCGCAATCCTAAAGCTTCACGCTCCGAACCAAGCAAAAGCTAACGTCTAGGGCGAGCGTGGCGTCTGAGGCCCGTTCTCACCTTGGAAACGCGGGTTCGAATCCCGCTGGGATCACCAAGAAAGTCGAGCATTCTTCCCTTGCGGCGTTTCACCAATTTGTTATCGGTGCCAAATACACACGCGCAGAATCGAATCGAGATTTTTGACGGCCGAACACCTAAGTAGGTCTTTATGTACGGCTCGACCAGCAATGCCATACCTCGAAAGAGATTTACGTGGCTGATACCAAGATAGAGTGGACCGATAAAACCTGGAATCCTGTTCGGGGCTGCACGAAGATCAGTCCGGGCTGCAAGCATTGTTATGCGGAAACTTTTGCGAAGCGATTCATCGGTGTCCCTGGGCATCCGTTTGAACAGGGTTTCGATTTGCGGCTGGTACCGGAGAAGCTGAATGATCCGCTGCGCTGGCGAACACCGAAGAGAGTGTTCGTGAACTCGATGAGCGATTTGTTCCAGGAAGGAGTCCCTGCAGATTACATCGCCCAGGTCGGACGTGGCATGCGGGCGGCCGACTGGCATACCTACCAGGTCCTGACGAAGCGCCACGAGCGGATGCACGAGCTTTTGTCGGGCGGGCTTAACTGGATGGCCGCGTTGCCGAATGTCTGGTACGGGGTCAGCGTCGAGGATCGCGAGTACGGACTACCCCGTATCGACACCTTACGCGTGACTCCAGCCACCGTGCGATTCTTGTCTATCGAACCCCTGCTAGAAAATCTCGGCGGCCTCAACCTGAGCGGGATTCATTGGGTCATAGTTGGCGGCGAAAGCGGGCCCAAAGCCAGGCCGATGAAAGAAGAATGGGTGCAATCAATTCTAGAGCAATGCCGGGAACAGAGCGTGCCGTTTTTCTTTAAACAATGGGGCGGCGTTCGCAAGAAAGAAACCGGACGTCGTCTGAATGGCCGAACCTATGACGAAATGCCCCCACTCGCAGGGATTGTACGATAGCGATGTAATCTACACCGCGTCGTTTCGATTGGCGACGTTACATTTCGACCTTTCTTCTAATTACGCCGAGGCTCTCAAGGTGGGAGATTGGTCAGGCCACATTTGCGAGGGCCTCAGGCGGTGTGTAGCTCTTCATTAACGGGAATACCTCTCGGCCCATGCGCTTGATGTCTTCGACATAGTCCGGAAAGATCAGCATGTAGCCCGCAACCCCCTCGATCCGCGACCATTCGTCGAGGAGGGCGGCAATGGTCTTCGGGGAACCGGCAATAAAGTCGGTGAACATGCGCACGCACTCTCCCATATCGGAGTTCACGATGCTCTCCGATGTCCCGGCCACGGCGGTATCGGTTGAGGCCTGCGCGACCGTGTAATTGATCGCGCCGAGGTCCGGATGAGTTTCGAAATCCTTCAATCTCGCCTCGGCCTCTTCGTCAGTGTCGGCGATCACCACTCCCAACGCAGCATAAGCCTTGATCTTGCGGCCCACGCTGTGGAGCTGCGCATGGTATTTTTCCATCACGCCCTCTAGCGCTTCTTTGCCGCCGAAGGCGAGCCGGAATTGATAGTCGGCATAACGAGTGGTGAATTCGATCGCCTTGGGCGAGGTCCCCGCGCATACGATCTCGATTCGCCGCGGCGGGGTTGGACCAACGCGAAGGTCATCGAACTGGAAATACTTGCCCTGAAAGTTCGTGACGCCGGTTGCCCACAGCTCGCGCAGAATCTGGCAGTATTCTCCACAGTACTCCCAGCGATACTGGTTATAATCGTAGCCGGGCCACACCTTGAGCACCTCGAGCTCTTTAGGATGCCATCCGCCCGGCACGATATTGAGGATAAAACGCCCGTCACTCACTGAATCGATAGTCACAGCCATCCGGGCCGCAATCGCCGGATGGATCGCCAGGACATTCACCGAGCCGATTAGCTTCATGAATTTGGTGTCTCTTGCCAGCGCAGACATCTGAGTCATGGACTCGAGGGCGTCGTCCCAGAAGCGCGTGCTACCGCCGAGGCCACGGAGGCACGATAGCGATAGGGCAAACGAGAAGCCGTTGGCTTCGCCGGTCTGTATGATCTCGCGCATCATCGGATAAGTCGGCGTGTATAGCGGCGCAGTCTCCGACATTATGTAGCCGTTTCGTGCGCTGGGTATGAAGATCCCGAATTCCATCGCGTACCTCTCAGGCAGCTGCGGCGCCCCGGATCACACCGTCGACGGGGTGCCTGCCGCATTAGTTCTCTCAGTCAGAATAAAATACCGCCGGGTAACCTGACATAAGGGCGCTGGGTCCGTCAACAGTTAGTCGATGCGCGTTCGTGTTCCGTCCGGCTGCACACTGGCAGCATAAGTTGCATCGGTCCGGATCCGACGGCTGGCAGATGGGCGCCAAGTAGCCAATTTCCTAAATAGGTATAATATACCGCCAAGTCAAACGCGCTACCGAACGGAAGCAGCGCTCGGGGTCCGGTTGCCCATTATGATGAAAAATGAAGTCAAGGAGTTCAAACGCCAGCGCATTCTCATCGAGGCCGCGCCGCTTTTCGCAGAGTACGGTTTTCAGAATGTCGCGATCGATACCATCGCCAAGCGCTTGAGTGTGACTAAACCATTTATCTACACCTACTTCGAAAACAAAACCGCTTTGTTGGAAGCGATTTATGAGCGCGCCGTCAATTCTCTGGCGTCGGGTGTCGCCGAGATTCTGGCCGTCGAACGGCCGCCTGAAGAGCAGTTAAGGCAATTTGTCGAATTCTATGTGATGGAAAACATCAAAAGCGCAGATCTCACGGCGATTTTCTTGAATGAAGAAAAGAATCTCCCGCCCGCAGCGCTGAAGAAAATTCACGCGCAGCATCACAGCTTTGACAGATCTCTGGCGAATTTGATCCGCGAAGGGGTTAAGAAAGGCGTGTTCGATGTCGACGATCCGATGCTCGCGTCATTCTCGATCAGCGGCATGGTCCGCTGGGTACATCGCTGGTACAACCCAAATGGCCGCCTCAAGCCGGAGGAAATTGTCAGTAAGATGGCCAGGCTGGCTCTGAATATAGTCGCCTATTCCCCGGAGAAGAGCTCTCTCACCCGCAAGCGAACGCGTGCGGACCATCGTTAGCCCGCCTGTTCAGTACCTCGATCAGTCGGCCTCGAAGTTTCGGACCGCAATCGCTTCGACTTGGATGCGAATATCAGCGGCCAAGCCCAGTACGAAGCTGCAGCGTGCAGGATAGGGTCCCGGATCGAACACCTCGCGATACGCCGCAATAAACTCGCCGCGATGGGCTTCATCACTGAGGTAGCAGGTGGTCTTGACGACGTGACGTAGCGTCAGGCCGGCTTCCGCGAGAATAGCTTCGATATTACGTAAGCAGATGCGCGTCTCATCCGCGATCGTCTTGGCATCGGCCCGTCGTCTGAGAGTTTTAGGATCGAGGGCAAGACCGGCAGCGTAAACGAAGACGTCCGTCGCGGTACCGGAGGAAAGGCCGGCGGATGCGAAGTCACCCAACTCCCGAGGATTCAGAAATTCCGTCATGACCGCACCATCAGCTCGAAGGGCCGGTTATAGAGAATGTCTTCGACGACTTCTCGCGGGATTGGCAGCGGCATCTTTAATTCCGAGATCTCGAGGAACTGGTCGGCCGCGCTGCGTGGTTCGAAGCAGGGGAAATCGGAACCGAATAAGAGCCGATCCGTGACGTGGCCTTCAATCGCGAGCCGCAGGCCGGTGTACATCTGCCAGGTCTTGATCGGCAGGGTTGAGAGATCCGCGTACACATTGCGGTTCTTCATCATCAGTTCAACCGTCTCATTCATCCATGGCTTACCCATGTGGGCGAGCCAAATTTTCGTACTGCGGAAATCTCTAGCGACTTTGTCCAGAAGACTCGGGCTCGCGTATTCATGAAAACCGTTCGGCACGAAGACGCTGGCTTGATGAAACATAAGGAAGATTCCCAGGTCGGCCGCCGTGCGATAGATCGCGTAAGCTTCGTCCGAATGCGGATGGAACCCCTGGTAGGGCGGGGATATCTTCACGCCGTGAAGCCCAAACTTGCGAACGGCCCGCCGGAGCTCCTCGACTGCACCGGATTGTGTCGGGTCAACGCTGCCGATACCGAGTGCCCGGTCCCGGTTAGCAGCCAGGTAGCTTCCGATAAAATCGTTTGGAATATACATGCCGATATGGGCGATCTGGAGCCCCACGATAGCGAAACGGTTCACTCCCGCCGCGGCCATCACCCGCGAATGCTCCTCAGGATCCGCCGGTCCAAATCCCTTGCGCCCGAGAAGTTCAAACCCTCGATCGGTCCAAACCGGACCGATCTGCTCAGGCAGATAGAGATGTGTATGCCAATCGGTGAACTCGCGATCAGGCATCAGCGTTTAGTCTTCGGTTGGACTGCGATCGCGTCGATCTCGACACGACAATCGCCGGCGATCCCTACCACGAACGTACACCGCGCCGGGTAAGGTCCCGGGGTGAACACCGCGGTATAAGCCTCCCAGAATTCTCGACGATAGGCATTATCGGACAAATAGCAGGTGGTCTTGACGATATCCCGCATCGTGCATCCGGCCTCGGCCAGGATACCCTCGATCTCCTTCAGGCAGAGCCGCGTTTCATTCGCAATAGTATCCGCCTCCGGCAACCGCTTGAGCGTATTCAGGTCGAGCGCCATGCCGCCTGCAAATACAAAGCCGTTAGTGGCAACGCCCGGAGAAAGTCCGTAGCGCGGGTAGGGCAGGTTCATCGGGTTAAGAAAACGCGTCATGCTTCCTCCTCTAGGGCTCGCGCCCTCCGAACTACAGCCGCCGTAGCGCGGGCATGACCTCCCGCGAGAACAGCTCGAGCGAGCGCTCCAGATCGGGATTTCGAATGCCCGGAAAGCCCATCTGAAGCAGCCAATGCCGTACGCCATGAGATCGAGTCAGGCGCTCCATTCGCTTGAGCACCGTATCCGGCGAACCAATCATCAGATGGTCGCGATCCATCAGCAGATCATAGGGCGGCATTTCAGAGAAGCGCGGATCGGCAGGATCTTCATCAACATCGAGCCAAACCTTTATGCCTCTGACCCAGATAATCAGCTTGAAGAAGGCCACCACGGAAGACTCGGCGATCCTACGGGCCTCCTCGTCTGTATTTGTGACCAGGCAGAGGCGCAGAACGCCACATCGTTCACCCAGCGCCGGCGCAATGCCGGTGTTCCGATGAACCTCCTCGCGGTAGGCTTCGAAGAGTCCCTTCAAGACCTGGCCGGTGGGATACCAGGTGATAGCACCCATACCCGTTTTTGCCGCGCCGAGAAATCCCTCCATCGACTCAGTCACGGCATACAGCGGCGGGGTTGCCTTTTGCACCGGCTGCGGCACCAGTCCGAGCCCTGCGTAGTTACCATTCTCGTCAGCGTAGGCAGGCCTGTATGGTGCGCCCGCGTGGGGCTCATATTTCACGCCGGGGTAGGGCAGCGTGTAATTATCGCTCTTCCAGCTGAACGGGTTTTCCGTCCACGCCCGTCGGACAATCTCCAGATGCTCGTCGAAGATCGCCTTGCTCGTCGAGCCACCGTTCCAGCGATTCGCCGCGGGATTGAGATTCATGACCTCGACCGGCAGGATGCCGCGGCCAAACGCGACATCGAGCCGCCCATCGCTAAAGTGGTCGAGCAAGGCCAGATCTTCAGCCAGGCGAAGCGGATGCCAGAGCGTTAACGAAACTGCGGCCATTCCCAGCCGCAGAGTCTTTGTCCGCGCTGCGAGATCAGCCGCGAGCATGACGGGATTGGCGCAAGCATCCGTTCCGTCGATATCGAAGTGATGTTCGCCGAGCCAGATACTATCGAAGCCAAGCCGTTCGGCCATTATGGCATGCCGGCGCGTCGCCTGGAGGACCTCCGCCCACGACATCTCCCCGGTTCGGTTCGTGAGCGCATAAAGCAAATCCACTCTCATATCCCTGCGCATCCTACCAACCATCTGAATATTGTACCTTCTGGTATCCATTGTGAGGCGCTCAAGTCAAGAGTTGTCTGCCAGTGACTCGTGAAATGGCTTCAGATTCCGACCTCCGGCGGTTGCGCGTGTGCGGGAAGCAATCTGATCGCGAAGTTGCCCGCAGCCGTCGAACGCGAGCCGCAACTTTCGATGCGAGATCGATAAAGAAAGGGATGCGCGCGAATGCCTTACGAAGCGGTGTCAGTCGCGGCTTCTACTGGGTGCTTAGAAATGCCTCCCAGCTCTGATTGAGGATTTCGCCGCGGATGCCGTGAAAA
This sequence comes from Binataceae bacterium (SeqCode), assembly GCA_035504735.1. Lineage (GTDB taxonomy): Bacteria > Desulfobacterota > Binatia > Binatales > Binataceae > JAJPIG01. Next base: position 6,608 of record DATJRJ010000081.1, read on the forward strand.
ATCATTACAATCCGCGAGCGACGGTCAGAGTCGGGCCACTCAGCGAGTGCGACCGGCACATGGAGAACTGACTGGACGCCATGAATCACAACTGGTTGGGATTCGCCGGCCACGTTCACGATCCCCTTAATACGCAGGAGCTTTTGGCCGTGCTCGCGTTGAAGGCGGGTCAGCCAAAGATCGAACTTGCGCCAGCTCAAAGGGACATTCGTCATCAACGCAATACTATCGATTTCGTCTAAATGACCCGGATGTGTGTGATGGGCTGTCATATCATTCCGGTGTGATGCTAATTCACCGCGCTGAACCCAGTCGCCAACCAGAGAACCGGCTCCCAGTTCATCGAAGAACGTTGGCGAGAAAAGCGCATCGATATCAACTTCGCCATCGGTATTCGTTAATTGCCGAGCGGCCGGATTGATCTGAGAGAGCATAATTCGCAGCTCAGACAGTGCGCTCGGGTCTGCAATATCGGATTTAGTGACTACGAGCCGGTCGGCGATCTGAATCTGCCGACGGACCTGGACGTGATGCTCGATCTGCGAAAAGGCAAAGAGGGCGTCGACGGTGGTCACCACGTTGTCCAGCCAGAGAAAGTGAGACAGCAACGGACTATCGAGCAGGGATCGAAGCA
>DATJRJ010000082.1:0-7174 GCA_035504735.1 Binataceae bacterium (SeqCode)
CAGCGCCAATAACATTGACTATCCAATCCTCGATGCGGATCCAAACTTCTGGAACGAGTGTAACAATGTTTGTCAGACTTGGGCGGTCAGGGATCTCGATTGCCCCACCGGCGGATGCTACGGATTTTCCGTTAAGTTGCCTGAGAAGTTCAGCCCAACTCCGCCGATGAACCCCTTACCCAGTCCGTCATGCTTTCCAATGACTGACGCCAACTGGACGATGCCGTTTGGCAACGCCGATGGCTTCGACGCCGCCGACGCGGAGACGGCCGGCGAGTGTTACTACTCGTCGGATCCCCCCGCGAACTTCTGCTCGGACATGGAGACGGCCGGGGAGCGTTACTCCTCATCGACGCGCGCTTCAAATGCCTGTTCCGGCCAGCGTGAAATTGCCGGACTGAGCGGCTTCTGACCGACCGGGGTTGACGATGGCGAAGCAGCAGACCGTGAAGCAGGTCCGGATCGCGATAGTCGGCTTCGTTTGCGCGTCGGTCGCCGCGATTTCAACGTCCATGATGGGCATGGCGGCGCCGCGAACGGTCGCGACCTCAGCCGGCGCAATCTACGTGGCCAACACGTCCTCCGACGCGGTCACGATTTACCCGACTTCGGCCACTGGCAACTTCGCTCCATACGTCACCATCAGCGGCAGCAACACCGGACTCGAGAGCCCCGACGGGATCGCACTTGATGCGGCCGGAAATATCTATGTGACCAACCAGGACAACGACAGCGTGACGGTGTTTCCCGCGGGTGGCGGCGGCAACATTGCTCCCACAGCGACAATCGTGGGCGCGCCCGATGCGATCTTCGAACCCGCGGGTGTGGCGCTCGACTCGAAGGGAAACGTTTACGTTGCCAGCCCGGACCTTGATCTCGTCACCGAGTATCCTCCGGTAGGTGGTCAGAGCGGCACCCTGATGCCTGACCCGATCGCTACTTTCACCTCGTCGGACTTGAGCGAACCGGTGGGCGTCGACGTGGGCGCCAGAGGGCACGTCTATGTAGCAAATGCGGGCAATGGAACCGTCATATCGCTAATACCCGGTAAACCTCCGACGGTGGGACTGGATATCATTGGCTTGGTTGCGCCCTTCGGCGTGACCTTGGATGCCGACAGAAACATCTACGTGGCCGACGCCGGCGCCGAAACCATCTACCAATACCACCACCACGGCAGACCGGTGGGGTCCATTGCGGGTAGCAATACGTTGCTCGGCGAACCGGTCGGCGTGGCGGTCGATTCCGGCGGGAACATCTATGTCGCGAACCAGGGCCTTGACAGCGTGACTATCTATGCCGCGGGAAGCAATGGCAATGTCGCGCCGATCTCATCGATCGTCGGTGGTAATACCCAACTGAGTTTACCCGTTGCTATTGCAGTCGGTCCCGCGGTGAGTCCTTCAGCGACGCCAACGGCGACCACCTCGGCGACCGCCACCCCATCGCCGACTGCGACCCCTACTGTGCCCCCGACCGCGACTGTAACCCCGACGCCGACTGTAACCTCTACCCCGACCGTGACCCCGACGCCCGCCCCGACCCCGACAGTCACTATCGGCGGCAGCGAGGTCGTTCCGGGCAACCCGCCCACCCTGCCATTCCCTTCCGTCGGCGCGGGAAAAACCGCGACCGCCCAATTCAAGATCATAAATACCGGGGACCAGGTGACCGGCTTTACACTGCAAACGGGTATCACCGGCCCCAACGCCGGCGATTTCAGGGTTAAGAAATCAAGCACCTGTGTAACCAACGATAACAGTGTGGGAGAGAATGCGAGCTGCATCTATCAGATGGCGGAGACCCCGCAGCATCCTCCTGAATCTGCGCAATTGACGATTACCGCAACCCCGACCAACGGGGGCCAGGCTCAGGTGTTGATACTTAGTCTGGTCGGCGGTGCAACTTAAGCAGGCGGCATCCCGGCTGAAGGAGGCCGTTGCGACTGATATCTACAATTCTTTTGCCTACGAGAACCCTGGCTTGCGGCCTCGGGAAATACTCGGCAAGACCTACCCGGAAATTGCCGATGTGCTGTTCTCCCGTCTGGGGGGGTCTACCAGGGTGTTGACTAAAGGACTTACCTGCGGCCGGTTTGCGCGCCAGTCTATGAACCATGCCGGTGCCTCAACCGTTTTAATTTCCCAGGGGCGTAACCTTTCCCCCACTGATAGCGCTTGCCGCTCGCATGCAAGGAAGGCGTCATAACCACATAGCTGTGCGGCCCTGTTCGGATCTCCAACTGGGGCGCGATGCTTTTGCGCAACTGGGGCGAGAGGCCAGCGGGCACACCATAAATTATGTGCATTCCATTTGAGCGCCCAGTCGTCTGCCATGGTGCCTCCGACAAGCCTCCATGCTCTTTCATCAGTTTTTGGAGTAGCGCCCACGCGTCGCCGCCATCAACGTCGATTACGATTAACTGGTCCAGCGTCATGCCGATATTCGCCTCTGGCCACAGCCTCCACCAGTCGCTAATCACGCGCTCATTCCGCGTTGAGTCCTTTGCGCCGTGGTCAGTGCGCGGATGCTTACCAGGGCTCGGACACTTGGATCGCCTGCAGGTGCACTTGCCGGCAATGACGCTGTGAACCGGGAGCACGCGAAGACCTAGGCGCGCATAAGCCAAGGCCGCTTCGAGGAGCAGATTGCCGCCGCCATTGCCGCCGCTGCTGCTTGGGGCAAAATCAGGAACAGGAGTATCGCCAGTTTCCTGCTCGTCCAGGGGTTTCACCCCCGCGTCGTTATGGAATTACTCGGGCATTCGCAAATCAGCCTTACGATGGAAACATATAGCGACGTCCTGCCGGACGCGATGCGTGAGGCTATCGGACGCATGGAGGCTTTGCTTGGCAAGCCAGCGGTGGCCGGTTAGGCTGCGGATCCATGGTTGCTGGCGCGGAGTCCTATTATGAGCGAAGTGATGGCGAAAGAATTTTGAAGCTACTGGCTGTCAAATTGGCTGTCATCGTAGGACGAGACGTCGCCCATAGGCTGAAAACGCCTCGATCTCATTGGTGCGCCCCCTTAGCTCAGATGGATAGAGCACAGGATTCCTAATCCTGGGGCCGTGGGTTCGAATCCCGCAGGGGGCGCCAGTCGCCGCAAAGAATGAAGGCGACCTAGGCTCCTTCCAATCGGCCAATAAATCCGCGCTCTCTTCGAAGCGCCTCGCGTCCGCCTCTTGCGCCTACCAAAAGGGTGTGGCATCGTGGCAGCCATAGCGCTAGATTACATAGAATAGACAGCAAATGAAGATAAAAAGTCGGCAGACGTATGGATCGGCGTACTCTGATGATTATCGCCTAAGCCCATAGAAAACGCCTTTCGTCGCCGATCACAAACGACAAAGTGTTTTGAGATCGCGGCGGCAAGCCGCGACGCTGTTACTGGCGGGTCGCGTCGGATGAAGTGGGCGATGTTTTCTTCTCGGACAGGAGAAATCGGATGAGGTTGTTCAGAAACGCGGCAGGGGCAATTGGTGCGGTTTTTCTCGCGATGCTGATTTTTGCGAATGATGGGTCCGCCCAGAAAATCGCGACAGCGATCACCCGGTGTGGCGCCGTGATTAATACGCCGGGTTTCTATGAGATATCCGCGTCGCTCACGAGTACTTCCAACAGCGCCGATTGCATCGACATCGAGTCCAAAGGCGTCGCTCTGAGCATCGGACCGGTGACTCTAAGCGGTCCCGGAGGAGCTTCGGCGACTGGCGCCGGGATTAAAATCTGGAAAGATGCGGGCGGTATCCAGCTGAATCTGGCGGGCGTCACCATCGAGGGATTCGGCATCGGCGTCGAGGTTCTGGGTTCATCGGTATCGATTTCCGGTGGGCCTACCGGCGCGAGCGTGATCAACAATGCCGCGCAGGGAATCCTGGTGGAAGATGCCAGCTCGGTGATCATCAATAGCTTGAACTGCCAGGAAAACGGCTCTTCGGGTCTCGAATTGCTACACGCTTCCGGCGTGATCGTGCAGGGAATATCGGCCGCGCAGAGGAACGGAGGATACGGAGTATGGGTCGATTCTTCGAGCCATAATCAGTTTTTTGATCTCGAAGCCTCTGGCAACCAACTGAGTGGGTTCTACGTCGGAGAATCGGCCACGGATCGGCTGAACGCGACAAAGGACGACAAACCAAGCGATAACAATGTTTTCATAGGAACGGGCTCGATCGATAATAGCGGCGGCGGCTTCGTGATCGATCGTGGCGATTCGTATAATGTCGTCAACGCTTCTGTTGGCGAGGGGAATCCGCTCACGGACGCCATCGATGAAAACCAGGATTGCGCTCACAACACCTGGGTGGGCAACGATTTCCTGACGACGAACGCAACCTGCATTCATTGAAAAGCGCCTCGTGGCGCACAGGCCGTGAAGCGGGGAAGTTCGCACGGAAAAAGGAGAGTGTACGATGCCATCGGCCACGGACGAAAAAATCTATGTAGTCACGCACGTCGATATCATGCCGACCAATACCGCCGAAGGTACCAAGTTGCTGCGCGAGTTGGGTGCTGAAAGCCGCCGCGATAAGGGCGTCGTGCGCTTCGAAGTTCTACAGGAACCGCCGCGGCCCAATCATTTTACGATCGTATCGGTATGGGAAAACCAGGCGGCGTTCGAGCACCATCTGGCCGCCGACCATACGCGGAGTTTCCGCGGCAAGTTGCAGCCGCTGCTGGGCAGTCCATTCGACGAGCGGGTACATCGCATTAACGAATAACAGTTGTCTCTCAGCCATCACTCGCGAGCGCGCGCGTATCACTCGCGAGCGCGCGCGTATCACGCGCGCAGCCATCCGATCCGGAACGCGCCTCTGACCATCAGGATGCTCGTGAAGGCCAGCACGAGGCCGGCCAGTACGTCGAACAGATAATGGCAGCCGTTGGTCGGAATTGAGATCAACATCAAAATGTTAACCGCGGTAATCGGCACGAAAGTGCGGATTGGCGGGCGATGGACGTAGGGCGTGACCACGGCGAAGACCGCATGAAACGACGGCCAGGTGATAATTCCTTCCATCGCGTTTAGCGAAAATGTCTTCACGGTACCGGCGCGGACGGCCAGCAAGTGTTGTATGAACCGGGGCTTGACGCCGAAGAAGTAAGTGCAGGGGCCGACCGCCGGAAAAAAGGCGGAGAGGACGGTACAGATGACGAGCGACACCATTATCATCCACAGAAACTCGTCGTTGCGATCGCCGCGGCCGATATGAGCGAAATAAATCACGGTCAGGAAGATTTCGGGAACCAGCACGAAATACGCGACCGTTAGCGGGCGCGCGACCAGGCGATGCGATCCGATCAATTTGGACCATTGCGGCCAGTGGAAACCCAGCGCCGCATCGATCGCCGCGAAATCGGCGTCGCGCAATGGTAATCGCAGGCTGGCCGCATCGTAGGTGAAGATGATGCCGACGGCGGAGAAGGCCAGCCACAGCGCGATCTGATCGCCGAGGTTGGCCAATCGTTGGTCGCGCCCTGAAACCTCGTAGAAGATCCCGACAAAAGCGACCGGGCCGAACCAAAGCGCGAACGCGGGCCAACCGACGAACGTGAGCCCGGCGTGACGCGACCAAATCCAATCGACAACGCCGATTATCATCAGCAGCATCCACGCCGCCAGCCGGTTTCTCGTCAACATGGCTGAACCATCATATATGTTGCCGGGGACTGTACACGGAGCCCATGGAGGCATTCAATTTGATAAGCTTGACATGCGAATGGTCGGGATTTAAAAGTCGGCGCACGTCTCGATCCCGGCTGGTGGTCCCACGCCTTTCCGTTTGGATCGGTGATCGATCATTGTGGACGGTATAACTTTGGAAAAACTCGATGTTCGCGGAGTCGGCTTGCAGCTTTCGAGAGCGGGTCGCGGGCAGCCGCTATTGCTGCTCGATTCTGGGTTCAGCTTCGAGCACAATTTAGCTGCGCGCCTCGCGCAACGATTTGAGGTCATTGCACCGTTGCATCCGGGATTCGGCGGCTCGAAACGGCCGGACCAGATCGATACGGTCGACGATCTGGTTTACCTCTATCTCGACCTTTTGAAGCAGCTCGACCTCCAAGACCTCACGATCGTTGGATGCTCGATGGGCGGATGGGTTGCGGCCGAGCTCGCGGTCCGCTGCAGCGATCGGCTTTCGCGGCTGATCCTGGTCGATTCGCTCGGCATCAAGGTGAGCGATCGTGAGACACCGGATATCGCCGACATGTTCGCGATCTACGAAGAAGAGTTGATGGGGCTGTTGTTCCGCGACCCGTCCAAATTCAAAATCGACGCCAAATCGCTCCCAGAGCAGGCGCTGGCCAACATAGCGGAAAACCGCGCAGCGCTCGCGCTCTACCTGTGGGAGCCCTACGCGCATAATCCCAAGCTGCTCGGCCGGCTCGGACGTATCGATATCCCGACCCTCGTCATCTGGGGGCAGAACGATGGATTGGTGAGCGCGGAGTACGGGCGAAAATTTGCGGCGGCCATTCCCGGCTCCACTTTCGAGACCATACCCGAATGCGGTCATCTGCCGCAGGTTGAGCGGCCTGACCGGCTGATGGAATATATAACTGCCTTTGCCGCCAACGGCCGGAGCAGGTAACCCCGAGCGATGAAAGCTTATTTCTTCAGCGAATGCGCCTATCCCTATCTGCCCGCCGAATACGATTCGATACGGGTGAAGCTACCCAACCGGATTTACGATCCTGAGAAGGGCGCGCGACTGTTCAACGACTATATCGATGAATGGGTGGCGGCCGACGAGTTGGGACTCGAACTGATGCTCAACGAGCATCATCAGACTGCGACCTGCATGAATTCAGCGGTGCCGCTGACCGCGGCGATCCTGGCGCGAGTGACCAAGCGCGGACGCATCCTGATTCTCGGCAATCCGATCGCCAACCGCCGCGAACCCGTGCGGGTAGCCGAAGAGATGTCGATCATCGACGGTATCTCGCATGGCCGTCTCGATGCCGGCTTCGTGCGCGGCGTGCCGTACGAAATTTCCGCCATGAACAGCCGGCCGGTCGATATGCAGGAACGCTTCTGGGAAGCGTTCGATCTGATCGTCAAGGCCTGGACATCGCATGACGGCCCATTCTACTGGGAGGGAAAATATTTTCGCCATCGGCAGATCAATATCTGGCCGCGTCCGTTTCAGCAGCCGCATCCGCCGATCTGG
>DATJRJ010000083.1:0-30697 GCA_035504735.1 Binataceae bacterium (SeqCode)
CCTACTTCGCGCGCGGCAGCTCATTGCCCGAACCAGGAGGACGCGCGCTCCTGGCGCTCCTGGCCTGCGCCACCGAGGGTCTTTCGGCGCGGCGCTTCGCTGAATATCTATCGCTCGCGCAGGTGCCGTACCGCGATCCGAAATCGCCCGTGCTCGATAACGAAGCGCCGCCGGCATTCGTCGCACCGCAGACCGAACTCGGCGCCTCGGCCCTCGGGTCCGACCTCGAGCTCGAAGCGGCGCATCCGCAGGCCGAGCCGATCGAGCGCGATCCGGTGCCGATCGTCGAGGGCTCGCTGGTGGCGCCCTGGCGATGGGAACGGCTGCTGGTGGAGGCGGCCGTCGTCGGCGGGCGCGATCGATGGGTGCGGAGGCTCGATGGGCTCGGGGCGGAACTTGCCCTTCGGCGCCGCGAACTCGCGCCTGAAGATGCGCGGGTGCTCTCGCTCGATCGTCAAATCCTCGACCTCGCACATCTGCGCGAATATGCGCTGCCAATTATCGCGGCGCTCGATGCGCTGCCACGCGGCGCGACCTGGTCCGAATGGCTGACGCATCTGCGCGCTCTGTCGGTAATCGCGATCCGCGATGTGGAGCCGGTGCTCGCGGCGCTGGCCGAATTGGAGCCGATGGGCCCGATTGGGCCGGTCAGCCTCGATGAGGTCAAACTGGTGCTGTCCGACCGAATCGGGAAGCTCGAAAGTCCACCCTCGCATCGTCGCTATGGCCGAGTCTTTGTCGCGCCGACCTCGCAGGCGCGCGGACTCGAGTTCGAGGTCGTGATCGTCCCCGGCCTGACTGAGCGCGTCTTTCCCAAAAAGCTGACCGAGGACCCGATCCTGCCCGACGCGGTGCGAGGCCGTCTGGAAGCCACCGACTCGATGGCCCATCCCGAATATCTGCCCAGGCAGGCCGAGCGTGCCGCCGCGGAGCGGCTCGCGCTGCGCCTGGCGGGAGGCGCGGCGACTCAGCGTGCGATTTTCACCTTTCCGCGTTTCGATCTCGCGCAGGGCCGGCCGCGGGTGCCGTCTTTCTATGCGCTCGAAGTCATGCGCGCCGCCGCCGGTCGCCTGCCGGGCTTCGATGAGCTCTCGCGGCGCGCGACGATCGATCGCAGCCCGCGCCTGGGATGGCCCGCACCGGCCGATCCCGCCGATGCTATCGACGTTGCGGAATTCGATCTCGCGACACTCGTGAAGGTGCTCGACGAGGAGTCCGGCAAGGGCGCGGCTCGCTACCTGTTGTCAGATCCTGACCTCGCGCGTGTCCTCCGCAGCCGCGCCCGTCGCTGGCTGCGGCGCTGGACGCCCGCCGACGGCCTGGTCGATCCTTCTGCCGGCGCGCGCGCCGCCCTGGAGCGTCATCGGTTCGCCGCGCGCAGCTATTCGCCGACCGCGCTGCAAAATTTCGCCGCCTGCCCGTACCGATTTTTCCTCCAGGCGATCCATCGATTGCAGCCGCGGGAAGAAGCCGAGCCGATCGAGCTTATCGACCCGCTGACCCGCGGCAGCCTGTTCCATGAAATCCAGTTCAAGTTCCTGACCAAGCTCAGAGACGCTGGCCTGATTCCGGTTACTGCAACGAATCACGCCGCAGCGCTGGCCTTGCTCGATCTGGCAATCAAGGGCGTGGCCGAGTATCACCACGACCGGCTCGCCCCGGCGATCGATCGCGTATGGCGCGACGGGATCGATTCGATCGGCGCCGATCTTCGCGAGTGGCTGCGCCGGATGGTTGAAAGCCGCGAGGCCTGGATGCCCGAGCGGTTTGAGTTGGCGTTTGGGCTCGTCGATCGCGCGCAGGCCGATCCGGCCAGCCGCGACGAGCCGGTAGAAGTCGCCGGCGGACTCAAGCTGCGCGGCTCGATCGATCTCGTCGAACGCCGGGCCGGGGGCGGCTTGCGCGTCACCGATCACAAGACCGGCCGCGTCCGGGCCGAACGCGGCGTCGCGGTCGGCGGCGGCAAAGTCCTCCAACCCATTCTCTACGCGCTCGCGGCCGAGCAATTGCTCGATGCCCCGGTCGAAGCAGGCCGTCTCTATTACTGCACCGCGGCCGGCGGATACGAGGAACGCGTGGTCGCGCTTGATGAAGCAGCCCGATCCGCGATCGGCGAAGTCCTCGCGACCATCGGCCGGGCACTGGACGAGGGCTTTATCCCGGCTCTGCCGGATGTCGATGAATGCCGATATTGCGACTATCGACCGGTATGCGGCCCGTACGAGGAACAACGCGCCGCACGCAAGCCGGTGGCGCGCAGCGCTGATCTCAGGCGACTGCGCGCGATGCGATGAGCTCGCTTGCCGATCAACGGGTTCGTGATCGAATCCGCTCCGACCTCGATACCACGCTCATCGTCGAGGCCGCTGCCGGCACCGGCAAAACGACTGCGCTGGTGAACCGGATCGTCGCTGCGATCGAGGCGGGTCGCGCACCGCTCAACCGGATGGTGGCGGTGACCTTCACCGAAAAAGCCGCCGGCGAGCTCAAACTGCGCTTGCGCTCGGAGATCGAAAAAGCCCGCTCGGACGCCGCGCTCGATCGCCAGCGCGATTATCTGACCGATGCGCTGCGCCAGCTTGAAGAGGCCCGGATCGGGACGATTCATGCGTTCTGCGCCGAACTGCTACGCGAACGGCCGATCGAGGCGCGCGTCGACCCGCTGTTCGAGATGGCGCCGGAAGAGACTGCCGGCGAGCTGCTCGAAGCCGCCTTCGATCGCTGGTTCCAGGAGATGCTCGCCGCGCCGGGTGAAGGGATGCGCCGCCTGCTGCGCCGGCGCGCTTCGGAAGACGGTGACGGGCCGCGCGAGGTGGCGCGGCGCGCGGCCGGCGAGCTGCTGAAGTGGCGCGACTTCGATGCGTCGTGGCGTCATACGGTGTTCGATCGCGAGGGTGAGATCGATACGCTAATCGAAGAGGCGCGCGCCCTCGGCGCGCTGACCCAGGGCGTCGATCCGGACGATTGGTTGCGCAAGTCGATCGACGAGATCTGGCAGACGCTCGCCGACGCGCTACGCCTCGAAGCGGTTGCGGGGCGCGATTACGACGCGCTCGAAGCGATTCTCACCGTGCTGCCGCGCGGACGCCGATGGGGTTGGCGCGGCTGGGGCGATGAATTCGGAGCGATTCCGCGCGCCCAGGCGATCGCGCGCCGCGACGCATTCCGCGAGCATCTGCTGCGCTTCCAGGCCGAGGCAGGCGCGAGCTTGGCGCCGCTGCTGCGCGATGAATTATGGCCGGTCACCGGCCATTACGAAGCGCTCAAGCGCAACGCCGGCCTGCTTGACTTTCTCGACCTGCTGCTGGTGACCCGCAACCTGGTGCGCGACAACGCTGAAGTCCGGGCCGAGCTTCAGCAGCGTTTCGATTTCATTTTCGTCGACGAGTTTCAGGACACCGATCCGTTGCAAGCGGAAATTCTGCTGCTGCTTGCGGCTGACGACCCGTTGGAAACCGAATGGACACGCGTGCGGCCCGTACCCGGCAAGCTGTTCATCGTCGGCGACCCGAAACAATCGATCTATCGTTTCCGGCGCGCCGATGTCGCGCTCTATCAGAACGTTAAGCGGACGCTGGTCGAACGCGGCGCGGCGCTCGAGTATCTGACCGTCAGTTTTCGCGCCACGCCCGGCCTGCAATCGATGATCAACGCAGTCTTCGCGCCGGAAATGGAGGCCGACACCGACGGCCAGCCGAAGTACGCGCCGCTGATGCCGTTTCGTCCCGCTTGCGAGAGCCAGCCGCCGGTGGTGGTGCTGCCGGTGCCCGCGCCCTACAACGAACGCGGCTTCGTGACCAAGCGTGCGATCGATGATTCTCTGCCCGACGCGATTGCGGCCTATATCAAATGGCTCGTCGACCATAGCGGCTGGACGGTCACCACCCGCGACGAGCCCGAGCATCGCGTCGCCCTGAAGCCGGCCCACATCTGTATCCTGTTCCGCCGCTTCACCGCCTACGGCCGCGACGTGACCCGCACTTACATGCGAGCCCTGGAGGCGCGCCATATCCAGCACGTAGTGGTGCGCGGCACCTCGTTCAACGAGCGCGAGGAGGTCGAGGCGATTCGCAACGCGCTGGGCGCGATCGAACGGCCTGACGACGAGTTGCTGGTCTTCGCGACCCTGCGCGGTCCGTTCTTCGCCCTGGGCGATGATGCGTTGCTGGAGTTTCGTACGCGCGCCGGCGGTGCGGCCCATCCGTTTCGCAGGTTCCCGGATGATCTGCCGGAGCATCTGCAGGAAGTCACCGAGGCGCTGACGCTGCTCAGGGAGCTGCATCGCGGCCGCAATCGGCGTCCGATCGCCGATACCATCGGGCAGTTCCTCGCTCGTACGCGGGCTCATGCGGGAATCGCGATTTGGCCGACCGGCGAGCAGGCGCTGGCCAACCTGATGCGCGTGATGGATATGGCGCGGCGGTACGAGGGACGCAGCGGCGCGACTTCATTTCGCGGCTTCGTCGACCATCTGGAACTGCGCGCCGAGCGCGACGAGGCAAGCGAAGTGCCGGTGGTCGAGGAAGGCACCGAGGGCGTCCGGATCATGTCGGTACATCGCGCCAAAGGCCTGGAGTTCCCGGTCGTTATCCTGGCCGACATCACCTGCAATGAAACCGCCGGCGAGGCTCATCGCTTCGTCGATCCGATGCAGCGCCTGTGCGCCCTCAGGCTGGCGGGCTGCGCTCCGGCCGAATTGGCGGAGCATGCGGAGGAAGAGCTCAACCGCGATCGGGACGAGGCTGTGCGGCTGCTCTATGTCGGAGCGACGCGCGCCCGCGATGTGCTGGTCGTGCCGGCGGTCGGCGATGAGCCGCAAGACGGATGGCTCGCGCGCCTGAACCCGGGGATTTATCCGGAACCCGCGAATCGACGCACGCCGCTCTCCAGTCAGCCGCCGGGATGTCCCGAGTTCGGGGACGATAGCGTCGTGATTCGGCCACCCGCGCCGAAGACACCGAGCCGTGCGAAATCGGTCGCCCCGGGGCTCCATCGCGCACAACGCGGCGAGCATCAGGTGGTATGGTGGGACTGCCGCACGCTGGTGCTCAACGTGCAGGAGGCGATGGGGCTCAGGCAATCGAAGCTGCTGGAGGCCGATGAGAGCGGGATCGCGGCGGCCGAAGGCGACCAGCGTTACCAGATCTGGCGCGCGCGGCGTGCGACGATGCTGGAAAACGCGGCGCGTCCGGCCTTTGTGGTCGCAACGGCGACCGAACTCGCAGCCCAGGCCATACCGAATCTGCCGCCGGCCGAAATAGAGCTGGTCGAGCTGCCGCGTTCGATCGAACGGCCGGGCGGCAAGCGTTTCGGGACGCTGGTACATGCGACTATGCTGCGCGTCGAATCCGATGCGCGGGCGGGCGCGATTCGAGAGGCCGCAGAGTTGCAGGGCCGGATGCTTGGCGCGACTCCCGTGGAGATCGCTGCGGCCGCGGTCGCAGTCGGCAACGCGCTCGCGGCGCCGCTAATCATCCGTGCCTTTGCGGCTCGCGAGTGTCGCCGCGAATGCGCGATCGTGGCCAGGCTCACGGACGGCACGCTGGTCGAAGGAGTCGCAGATCTGGCGTTTCTCGACGAGCATGGCTCGCCGCCGTGCTGGACGGTTATCGATTTCAAGACCGACGCCGACTGGAGCCGGAGGCTTGCGGAATATCGCGTGCAACTCGGGCTCTACATGGCCGCGATCAGCGCCAGCACCGGGCTTTCCGCCCGCGGCGTTTTGCTGGGGGTTTAACAGCCTCGCTGCGGCCCGATACCATATCGCTTGCGATGAGAGAGGAATCGGGCGCTTGACGCGGGCGAGAATCAACCAGCGGCTGACCGTGATCGGCTACGGCTCATTGCTGAGCGGCTACGGCCTATTGGCTGCGCGCCGCGGTGAACGCGCGGCCAACAGCCGACTGATCGCGCGCAAGGCTTTTCCGGTGATTCTCGAAAACGCACGCCGCGGGCTCGCCAAGCCTTCTAGCCACGGGGATTATCTCGCGATGGATCTCGAGCCGATCGATCGCACGCGGCCGATTCGCGGCCATCTCGGGGTAAAATCCAGCACCGTCAACGGCATCGGCGCGCTGGGTCTGGAATTCGACGTCTCATCGGCACCGCTGATCGCCCGACGCGAGGAATACGATTCAAATCGGTTCGTGGCGCTAATCGGCCTGGCCGAAGCAGCCGGCCTGCGGTTGGGCGATTTCCTTTATCAAATCGCCGAGCGCTGCGGCTTCGATCTGCTCGCCTACCGCACGGCCTTATGCGCCCAACTGGGCTATACGTCACCCGGATACATTTTTCATCCGTTAGCGCTCGAGGACGGACGGGTCGCGATCGTCGCGATCGGTTCCGGCTTCGAGGGCAGCGGCGATCCAGCCGTGAGATCGCGGCGCAGCGAAACCGGGATGGACCGGCTGCTTACGATCGCCGAAGCGCTCGAGATAACGACCCTAGCCCTCGATCGCGAGGGTCAGCTTGGTTATTTCGTTGAATGTGCGATGGGCGGATTCCATGGCACCGGCGTCGGCGATTTGCTCGGCACAATCGACGGCGGCGAATCGTGGCGGCCACGGCTCGGCGAGATGATTTGCGCTGTTGCGAAAGAAGAACCAGCGCGCTTCTTTCAGGCCACCTCGATCGACGAGGACTATTATCGGCGCAACTTCGCCGCCAAGCCGCATCACAGCTTGACGCGCTTGCTCGCCGAGACCAATCTCGACTAAGTGGTTTTCTGATGTCCGCGGGATTTTCGATTCGCGTGGCAAAAGAGAATTTCAAGTTCTCCGCCGCCCATTTCATTGCCTACCCGGGATTTCGCGAGCCTCTGCATGGTCATAATTATCAGGTCTCGGTGACGGTCGAGGGCCGGCTGATGGAAACCGGCTACGTGCTCGATTTCGGGATCGTCAAGCAGGCCACCAAGGAAATCGTCGAGCGGCTGGACGAGCGCACGCTGATACCCGCCGACAGCGATTGTCTCGAGCTTGAATCGCGCGGCGGCGCGATCGCGGTCCGCTACGAACGCGACGAATTCGTGCTGCCGGCGGCCGACGTTTGCCTGCTGCCGATTATCCATACCTCGGCCGAGGAGCTCGCCCGTTATATCTGGACCCAGCTCCATGCTGCACTGGCCGCGCAAAAGGCTCTGAACGGGATGGTCTCGATGGAAGTGTCGGTCGCTGAAGGCCCCGGCCAGGCGGCGATTTATCGTCAAGAGGTCGCTGCAACCTGAATTTACCCCAAGCATCCTCGGGCTTTCTAAATTTAGCCATTCTGGTCCAATGATGGCTTGTTAGGCGCGTCGCCGTCGTGCCAAGATGTTACGATCAGATAGGGGGCACTCTTTAGTGGCCATTGAGGCAAGATTGGCCGATGGGTCGGCTAGCGCGATCGAGAACGCGCTCATCGGCGAACATCCGACGATCCGCAAGCTGCGCGAGTTGATCGAGCGCGTCGCACAGCGCGACGTCACGGTCCTCATCACCGGCGAGAGCGGCACCGGAAAAGAGATCGTCGCGCAATCGATACATGAAGCTTCACCGCGGCGCGAGCGCCCCTTCGTGCCGGTTAACTGTGCGGCAATCCCCAACGATCTGCTGGAATCCGAAATGTTCGGTCATCATCGCGGCGCTTTCAGCGGCGCGGCGACGACTCGTGCCGGCTTGTTCATGAGCGCGGAGGGCGGCACGATCTTTCTGGACGAGATCAGCGAGTTGCCACTGCCGTTACAGGCCAAGCTGCTGCGCGTGCTGGAGGACGGTATCGTGCGGCCCGTGGGTTCGGATCGCGGCACCAAGGTCGACGTTCGAGTGGTCGCCGCCACCAATGCGGACCTGGGTGCGATGCTCGCGCGCAATACGTTTCGCGAAGATCTCTTCTATCGCCTGCAGGTCGTGCCGATCACGATTCCGCCGCTGCGTGAGAGGCGCTCCGATATACCGATCCTGGTTGAACACTTTTTAGCGCGCACTCGGCGCCAGCGCGGGACCGACGGTTTGCCGCTACGGGTCAGCGATGAAGCGATGGTCCAGCTATGGTCATACGATTGGCCCGGCAATGTACGCGAACTCGAAAACCTGGTCGAACGGATGGTGATTCTATGCGAGGGCAGAATTCTTGAGGCCTCGCTACTGCCGCCCAATATCGCCTGCGCGACCAGCCCCGCGGACGAGATCACGACGACTCTCGACGAGGAAGGGCTCAACCTCAACGCGCTGGTCAGGAAACTCGAGGGCCGGCTGATCAACCAGGCCCTCAAACAGACCGACGGCAACAAGCAGGCCGCCGCCCGCTTGCTCGGATTGAAGCGCACGACATTCGCTGCGAAGCTGAGGCGGTGTGGCGTGATAACTCCGTCCGACTCCGATAAATCCACGGAAACCTGAGGTAAGACAGTTATGGACGACGCCGAGAAGATCGGGCTGATAATGGTCGTGGACGACGACCCCGATACGGTAAAAATTCTCTCTCATTACCTCAAACGCGAGGGCTTTACCCCGCTCGAAGCGGCCTCCGGCCCCGAGGGTCTGCGGCTGCTCGCCAGCCATCGGGTCGACGTGATTCTGCTCGACCTGATGATGCCCGAGATGGACGGTTTCGCGGTGATGCGTGCGCTCAAGAAAGATCCGGCGACCGCCGACATCCCGGTGATCATGGTTACCGCACGCGACGACCTGAGCGCGCGCGCCGAGGGAATGAGCCTGGGCGTAGCCGATTTCCTTGCCAAGCCGGTGTTCCGTAAGCAATTGGGCAACCGCATCCGCGCGCAGCTCGAGATCGTTGCCACCGGACATGCGACCGCGGCCACGCTGAATCGTATTGAAGCCGTTCCAGCCAAGCGTTAGGCGTCTCTGGATGACAGCTCACAGGTGATCATAGTTCCGCCAGCGAGGTGTCCCGTCTGATCCCGCTATTCGTCGGCCTCGGACCAGTGTGCTAGAAGTGGTGCGCCAAACCCATGAAATTCGGTGTCGGTGTAGACTATTCGTTACGCGCGTTGATCATGCTCGCCGAGCATTATCCGGCCTCAACTCCGCTGCGCGTGGAAGAGATCGCTGAGGTCCAGCGAATCCCGGAAAATTACCTGCGTCGGCTGCTGGTCGAACTGAAACGCGCCGGAATCCTGCTCAGTCAGAAAGGTCCCAGCGGCGGCTACATGCTCGCCCGTCCTCCGGCGCGAATCACCGCCGCCGAGATCGTGCAGGCGGTCGAGGGCGATTACGCGCCGGTGGATTGTCTGGTCGAGGGCGCCAGCGCGATTTGTCGCCGCGATGAATTCTGCTCGATTCGCGACATGTGGCGCGAAGTGCGCGAGGCGCTGGTCGCAATTCTCTCACGCACTACGCTGCAGACCCTCACCGAGCGCCGCAAGGGCGCGATCAGTTTCCAGATCTGACACCGCGCCCGCGCGCCGCTATTTCTTCAGATTGGCAGCCGCGAAATCCCAGTTCACGATTTCCCAAAACGCCTCGACGTATTTCGCCCGCGCATTGCGATAATCGATGTAATACGCATGCTCCCACACATCGCAGGTCAGGAGCGGCGTGCCGCTGTGAGCAATCGGCGTGTCCGCATCGTGGGTCGATTCGATCGCGATGGTGCCGTCCGATTTCTTGACCAGCCAAGCCCATCCGCTACCAAAATGACCGACCGCCGCGGCGCTGAATTTCTCGCGGAAGCTCTTGAAATCGCCAAACGCCTTTTTGATCGCTTCGCCCAGCGGCCCGCTGGGTTCGCCGCCTCCGTGGGGCTTCAGTGAGGTCCAGTAGAAGCTGTGATTGAAATGCTGCGCGGCGTTATTGAAGAGCGGTCCCGGACTGGCGCCTTTCACGATCTCCTCGAGTGAGGAACTCTCGAACTTGGTTTGCTTGATCAGGTTGTTAAGGTTGTTCACATAGGCCGCATGATGCTTGCCGTGGTGGAATTCGAGCGTCTCTGCGGAGATATGAGGCGCTAGCGCATCCATTGCATAGGGTAGTTTAGGTAGTTCGAATGCCATCGCAGATACTTCCTTTCCCCCCAACCAGTTTGTTGTTTAGAAGTTACTTCGCGTCCCCTGGGCCCGGCGGCGGCAAGAGACGCGAAGTGCGAAACAGCCGGCAATTTGATTCTTATGGCGGATACGAGCGCTATGCAAGGTTCCGGCGCGAGCGCCTAAGTTTTGAGCAACCCGATTACAAATCTTTGGTTTCTATGCAAGACAAATGCATCCAGAAGTCAACAAGACTGCCAATCGTCTTGATCGCAGCCGCAGCCGTTCAGACGGCCGCTTCGCGCGGTATCTAAAGCTCGCGGCGGCCAGTCAGCGCGCTCTGCAGGGTCGCAGAATCACTGTATTCCAGGTCGCCGCCTGCCGGCAGGCCGCGCGCGAGGCGCGTGGTTTTGACTCCCAATGGCTTCAGGAGCCGGGCCAGGTAGAGGGCGGTCGCTTCGCCCTCGACCGTCGCGTTGGTCGCGACGATCACCTCTCGCACCGCGCCCGGATCGGACAGCCGCGCGAGCAGTTCCCTAATCTTGATATCCTCGGGACCGACGCCATCGAGCGGCGCCAAGGCGCCGTGGAGCACGTGATAAACCCCGCTGAAACCGCGGGCGCGCTCGATCGCCATCAGGTCGGCCGGCCCTTCGACCACGCACAGCAGGTCCTGCTCGCGCGCCGGATCGTCGCAGATCGCGCAGCGCGGCGTATCGGAGAGCCCGAAGCATCCTGAACACAAGCCAACCCGTTCTTTCATCTCGAGCAACGATTCGGCCAACGCGATCACTTCCTCGCGCGAACGGTTGAGCAGATGGAACGCGAGCCGCCCGGCAGTCTTTTCGCCCACTCCGGGCAGCCGCGAAAGCTCCTTCACAAGGCGGGTCATAGCCGGCGGCAAGCCATCGGCGCGTTTGAGCCGGTCGGCCATCGCAGCGCCGCTATTCCTCGCCCATTCCCGGAAACTTCATATTGGCCAACGGGTTAAGCTTGCCCAGTTCCCCGGCGACCAACTCCTGCGCGCGCCGCAGTCCATCGTTGATCGCGGACAGTACCAAGTCCTGCAGCATCGCGCGGTCGTTACCTGTGATCAGTGCAGGATCGATTTCCAGTTTGCGCACCCGCATCAGGCCGTCTACCACCACGCGCACCATACCGCCACCCGCGCTGGCCTCGACGGTTTTCTCACCCGCCTCCTCTTGCACCCGTTTGAAGCGCCCCTGCAGTTCCTGGGCCTGTTTGAAAAGACCCGCAAGATTGAAACCGGACTTAGCATCTTCGAAATCATCATCTGGCATCAAAGTTACCTCGGCGCAGAATCCTTATTCTTCCGGTGGACTGTCCACGGCTTCGATGACGGCCTCGGATGGAGCCGGCGCGGTGTCACGAACCTCGACCAGGCGGGCCTCGAGGGTATCGAAAATCCGCCGCACCAGCGGATCGGCACTGACCTTCCCGTCAGCCGATATGTCGGCGCTCCCGCACGATGCTCCATTCTGTTCCGATACCGCGGGTCTCTGCGCCGCATCCAAGCTCGGCCCACTACCTTCCAGAGTCGCTCCCCCGACCAGGGGCATCGGAGCTGCAGCCGCGGCCGCGTCGGGTGCTGTCACCTCTACCTTGATTCGGCGGCCGTACATCTCCGAAGCGAGCTCGGCCACCACATTGCGATTATCGCTCAAATAGCGGACGTAAATGTCGTTGCGCGGCGTGATGATCACTGTGTCGCCGTCGAGGCGAAGGATCGCACCCTGCTCCATGAAGCCGGCTAGCGCGGCGCGCCGAGTGCGGATATGAAGGCGCAGGTCGGGAAGGTCCGTTCCGCCGCCGGCGACCGCCGGCGGCGGAACGGACCTGTCCTCCGCGGCAGGGCGCACCGATACACCGGTCGCCATCGGCGCCGCGCGCCGCGGCGCCTCAGCCTTGACCTCGCCTTCGACCCGCATCCGATGTGCGCCGGTGGCTGCGGGCGGAGCGGCGGCGCTGCGCGCCGCTCCGCCCGCAGCCGGGGGCGCGCCCTGCGATCCGCTGCTGCCTGGCTCGCTGCCGAGCGCGCGTAGCAGCTCCTCGGCGTCCATCACCGGCGCGATTGTCGCCATCCGCACCGCCGCCATCTCGAGCAGCAGGTCGGCATACGGCGAGCGGAGAATTTCTTCCTGCGCGTCCGCCATCAGCCTAAACAGCCGCATCAGGTCGCGCAGGCTGGCTGACGCGGCGATCCGTTTCAGCTCCGCCACCTCGTGGTCCGGCAGATCGGCGAGCGGTCCCTGCCCGCTATTGCCCGGCAGTTTTGCAACCACCAGATGGCGCAGGGTTTCGAGCAGGTCGCGTCCGCACGATTCGAGATTTGCGCCGCGCTCATGTAATTCGCGCACCTTGCGGAGCGCTGCCTCCGGCGCATGCTGCAGAATCGCGTCGGCGAGCTCGAACACGCTGCCGCGGCTCGCGACGCCCAACGATGCCGCCACTTCGCTCTCGGTCACACTGCCGCTCGCGGCCAGCGCCGATTCCAGCATCCGCTCCGCGTCGCGCATGCTACCGCCGGCTTCGCGCGCCAACAGGCGCAGCGCGCCCTCCTCGACTTCAATGCCCTCCCGCCGCGCCAGCTCCTTGAGCCGCGCCAGGATGGTAGCGAACGGGATGCGCCGGAAATCATAGCGTTGGAGCCGCGACAGGATGGTCTCGGGCATCTTTTGCGGCTCGGTCGTGGCGAGGATGAACTTAATATGCTCGGGCGGCTCCTCAAGCGTTTTCAGCAGCGCATTGAAGGCCTGATCGGTGAGTTGATGGGCCTCGTCGATGATGTAAATCTTGTAGCGGTCGCGCGCCGGCCGATAGGACAGATTTTCGATGATCGCGCGCGCGTCGTCGATTTTCCGGTAGGTCGCGCCGTCGATCTCCGACACATCGAGCGAACGCCCGGCGCGAATCTCGATACAGGCGGCGCATTCGCCGCACGGCTCCGGCGTCGGCCCACGCTCACAATTGAGGCAGCGGGCGAGAATCCGCGCCGCGGTGGTTTTGCCGACGCCGCGGATACCGGTAAACAGGAAGGCATGCGCAATCCGCCCGCTCTCGAGCGCCTTGACCAGCGTGCGCGTGACGGGTTCCTGGCCGACCAGTTCTGCGAACCGTTCGGGGCGCCATTTGCGCGCCAGCACCAGATGGGATGATGGACCTGCTGCCATTAATTCCTGATTGATTGCGCTGCCCGTCGAATGATAGCCAGGCACCCCTGCGGCACAGGGTGGCGATCGGTACCGTTGCTTCCTTCCGGACCTGGCGGGGTTCGCGACCTTCCCTTGCGCAGGACCCGGCTATCAGCGGCGGGCAGCGTTCCCGATTACGTTCGCTACCGGTACGCTCATTAGATTACCACATCGGCGCGGCTTTCAACCGCCAGCGCGAATCGGGATTTCATTACCGGAATCGCGAGTCGTCAACAGCCTCGCCCAGGCGTTACGCGCGATTTGACAAACCGCGCGCGGTGCGTGACGATCACCCAACCCAAAATTTTCACCGGCGCGGCTCTTCCGGCCGATGCCACACGAAAATCACCCTGGAGGTGAGGATCAGTGCGACTCGCAACTTTCCGTTTCAGACAACAGGCTCCCTTGCTCGGTTCCCCCGTCGACGGCCAGATTGTCGACCTCAACGCCGCTTATCGCGCGATGCTGCGCGAGCGCGGCGAGCCCCGCGCCGATGAGCTCGCGGCCGCTATCGTGCCCTCGAATATCATCGGCTTCCTCGACAGCGGCGAGCGTGCGATCGGTGCCGCCAAGGAAGCGCTCGGGTACGTCGCCAAGCTGGGCGCGCGCGCGGCCGAGGAAGGATCGCTCGCCTACCCGGCCGATTCGGTCAAGCTCCTGGCGCCGGTCCCGCAACCGCGCAAGCTGCTGATGGTCGGGCTCAACTATCGCGACCATGCGCAGGAATCCGGCAACCCGATTCCCGAATACCCGACCTTTTTCATGAAGGGCTCGGTCTGCGTCACGAATCCCGGCGATGGGATCGAATATCCCAAGGTCTCCAAACAACTCGATTATGAGTCCGAGCTGGCCTTCGTGATCGGCAAGCGCGGACGTCACGTGCCGAAAGAAAAAGCTCTCGACTACGTGGCCGGCTATACGATCGTCAACGACGTCAGCGTCCGCGACTATCAGCGCCGCGGCCAGTGGACGATGGGCAAGAACTTCGAGAACGGCGCGCCGATGGGACCCTACCTGGTGCTCAAAGACGAAATTCCCGACCCGCACGTGCTCGACATCTCGTGCTTCCTGAACGGCGAGCGCGTGCAGCATTCCAACACCAAGCAGCTCATCTTCGACGTCAATTACCTGGTCAACTACATTTCGGAATGCGTGACGATCGAGCCCGGCGACGTGGTCTCGACCGGCACCCCGAGCGGTGTCGGCCTGTTCCGTAATCCGCAGCTCTTCATGAAGCCGGGCGACGTGGTGCGCTGCGAAGTGGCCAAGATTGGCGTACTCGAGAACCGGATCGTCGGCGAGTAGCGCAGCGAATCGAACTGGTGTAGATGGCGCCGGCGGAGCATCCCTCGGGATTTCCGCCGGCGTTCTTGTTATCGATCGTTGCGATTAGCGATCATTCTGTTAATCAATGAAGTCCAACGGCAATCGGATTTCGATCGGCCTGGTCCAGATGCGTTGCGGACTGAGTCCCGATGAAAATCTGGAGCGCGCGGCCGCCGCGATCGCAGACGCCGCAGCGCGCGGCGCCGCGATCGTATGCCTGCCCGAGCTTTTTCGCTCGCGATATTTCTGCCAGACCGAAGACCCGGGCCAGTTCGATCTCGCCGAGCCGGTGCCGGGACCGACCACCGAGCGGCTCGCGACGCTGGCTCAGAAAGCCAAGGTGGTGATCGTCGGCTCGATCTTCGAGCGGCGCGCCGCGGGTATCTATCACAACACCGCGGTCATTCTCGACGCCGACGGCCGCTTCGCCGGCCACTACCGCAAGATGCACATCCCGGACGACCCGCGCTACTACGAGAAATTTTATTTTACGCCGGGCGATCTCGACTTCACGGCCCACCAGACTCAGGCCGGCAGAATCGGCGCGCTGATCTGCTGGGATCAATGGTTTCCCGAGGCGGCGCGGCTGGTGACGCTGGCGGGCGCGCGGCTACTTTTCTATCCGACTGCGATCGGATGGGACCTCAAGGAAATCGAGTCGGTGCGCGCACGCCAATACGACGCTTGGCAGACTGTGCAGCGCGGCCATGCAATCGCCAACGGATTATTCGTCGCCGCGGTCAACCGGGTGGGAATCGAGGATGGGCTCAATTTCTGGGGCGGCTCGTTCGTGGCCGATCCGTTCGGCGCAGTTATCGCCCGCGCGAGCCATGATCGCGAAGAAACCATCGTGGTCGAGTGTGACCTCGCGCAAATCGAGGAGACCCGACGCAACTGGCCGTTCCTGCGCGACCGGCGCATCGATGCCTACCGGGATCTGATGCGCCGCTTCCGGCGCTAGCGGGCCGTGATTCCGATTCAACATCGCGAGCGGACCACTAACTATCGGATGCCCGCGGAATGGGAGCCGCATCTCGCGACCTACCTGGTATGGCCGCATAACCGCGAGACCTGGCCCGGCACTTTCGATCGGATCCCGCCGGTCTTCGCCAAACTGGTGGCCGCCATCGCGCGCTTCGAACCGGTGCGGATTTTGATCGAAGATGCGGCGGCGCGGGCCGAAGCACAACCGGTGGTCGAGGCCGAACTGCGGAAAGCCGATGGCGCAGTAGCAGGCGAGCGGATTCATTTCGTCGAGATTGCGACCAACGATTCGTGGATTCGCGATCACGGTCCGATTTTTATCAATCGTCATGGTGGCGGCCCGGGACCCGCACAGATCGCACTGGACTGGCGCTTCAACTCGTGGGGTGAAAAATACGGCCCTTGGACGCTCGATGACGTCGTGCCGCGCGAGCTTGGAAAATGCTTCGGCTTCGACGTGATCGAGCCGGGAATCGTTCTGGAGGGCGGCTCGATCGACGTGAACGGCGCCGGACTCCTGCTCACCACCGAGCAATGCCTGCTGAATCCGAATCGAAATCCCGGCCTGACGCGCGCCGAGATCGAAGATTACCTGATGACCTATCTCGGAGTTGGCAAGGTCTTATGGCTGGGCGAGGGCATCGCGGGCGACGATACTGACGGACATGTCGACGATTTGGCCCGTTTCGTCAGCCCCGACACGATCGTCACGGTCGTCGAGCACGATCGCACGGACGACAACTATCGACCGCTGGCCGACAACCTGCGGCGGCTGGAGACCATGCGCGATCTCGACGGCCGGGCGTTCAAAATCGTGACGCTGCCGATGCCGCCCGCGAGTTATTACGAAGAAACCCGGCTACCGGCCTCGTATGCGAATTTTTATTTCGCCAATGGCGCGATCGTGATGCCGACCTTCGATTGTAGTTCCGATGCTCAGGCTCGTGAAATCTTGCGGCGACTTTTTCCGGGACGCGAGGTGATCGGCGTGCCCGCGATCGATCTGGTCTGGGGACTCGGAACGATCCACTGCCTGACGCAGCAGCATCCGCAGCCCCACAAATAACCGCGGTCTGGGAGAAACCACGCGTTTTTGGGCCAAGCGGGCGTCGCGCCCGCTCAAAAGCCCGATTTTCTTGATATAAAAGGCTTGGTCGGTGCATTCTATCGCTAGCCATCTCGGACGCACCGCAAACGCATGAAAAAGAAAATCGCCAAAGATCGAGATTACGATGCCTTGGTCAAACCGGATCGGGTCCATTCGCGCCTCTATACCGATCCCGAAATCTTCGATGACGAGATGGACCGTATCTTTCATCGCGGATGGGTTTTCGTCGGCCATGCGAACGAGGTACCGAAGCCGGGTGATTTCCGGCTCAAGCGTATCGGCCGGCAGCCCGTGATCATGGTGCGAGACCTGGCGGGACAGGTGCATCTGCTGCTCAACCGCTGCCGCCATCGTGGCGCTACCGTTTGCCAGGACCAGCACGGGAACGCGCGATCGTTTCGATGCGCCTATCATGGCTGGACTTACAAACTGGACGGCACGCTCGCGGGAGTGCCGTATCCGGACGGATACGACCAACAATTCCGGCGCGAGGAATACGGACTCGTCAAGGTCCCGCGGATGAGCGAGCATCGCGGCTTCATCTTTGGCAGCGTGAGCCCCGCCGGAATCACGCTCGAAGCGCATCTCGGGCGCGCGCTCGGCCTACTCGATCGCTGGATCGACCAGGTTTCGAAGGGCGGTGAACTGGACGCATCGATTGGGCTGCACAAGTATCACTACCGGGGGAACTGGAAGCTCCAGGTCGAGAACTCGCTCGATGGGTATCATCCTCCCTTCGTTCATCAATCGGTCCTGTTGGCGTTGCAAAAAGAGGAGGCGAATCTGGTCGACGGAGCGCAGGGCACCACCAGTGATTTGGGCGGCGGCCATGTGACCCTGACGCAAGCTGTGCCGGTCTCGCAGGCGGGCACAGTTATTCTGCTGATCTTTCCGAATCTCGCGCTGGTGGGAATTCAAATGCGCATTATCCAACCGGTCAGCGTCAACCATACCGAGGTGACCGTCATCCCGACTTTGATCAAAGGCGCTGCGGAGCAAGCGACCACCTTTCGATTGCGCGAGCACGAGGGCTTCTTCGGCTCGGCCGGGGGCGGCAGCCCGGATGATACCGAGGTCTTCGAGCGCGTGCAGGCCGGTTTCGAGGCTACGCTGGAGCCATGGATTCTGTTCGCCCGTGGGAGGCATCGCGAACGCACTGACCCGACGATGGGAATCGTGGGTGATTTGCGCGACGAGGTGTCCCAGCGCGGCGTTTGGCGCCAGTGGAGCAAGCTGATGAACCGGCGGTCTGAGGGAGCCGCCGAGGTGGCCCGGGGCTCGTCCGCGAGCGTTGGCATTGGTGACCGATCGCGGTAAACTTCGAAAGCTACGGACAAGGAGAGCGCTGCGATGATTAAGCCACGTACCGTGAATCATTCTGCATTCAGGATTACGAATCCCGAAAAGACCCGGAAGTTTTACGAGGGTATCCTGGGTCTGAAGGTGCTTACCAATCGCCCCAATTTTCCGCAGGGTGGCTTCTGGTTCGGCGCCGGCGAGACGGCGATTCATGTGATCCAGAGCAAAGAGGGTGAGGTCGTACCTCCGGGTGAGCCCGACCCGGTCGGCCCGCATATCGCGATCGAGATCGAGGATTTTGACGAAGCACTCAAGACCTTGCGCGACAATGGGGTCCACGTCGTGCTGCCCGAAGACGCCGGTATCAGGGTGGTCGCAGGGCGCCAGATGTGGGTGAACGATCCCGACGGCAACACGATCGAACTCCGCACCGAAAAGTAAGCCCTCGCGCTTTCTTCAGAGAGTCAATAATCGCCGGGACGTCCGAGGCGTCCCGGCGCAATTTCCTTGGCGCCGATCCCGATAATGCCGCGTAAGACAACGCCGCCGTTTCGTGCCGATCACGTCGGCAGCCTGCTGAGGCCGTCCGAGCTTCTGGCCGCGCGCGAGGCCCGCAAACAGGGGCGGCTAATGCCGGCCGAGCTGCGTGCGATCGAAGACCGGTGTATCCGCGACGCCGTCGAGTTGCAGGAAGAGCTTGGCTTCCAGTGCGTCACCGATGGGGAGTTCCGGCGCACCTGGTGGCATCTCGATTTCCTCGAGCAGTTCGAAAATGTGGCCGTCATACCGCCGAGCGTCAAGGCGAAGTTCCATCGCGCGGAAGGCGATATCGAGGTGATGCCGCCCGGAATCCGGGTGGCGGGCAAACTCGCCCGGCGCAAAGCGATCATGCGCGAAGATTTCAAATTCCTGAAGTCGGTCGCCAAGGTCATCCCGAAGCTGACCATCCCTTCGCCGAGCACGATGCACTTCCGGGGCGGGCGCCGCGCGATCGACGAGCATGCCTATCCGGAGCTCGCCGGCTTCTACACCGACCTCGGCCGTATCTACCGCGAAGAGGTCGCCGACCTCGGCCGGGCCGGATGCACCTATCTCCAGATTGATGAGGTCAACCTGGCCTATCTCTGCGATCCGAAATTGCGTGAGCAGGTACGCGCGATCGGCGAGGATCCGGAAACGCTGCCGGCCACTTATGCGGGTCTGATAAATGCCGCCATCGCGACGCGCCCGCCCGGCATGACGATCTGCATGCATCTCTGCCGCGGCAACTTCCAGAGCGCGTGGGTTGCAGAGGGCGGCTACGAGCCGGTGGCCGAAATCCTGTTCAACGAGATCGATGTCGACGGTTATTTCCTGGAATACGACGACCCGCGCTCCGGCGATTTCTCACCGCTGCGCTTTGTGCCCAAGGGCAAAACCATCGTGCTCGGACTGGTGAGCTCGAAAACCCGCGCGCTGGAAACCGTCGATGATCTCCGGCGCCGAATCGACGAGGCTGCGCGCTACCTGCCGCTCGATCAGCTCGCACTCAGTCCGCAATGCGGATTCTCGAGCACAGTTGAAGGCAACCTGGTCAGCCTGGATGACGAGATTGCCAAGCTCCGTCTGGTCGTCGAGACCGCCCGCCGTATCTGGCCCGATTAATCGGTGCCGCGGCGAACTCAGCTCTGCAGATGAGGCATCACCTCGCGGGCCAGCAACTCGGCGTGCTCCATCTCATCGAAGACCGGGTTCAGTAGCAGATGCTGCGCGCCGGCGCGCACCAGTTCGCGCAACTTGTCGGTGACCTCGGCGCGGCCGCCCCAAATCGAAACCTGCGAGCCCATCGCGGCGTTCTTGTAGCGCATCTGAAACCACTCTTGCAGCCGGCGCTCGGCGCGCTCTCGTTTCTCATCCACCGCAAGATAAACCCGTTTGGAGATTGGAAAGTTCGCCGGATCGCGCTTGGTCTCATCGAGCTGTCGCCGCACTATGCGCACGTGCTCGGCAAAATCGGCCGTCGAGGTCGATCCCGGGCCCATCCAGCCGTCACCGTATCGCACCGCACGTTTCAAGCCGAGCTCGGTGCGGGCGCCAAACCATAGCGGCGGATGCGGCTTCTGGAGCGGTTTGGGCTCCATCGGCACGTTTTCAAACTGCCAATACTCGCCCTTGTAGGTGGCCTTCGGCTGCGTCCATAAAGCCTTCATGACTTCGAGCGCTTCGATGAACCGGCGCGAGCGTTTGCCGCCGCCCACCCCGAAAATCTTTTCCGGAACGTGCGGGCCGCCGATCGCGATTCCGGCGATCAGGCGTCCCTGGCTGAGTTGATCGAGCGTGGCCAGGCTTTTGGCGAGCTGCACCGGATTGCGAATCACGATCAGCAGCACCGAGGAGCCAATTCGCGCTTTCGAGCTCAACGCGGCGGCGTAGGTCATCAGCGTCACCGGCTCGAGCAGGGGCGCATCGGTGATGATCTGCTCCTGCACCCACAAGCTGTCGTAGCCGAGCGCTTCGGCCCGCGGCACAAACTCGTGAATCAGCTTCAGGTCGAGCTTGGAGTTGGCGAAACTTTGTGGAATTCCAATCCCGCATGGGATGCTGCCGGTTGCCACGATTTAGACCTCCCCGATCGTTCGATTCTGACGATTACGCGATAGTATAGGCTCAGTTTCGCATCCGGGACAGGAGCGCACGAAAACGCTATGAGCGAACCTGCAAAGACGCGCACCGGCGGCCAGATTCTCATCGATCAACTCGTGATCCATGGCGTCGATACGATCTTCGGCGTGCCGGGCGAGAGTTACCTCGCGGCACTCGATGCCATGTACGACGCGCGCGATCGCATCCGCCTGGTCGTCTGTCGCCAGGAGGGCGGTGCCGCTTACATGGCCGACGCCTACGGCAAGCTGACCGGGCGGCCCGGAATCTGTTTCGTCACGCGCGGCCCCGGCGCCACCAATGCCAGCATCGGCCTCCATACGGCGTTTCAGGATTCGACCCCGATTGTGATCTTCATTGGCCAGGTGCCGCGCGGCTTCGCCGAGCGCGAAGCCTTCCAGGAGATCGATTTTCGTCGCATGTATGGACCCTTCACCAAGTGGGTCGCGCAGATTGAAGACGCCGCCCGTATCCCGGAGTTCGTCGCGCATGCTTTCACGCTGGCATCATCGGGGCGGCCCGGGCCGGTGGCGCTGGTGCTGCCGGAGGACATGCTTTGCGACCGGGTCGCGGTGGCCGATGCGGCGCGCTATCAAGTTGTTCAGGCGAGTCCGGGCACGGACCAGATGGAGCGTCTGCGCGAAATGCTGGCGGCGGCCCGCCGGCCGATTATGCTGCTCGGCGGTTCGAGCTGGAGCACGCAGGCAGTACACGATATCGGCGCCTTCGCGGCGGCGAATCGGCTGGCGACCGCGACCTCGCTCAGATGCCAGGATCATTTCGACAACCTGCATCCCTGCTACGCCGGCGATCTCGGGATCGCGCCCAATCCGAAGCTGCATTCGACGTTCGAAAACGCCGACCTGGTACTCGCAATCGGGCCGCGGCTGGGCGAGGCGACGACCGGCGGATACACGCTGTTCGCGGTGCCGGGGCCGCGTCAGAAGCTGGTGCACGTCCACGCCGGGTCGGAAGAGCTGGGGCGAGTCTATCAGGCTGAGCTGCCCATCAACGCCGGGATGCCGCAGTTCGCAGCCGCCGCGAAACTGATGCGCCCGGTTGATTCCTCAGCCTGGGCAGCCCAAACCGAGACCATGCATCAGGATTATCTCGCCTTTGGGAATCCGATTGCGAATCCTGGTGAGGTGCAGCTCGCGGAGATCGTCGCGAGCCTGCGCGATCAGTTGCCACCTGACACGATCGTCACCAACGGCGGCGGAAACTTCACCGGCTGGGTCCATCGCTTCTGGCGTTTTCGCGAGCTCGGTACGCAGCTCGCGCCGACCAATGGCTCGATGGGCTACGGAGTTCCTTCGGCGGTCGCCGCCGCGCTGGTTCATCCCGATCGCCGCGTGCTCTCCTTCTCGGGCGACGGCTGCTTTCTCATGAATGGTCAGGAAATCGCGACCGCTCATCAGTATCGCGTGGCGCCAATCTTCTTCGTCATCAACAACGGTATGTACGGTACGATTCGGATGCATCAGGAGCGTGATTATCCGTCGCGGGTGATCGGCAGCGACCTCGTCAATCCGGATTTCGCGGCGCTGGCGCGCGCCTACGGCCTGCATGGAGAGACCGTCAAGCGCACCGGCGAATTTCCGGAAGCCTTCAAGCGATCCTTGAAGTCCGGTCGCGCCGCGCTGATTGAGATACAACTCGATCCCGAGGCGCTCACGACCCGCACCACGTTGAGCGGGTTGCGCGAAAGTTTGCTTCGCGCCGGCAGATAGCGGCCTCAGATCATTCGGGCTGCCGATGGCCCCACGCGCTCCACGAAGTCAGGTGGTTGGTCTTCCAGTTGTCGTCGACCAACACACCGTCGGTGCCGATCTCGAAATCGATCCCGGACGGCGTCTTGGCGTAAAAGGAAAGCACGCCGTCGTAATGGCGTCCCAAGGTATTTGAGATCGGCACGCGGGCATTCAGCGCGCGGTCGTAGGCGCGCCCGACGTCATCGACGGTCGGCACATGCATCTCGAAATGCAACCCGAAGCGCGGCATCGCGCCACCGATCGACGCGAGAGCGAGCGAATGATGGCGGGGCGTGCCAAACAGGAACGCGGCATCGACCTGCACGCCGTGCAACGGCGCGGAGCCCACGTCGCTGACCTTGAGACCCACTACGTCACAATAAAATCGGGTCGCCGCCTCCAGGTCCGGCACCAGGAAAAGCAGATGGCCGAGGCCGAGCTCGCCGGTGACAAAGCCCGCCGGCTGCAGGCGTGATCGGAAGGGATCCGCGGCAGGCTGCGCGCCATGGGTTAATTCCAGCGGCGCG
Organism: Binataceae bacterium (SeqCode); assembly: GCA_035504735.1. Taxonomy (GTDB): domain Bacteria; phylum Desulfobacterota; class Binatia; order Binatales; family Binataceae; genus JAJPIG01. The sequence goes on from DATJRJ010000083.1 coordinate 22,812, forward strand.
CCCCAGGGATCGCGAAACCGCGCTAGCGATGCGACTCGCCGGGCGCGCGCCTCGGCTTCAGAAGCCCGCTCGACGGCGATACCCGCGGCCTCGATGCGCCGCAGATGGGCCGCGAAGTCATCGGCGTCGCGCGTGCCGAGTCCGATCGCGCAAACGTCGTCGCGCGGTCCCTCGACGACGAAGATGCGTTGCGCATGGTCGTCCATCCGAAAGCCCACCGAGCCATCCGGATTTTCCGCTCCCGGCACTAACCCGATCACATCTACCAAAAGCCGGTGCCAGGCGGCCGGATCACTCACTTCAAAACCCAGATACTCGAGCCATAACGGTATCCGGCTCACGGCTTGCCTCCCGTCTTTCGCTGGTCGGTAAATTCGTCATCCTGATGGTCGGTCAGAAACAGGTAGTCGGATCGAATCGGCGCGAACACATCGACGTTGAGTACGACTTGATCGCCCTTGGGCCACGCAGTATGCATCGCGCCCGGCGGAATTCGCAGCACCGTGCCGGGGCCCGCCTCGATCTGTTCGCCGTCAACCTCGAAGATCAGCGTGCCCTCGAAGATGAAGCTCAACTGATCGAACGGATGGTTATGCGGCTCAACTCTGGTCGAGCCGGGCCGAAACCAATTGAGCGTAACGATCGCGCCATCGCTGCGCACCGCGGTTCGCTCGAGCCGGCCGCCGAGGACGGTCTCCCGCGGCATCGCGTCGAACCGATAAAGCCTAGGTTTGCCTCGTGCCATTTGCTAATCGCGCGCTCAGCCGCGGCTAACTTTTACCGGCGGGGTCGGTTCGCTAAGCTTGGCGGTGACCTCGGCGTCGGTCATCCCATAGACCGCGTCGAGACCCGGCGGGAACTCGGGCACCGGCTTGCCCGAACGATAATCGGGATTCGGCACCGCCCCGCCTTGCGACTCGAAGCGCGACGGCTTCTTGTAGCGCGCGAGATCTTCAGCGCTGATCCCGGCCCGCCGCACGACCTCCGGATCGATCCACGCCTCGCCGTCGATCGCATGACCTTCCGAGGTCGAGAACTCCAGCATCACCCCCTCGGGTGCCGCCATGTAAATCGATTTACAGAAACCGTGATCGAGTGGACCCATGATCCAGTAGCCATGTGCGCGGACTCGATCGCGAATCGCGAGCAGGTCGGCCTCCGTATCAACGTTCAACGCCACGTGTTGCATCGTACCGGGCGCAACCGGGGAGCCATGCGAAGCAGCGTGCGAGAGCCCTTTGACCGGCTGGATCTCGTTGATTTCGGGACCCTGCACAAAAGCGATCGATGAGTTGTCGTTGAGTTTCAGGAAGCCGTGGAAAGTGTTCTTGACGCCATGCATCCAGTACAGCGCCTCCAGTTCCATCCCGACCACCTGCGTATAAAACTCGATTTGCGCCTTGATGTCGCGGGTACAGATCGCAAGGTGATGAACGCCATTGGCGAGACTCATGGGATCCTCCTTGGCCGGGCTTCACAAACCGCCTGCCCCTTTCGCTCAACCCGGGCCTCCTTCACTCGTGGATCGCCGAATGGCCTTATGTCAAGTACTGTTTGAAGATTGCGGTCCGGGATGCCGCTAATTCGGGACCGCAAGATCGCCGATGCGAGAGTTTGATGTTTTGATCGCCGGGGCCGGGAACGCCGGGATGTGCGCGGCCCTGGCGGCGCGCGAGCGCGGCGCCAGCGTCGCGGTGCTTGAACGCGCGCCGCTCGCCGAGCGCGGCGGGAACTCGGCCTTCACCGCCGGCGCCTTTCGCGTTGCCTACGCCTCGCTCGATGATCTGGTCGCGTTGATGCCCGATCTCTCGGAAGAGGAAAAGCGCGACACCGATTTTGGTACCTACACTGAGGACCAGTTCTTCGAGGACATGGGGCGCGTCACGCAGTATCGCGCCGATCCCGACCTGGTCGAAATCCTGGTGCGCCGGAGCCACGCCACGCTGCGCTGGATGCGAAGCCACGGCGTGCGCTTCGTCCCGATGTATGGGCGGCAGGCTTTCAAAGTCGGCGGCAAGTTCAAGTTCTGGGGCGGCTTGACGGTTGAAGCTTCGGGCGGCGGCCCGGGTTTGATCCAAGCGCTGCACGCGATCGCCGAGCGACGTGGTATCGAAGTGCTCTACAACACACGCGCTGTTTCGCTGCTGCGCGACGATGATGGAGTTCACGGCGTCAACCTTCGAAGCGGCGGCCATAGCGACGTGATTCGCGCTCGCGCGGTGATACTCGCCAGCGGCGGCTTCGAGGCTAATACCGAGTGGCGCACCCGTTATCTGGGTCCGAACTGGGACCTGGCCAAGGTGCGCGGGACTCGCTTCAACACCGGCGACGGCATTCGGATGGCTCTGGAAGCGGGCGCGATGCCCTATGGCAACTGGTCGGGATGCCACGCGGTGGCCTGGGATCGCAACGCTCCGGCAGTCGGTGACCTCGCGGTCGGCGACGGATTCCAGAAGCACAGCTATCCATTCGGGATTATGCTCAACGCAAACGGACGGCGCTTCGTCGACGAGGGCGCCGATTTTCGCAACTACACGTATGCGAAGTACGGCCGCGTAATCCTCGAACAACCAGCTCAGTTCGCCTGGCAGATATTCGATCATAAGGTCATCCATCTGCTGCGCGATGAGTATCGTATCCGGCAGGTGACCAAGATAACCGCCCGCACCCTCGAGGAACTGGTGCTTAAGCTCGACGACGTCGACGCCGAAGCTGCGCTGGAGGAAATTCGCAACTACAACCGCGCGGTGGATACCTCGATCCCGTTCAATCCGAGCATCAAGGACGGCCGCAATACGAAAGGACTGGCGGTTGCCAAGAGCAACTGGGCGAATCCCATCGATACGCCGCCCTTCGTCGCCTTCGCAGTTACCGCGGGAATCACGTTCACGTTCGGCGGCTTGCGGATCACGAAGGATGGCCAGGTCATCGATACCGAGGGCGACGGGATCGCGGGACTCTATGCGGCCGGCGAGCTGATCGGTGGGCTATTCTATTTCAATTATCCGGGCGGGACGGGGCTGATGTCGGGCGCGGTCTTCGGCCGGACCGCCGGCGCCTCAGCCGCCGCCTTTGCTCTCTCAAAGCGTTGAATCTTTTACCGGAAGACAACAAACCCCGTGAAAATTAAGGCGCCGCAGCGCTAACTCTCAGGTTGGCATGCGCTCTGTCAGCGGCGCGGCTTCGCCTTCCGAAATCCGGGCAACACTCGCTCCCTCAAATGGTTAAGGGGAGCGAGTGTTAAAGTTCTGTGAATAAAAACTAATCGTCGTCAGAACCTACCGGTCTAGGGTTATTGATAAACCTCCACGTATCTTTGTCTGCCCATCCGTGAGCTTCACTTCTGTCGATGCGAGCTAAGACGAAGATCAATTGCGGAAACTTCGCATGGATTTTGTCCGTAAGTGACTTCGCTCGTGCGTCGCTCGCGATAAAGATGGCACCGACCGAAGCGCGCCAATTCTTCACCTCAGGTAGCGTGTCAAGAAAGTCGAGTATCTGCTGGCGCTCCTGTCGGCGCTCGACATTGCCGTGGCGATAAACAAGGACGTAGCAATTCATGGCTGACCGGGCGACGGTAGGGAGGGTCTTTCGCCAGGATTCGCGATGGCTGCGAGCGAAAGTGGGGACAGTTCTACCGGCGTACCTTTCTGCCGGATGAATTCAAGAGTTTCATGGCGAAGCTGATATTCCTCGGATTGTAATCTCGCTCGGTCGAACGCGAGCAGGTAAAGGAATCCCAATATAGTAGCCAAAATTGGCGCGGTCCCCACGTAAGTCAAAATTGAAGAAAATGGTTGAACGTCTCTTGCCCAAAAGGCGAGCGCGTAGCAGGGTAAACTGACGATTCCACATAACCACAGCATCGGATTCAGCGCGCTCTTGACGCTCAATCGAGTGACCGCAGATTGTGCCCTTGATGCAAGGCGTTCGAGCCATTCACTCGGTTGCCCGGCCATACGGAGACGACTTTACGAATCCGTCGCGCGCAACGCTATAGCAGCGGCTAAGAAAAGGTAACCCAAAAGCAGATTCAGAAGGACATGGCCGCGGATGAAGCGTCCATGCTTATCGCGCCGTGCTATTCGCGCCCGCGCGCGCCCCGCTCGCACTTGATGTGGGTTGCGGGCCTTGGCGACCGCCATTCTAACGCTCGGAGTGCGCTTACAAAAAGGCGTCGCGATAGAGCTGGCGGAGGGGGGAAGGAGTCGAACCTTCCAGCAAGCGCAATGCCCGCTAAGCCGGTTTTGAAGACCGGTGGGGCCACCGGGCCCCTTCCTCCTCCAGGCCCAATTATGCGGCACTATTTGCGATCGCGGGAGTCCCTGCCCGGCTGTGAGTGGCCACTGAGTGCCCACTTTTTTCGGTTTCGGTTTGCACCGCGACACCACTCAGAATATCACTCGCGAGCTTCGCTGATGTATCGCCCTCCTCGCGCTTGAAGAAGTGCGAGTAGACCTGCAGCGTGATCGCCGGGTTGGTTAGTGGTATGCCCGATTGGTGTGTACTCGACCTGATCTGCGCCGGTCTGGATCGAACGGACCACTACTTCGCTGGAATTGCGCGCGCCGACGATCAGAAGACTTGCCATGGCTCGCTAGTCACGTTTGGCCAGCTCGCTAATCACCACGCGGCCAAATCGGCAATGGCACAATCGTCAATCTGCGACCGTTCATGCGAATGTGCGCCTGAATCTTTGACCCATGTTCGAATCCAAATTGTATCGCCTGCGCTTGCGCCACAATGTCGTCACGTTAATACCCAGTTTTGCCGCCGCTTCGGCCAAAGTAGGTGATTCCGCCAGAACGCGACTAATGTGTTCCCGCTCGATCTCTTGCAGGTTTCTGTTTGGAGAAATGACGGTTGGCAGTTGTGCGAAGTTGTTGCGGACTGCTATCGGCAGGTTCGCAGCTCCCACGGTGTCGCCTTCGCACAGAATGGCAGAGGCCTCCATCGCGTTTCGAAGCTCCCGGAGATTACCTGGCCACGAATAGGCGCTCATGATGTCGGCAGCCTGCCGGGACAAATGCGGCGCGCGACGGCGATTGCAAATCGCCGCTGAACTTAACATTCCTTCCGCCAATGAAACGAGGTCATCCAAGCGCTCTCGTAGTGCCGGAATTCGCAGGGAAATGACGTTCAAACCATAATACAGATCTGCGCGGAAGCGATGGTTGTTTACCTCTGGCATAAGGTCACGGTTGCATGCTGCGATGATCCGGACGTCGACAGCTTTCTCGCCGCTCAAAGTAGGAACGGTGCGCTCCCGCACAAATCGCGCACACTCAAGTTGAAGCTCAGCCGGCAGTTCCTCGACATTGGCGAGAAACAACGTTCCTCGGTCTGCTGATACCAATCGCTCACTTATGTAGGCTTCTCGGCTCCGCTGGGCATCGGAGTGAAATCGGGATTCGACCGATGGCGCAAAGCGACTGCAGTCGATGGTCGAGAAAGGTCTCCTGGAACGCGCACTCCAAAGATGGATATGCTTGGCCAGCCAGCCCTTGCCGCTGCCGCTTTCGCCAACCAACAGGATCGTTCCGTCGGACGCTGCAGCCCGCGCTGCGCTTTCCAGCAGCAGTCGCATCGTTGGATTGCGGGATTGCAAGAAAGGCGAGTCTCTAGCGTTATCGCGGAACGCCCGCGCATCGACACACTTTTGAACTCTAGAGGACATCGTCGATGCGCTTCAACCGCGTGTCACGAGGGACGTACCTCAATAAATTACCAGATGACGCCGAATTCGATCAGGCCGCGCACCTGGGTTGGACGCGTCCCATTCGAGCCGAAGGTCGCTCTCAATGCGTAGTTGATCTCCTGCACGTACAAGAACTCCGGCCGGACAAAGAACATGTTGTACTGGTAGGTCGGTGTCAGCGTGAACGACCAACCTGGAAGACCGGGGAGCGCAAAGGCGACGACCCGAGCCGAGGCAAACGCCCCGATCCTAGACCGTCGGCTATTCAGTACCAAGCCACCTATCGACACCGTCATCATATAACGACACTATTTCAGGGCTGTCGGTTGGTTTGCTCCGAGTGCATCCAGCGCAAGGTTCAGCTCCACCACATTAACGCCCGGCTCGCCAAGAAATCCCAACAGCCGACCGCTCGTATGCTCTTTAATCAAAGTACGAACAGCGTCCTCGCTGATGCGGCGCGCTTTAGTTACTCGTGGCACCTGGAGGTCAGCCGCGGCAGGGCTGATCTCTGGATCCAGACCACTTCCGGATGCGGTCACGAGGTCGACCGGGACCTGCGAGGGCCGCACACCCGGGTTTTCTTCCAAGACGCTTTTGAGACGCTGCTTTACCGAATCGATGAGACTTTTGCTCGTCGGGCCGAGATTGGACCCGCTCGAACTGGTCGCATCGTATCCGTTGTTCCCGGCCGCCGAAGGGCGGCTCTGAAAATAACGCGGTGCCTTGAAGTTTTGGCCAATAAGCGAGGAGCCCACAACGGCGCCGTTGCGGTAGATCAAGCTGCCGCCCGCTTGCCGAGGAAAAATGACGTGAGCTACTCCGACCATAAACAAGGGATAAATTATCCCTGTCAGAACAGTCAGGACGACCGTCATTCTGATCGCGATCATCAAACGCATATTTGTCTCCCTCAGGCGAGATGGACAGCGGTAATAAGCAGGTCAATCGCTTTGATGCCGATGAACGGAGCGATAATGCCGCCGACCCCATAGATAAACAGATTGCGAGTTAGGATGCCGACCGCACCAACCGGCCGATACTGGACTCCTCGAAGCGCCAGCGGAATGAGCGCGACGATGATCAAGGCATTGAAGATGACTGCCGAAAGTATCGCGCTTTCCGGCGTCGCTAAACGCATAATGTTGAGAGCCTGCAGTTGTGGATAAGCCAGCAGGAACATCGCGGGAATGATCGCAAAGTATTTTGCGACGTCATTCGCAACCGAGAAGGTGGTCAAGGCACCACGCGTGATCAACAACTGCTTTCCGATCTCAACCACCTCCATGATCTTGGTCGGGTTGGAATCGAGATCCACCATGTTGCCAGCTTCACGTGCTGCCTGAGTGCCCGCGTTCATCGCGATTCCCACGTCGGCTTGAGCGAGAGCCGGCGCATCGTTGGTGCCGTCGCCGATCATCGCGACTAATTTCCCCTGCGCCTGCTCGTCACGGATCAAGCGCAACTTGGTTTCGGGTGTGGCCTCTGCCTGAAAGGTGTCAACCCCAGCTTCGTTGGCGATTGCCGCAGCCGTGAGGGGATTGTCGCCCGTGATCATCACCGTCCGCAGTCCCATCGCCCGCAGGCGGGCAAAGCGCTCTTTGATTCCTTCTTTGATAACGTCTTTAAGGTAGATCACGCCCAGTATGCGGCTTCCGTCGGCCACCACCAGAGGCGTGCCACCGGCCTTCGCTATGCGCTCGACTATCCCCTCAAGTTCTTCCGGAATCCTGCCGCCGCCATCCCGCGCGAACTTGACTACCTGATCAGCAGCTCCCTTGCGGATCTTGCGTCCGGCCATGTCAACCCCGCTCATCCGAGTCTGTGCAGAAAACGGGATGAAATGAGCGTCCTTTTCCGCCAGCTCGCGCCCCCGAATACTGAATTCGCGCTTTGCTAGGACAACTATCGATCTTCCCTCGGGGGTCTCGTCGGCTAAAGATGCCAGCTGCGCAGCATCAGCCAGCTGTCCGATAGCTACGTCCAAAACCGGGATGAACTCGACCGCCATTCGATTGCCGAGTGTGATGGTGCCGGTCTTATCAAGGAGCAACGTGTCCACGTCGCCTGCCGCTTCCACGGCGCGACCCGACATAGCCAGCACATTATGCTGAACGAGCCGGTCCATCCCTGCGATGCCGATCGCGGATAACAGTCCGCCGATCGTGGTTGGAATCAGACAGACGAG
>DATJRJ010000084.1:0-9331 GCA_035504735.1 Binataceae bacterium (SeqCode)
AATCGCCACGGTCGTGCGCTTCGGCGGGATCATGTCGTTCTTCGTCGTCACCCTGGCGGATCGCTATGGCCGCAAGCCCGTGATTTCGTACACCGTGCTCTGCTACGCCTTCTTTACGCTGATGACGGCGCTCTCGAAGGGTGTCGCGAGCTTCACGATCTTCCAGAGCTCGGCCCAGATTTTCCTGGCGGCTGAATTGGGCGTCGCCATCACGATGGTCTCCGAGGAGTTTCCTGACGATCAACGCGGACGCGGCATCTCGATTTTGTATGTAGTCGCGTTCCTCGGCGTCGCCATCGCCGGTTCGCTCTACGGCATAGTGGCGCCGTCGAGCTGGGGCTGGCGCGGGATGTACTACCTCGGGATTCTACCGATGCTGCTGGTGGCTCTGCTGCGGCGCCGTCTGCGCGAGACCGCGCGCTTCACGGCCTTAAAGGCGGCGCGGACGGCCGGCCAGGTCAAGCCGACCGGTTTGCGCGACTACCTGACCAGTTGCATGACGCCGTTCAGTAAGCCGTATCGCGGACGGCTGATTCTGGTCTCCCTGATGTGGAACAGTATCGGCCTGGTGGGCGGACCGACCGTTACGTTTTTCAGTCTTTACGCCAAACGCGACCATCATTGGACCTCCTCTGAAGTCGGCTTTGCGGTCGTGATCGCGTACCTGATGGCGACCATCGGGACGACGACTTGCGGATACCTGCTCGATCTTATCGGGCGGCGTGGGACCGCGGCCCTGTTCTACGTCACTGCGGGCGCAGCCGAGGCAATCTTGTTCCGTAGTGCGACCCACTCCTCGATTCTGTTCGCCTACATGGCGACGATGTTTTGCTACCAGGCCGCCCGTACCGCCACCGCTGCGTTCTCGGCCGAACTTTTCCCGACCAGCGCGCGCGCCACCGGCTATTGCATGTGCGTGCAGGTGCTGGGGCAGATCGGATGGACCTTCTCGCCGCTGATCGCGGGGGTGCTATCGGAGCGGGTGGGCGGACTGGGCCCCGCCGCATCGTTGTTCGGCGTCGCGCCGCTGCTGGGCGCGATTCTGATAATGACGCTGGCGCCGGAGACGCGCGGCAAGACGCTCGAGGAACTATCCCCCGATCCCGAGATGCCGCAGCATCGGGCGTCCGGACACTAGCCTGCTAGCGCGACGGAGGGCATTCCCCTCTCGCACTCGCCCTGTTCTTCCTCGCGCCCGCTAGCCCACTAGCGCATCATTGCAGCGGCGTCGCGATGGGCTTGCAGAGCCGGCCCCAGCTCGGCGGTCGGGCGTCGGCCATAACCGCATACTGAAGCGACTCCGAATCCGGACGCGAACTTGCGCGCCGCGGCCAGCCGCCGCTTAAATCCTTCCACGCCGTCGGTCTGATGAATCAGGCCCAAGAACAGCTTGGTATCGCCAATCTTCAGGTTCTTGAGCGGCGCATAGAAGGCGTCGTCGGTGCGATCGTGCGGCGCTGGAATATGCACGAAATCGACGCGCCGGCCCGAGCGGGCCACCGAGGCGTTCGCCAGCCTGACGCACAAATCGAGGTCCTTGATCGGGATGATCGGCCATCCGCCGAGCGTTCCGTAGCAGAAGTGATAGCCCACCATCGCCTCGTCCGGGATGCCGGGTGTGACGCGCTCGCAGGCTGAAATCAGCCGCTCGAACTTGTCGTCCTTGGGCGTCCAATCGTAAAAGCCTTCGAGGTCAAGAATCTCCGAGCAGGCGTCCCATTGGATAGCCAGGTCGGCGGGCGGAATCTTCTCGCACAGCTTCGCGATCTCGTCGCGGAGCGCCTGCTCGTAGGCCGGTTTCACGATCGGGTAGTCGGCGGGATTACGAAAATAGTGCTCGACGATACTGCCGGTCAGCGGGATACAGACCTGCAATCGCACGCCGGGCGGAATCACGCCTTGTTCGCGCAGGGTCTTGAAAATGAAATATGAATTGACCGCCTCTTTCGTGTAGCCCAGCCGCCATCCGGGATCGCCGAAATGAGCGGCCTTCAATCCCGGTTTGAGCCGGAACTGCCATTGGTCGACATAGCCGCGCGGCTTCCAGTTCTCGACCCCGTTGGTGGGGTCCGGACGGCGCACCGTCTCGAAGTCCGGATGGCCGTGGAAAACGCGGTAGCACTGAAAGTTGGTCCACCATAAGCGGTCGCCGACTTCGCCGTCAGGCAGGCAGAAAACCTCGCTGCCGATTGCCGCGGCGCAGGTTCGGAAGACCTCCTCAACGGTTTCGAGCGGGATACTTCCAACCAACATCAGGTTCTTGTCAATCTGGCCCATCGGACTACCTCCCCGGGTTGCGATCACATGTGGCTTGATAAAACGGTGACTTTGCGAGAGAAGTCAAGCGATAAGGTCGTGGATGGCCGATGGAGTGGAGTCGGCCGAGGCGGCCCGAAGCGGGAGCGATCGGCCTGGAACGAAGGTTCATGCTTGGGGACGACGGGAGTGAACCGCGCATGCTCAAGACGACGGTGGTGGGCAGCTATCCGAAGCCATTATGGCTGTCCAATCCTTTTGGGGCGTTTTTCGGCGGATGGCGTTTGGAAGCCAAGGTTCTGCGCGAGGGGCAGGACGACGCGACTTTGCTCGCGATCGGCGATCAGGAGCGCGCGGGAATCGACGTGGTCAGCGACGGCGAGCAGCGGCGCGACAATTTCGTCTTTTACTTCACGCGCCGGCTGAAAGGTTTCGATTTCAACCACCTGGCCCGCAAACATTTGCGCGGCAGTAACCGCGAGTTCGATGCGCCGCGGATCGTCGGCCCGGTCGAACGCAGCGGACCGATCGCGGTCGATGACCTCCGCTTTCTGCGCGCGAATAGCGGACACGGGATCAGGATGGCAGTGCCGGGACCGATGACGATCGTCGACACCAGCCACGACCAGTATTACGGCGGCGACGAACGAGCGCTCGCGATGGACCTCGCGGCGGCGATCAACCTGGAACTCAAAGACTGGGTGCAGGCCGGTTGCGATTTCGTGCAGGTCGATGAACCGGCGTTCACGCGCTACCCGGAGCGAGTCCGCGATTGGGGGATCGAGGCGCTCGATCGATGCTTCGACGGTATCCGCGCCAAGACCACCGTCCATTGCTGCTACGGTTATCCGATCGACGGTCCCAAGGTGCGCGAGCACGGCTACGAGGTACTGCTGCCCTATCTGACCGAGTCGCGCGTCGACCAGATTTCGCTGGAGTGCGCCGCGCCGCGGCTCGATCCGAGCGTGGTCAAACTGTGCGGAGGCAAAGAGGTGCTGTTCGGCCTGATCGATATCGGCTCGCGCCGGGCCGAGGAGCCGGCCGAACTTGCGCGCCGGGTGCGCGATGCGTTGCGCTACATCACGCCCGAGCGATTGTGGCTCGCGCCCGATTGCGGCCTGGTGCTGCTCGACCGATCGCTGGCTCGCGCCAAGCTCCGGGCGCTGGCCGAAGCGGCGCGAATCGCGCGGGGCGAGTTAGGCCTCCGGACCAGTGCCGTCGAGGAAGAAGTCCCATAGGACGCGAGGGCGATCGATGTACGCGGTTTCTTCCACTACCGACATCCTGCAGCTAGCCGGCCGCGTGGGCCGCGAACTGCGTCGTGGGCCGGTCGTCGTGGACGGCGAATTTCAGCGCCTGAAGCGCCTCTATATCGAGATCGCCAATCGGCTCGCGGCGGGCGAACGGGCGCGGCTCGCGAACCTGATGGTTCCCCTGAGCGCGAAGCATCCCGAGCTGCGGTCCCGGCTCAATCGGCGCATCGGCGAGGCCCACTCCTCGGTCGATTTGGTGCCGCTCGAGCATCTGCTGTTGACCGGCGATTTCACGCCCAACAGCCGCATGATCGATAAGCTCTTCCCGCATCGCACCCGGCTCAAGTCCGGTGTAACGGTAACCTTCAATGACGCCCGCGGCCTGATTTCTATCGGTCAGCATCGCGCGGTTCTGGCCGTGCTCGATAAGCTCGCGCCCGGCTCGCCCGCTGCCGGCCTCACCTACACCGTCGAGCGTCATCACGATCACATGACTTTCCATCGCCCGGTGCAAGTTCAATCCGGCATCGGACACGCCGTCATCGACGTGGCTCAGCTCGAGAAGCGCGACGACTTCGCGCACGCCCTCGAACGCGAGGTGCTGGGCGCAGTCGCCGGCGACGAACCAGTCTGGCTCGATGCCGATTTCCTCCGTTATGACCAGACCTGCGTATGGAATTTCAATCGGGCCTTCTGGCGTTTCTTGAGCGTATGGGAAACGGTCACCGGTAAAAGCTATCAGCGTGCGCTGCCGAAAGGTCGAGCGGAATCGAACCATCAGGAATTTATCGATGAAGCGGCCACGCGCTTCGCCGGGCACGTGCGCGAACTCGAACGCGAAGGCGCGCTGGCCCCGGATGAGGAACTGTGGATCGGTGAGAAGGCGCCGGGCTCGGGCGGTTTCATCGCGGGCCTGCTTAACCATCTGCGCGATCGCTATCCGCAATATTATTCGCGCCTCCGTGTCGTGCTGTCGGATATTTCAGCCGACGTGTTGGGAATTGCAGCCCGCGAGCTGAAAAAACACGGCCATCTGCCGTCGCCTGCAGCAGGCGGCGCCCGTATCTTTTTCTGTCATCTTGGCGGCGGGCGCGCGCCCGAGGTCGAAGGCGGCGAACCGCTCGAAGCGCCGCCCGAGGGCCGTTTCCTCTACCTCCGCCATGCCAACTTCTTCGATCAGCTCCCGACCCGGCTATTCGCCCGTACCGGTGCGCGCTACTACGAGGTCCAGGTCCGCGCCGGGATCGACCGCGCGCGGCTCGCCGAGCTTGAAACGCGCTTCGAGCTGACGTTGGCCGAGCTGCTGGCGGTGATCGATGAGCGCATCGATTTGGCGAACTTGGATGAGCCGCGCCAGTCCCGCATCATTCACTTCTGGAGCGCGGTCTGGGAGGCGCTCAAGCTCGGCGAGCAATACCGGCCGGTCGAACGCTTCGCCGACCTCCATCCCGACGGCCGCGAAATCGAACGCCTGTTCGCGGATCTCAATGACGTCCGCTTCGTGACCAGCGATGTCGCCGTCGCGATGCTGCGCCAGGACTTGCGCCTGCTCGATCCGCAGCGCGGTTATGGCTGCTTCACTGACATTTTTCTGCAACGCGCAGCCGAGTTCACCGAGCGCTGGATCGAACTCGCGAAGTACGACAACGGAGTTTGGGTCGGCACCAATGGCGTCCTGATGAGCCATCTGCTCAATCGCGAAGGCTACGACGCGAACTATCATCCGGTCGAACTTACCCTCGGTGCACCGACTGCGGTCTATACGATGTCGGTTACGCGGCGCCATCCGGTGCAATTTGTGGTCTCCCCGGAATTGGTCCAGGAACTGACCGGCATCGCCGGCGCGGAGGTTACCGAACACGCGATGGTCGGTCTGCCGGCGCGGGTGCGCAACAACCTGCGTGATCTGCCAGAGCTGCGATCGCGAGTGGAGGCCGACCTGGATTGGAGCCGGCGCACGCTCGACGAGTCGCTCGATCTGACGCGCCTGATGCGGGAGCTCTACTATCATTCACCGCCTTCAGTCGGCGAGCGCTCCTTGTTTCTCAAGATGGCGGCGCTGGTCGGTGATGTTCTGGACCGCAACCGCGAACGGCGCGTGCGTATCGAAGTCGAGCTGACCGAACAGGATCTCCCCGCCCTGGAGGACTTTCTCGATCATCGCCCGCTAACCGAACTGCCCATCGAGCTGGTGCAGATCGGCCAGTCCAGCGACGATCTGCTCGAGGTCAGCATCCGGCTGCCGACCATCGCGCACAAGCTGAAGCACGGCGAGTTCCTGATGCTGGCCGAAGTTGACATGCCGCGGGCCCAGACCCTCGAGCAGTTGCGCCGCCGGATTCTTCAGTTCCAGGGCCATGTCGATGCGGTCTCGCTGACCTCGGGACGGATGGCCGATCCGCGCTTTTTGCGCAGCCGCGAGATGCTCGCGATGCCGCTGCTCGGCATGGTGCATCCCGATCGCCTGGTGATCACGCTCGATATGTGCGAGCGACGGGCGACCGACCTCGAGCGCGATATTCGGCTTGCCGAAGGACATGGCGTGCACAACTTGTTCATCGTGACCGGTGATTTTGAGCGCGATTCGCAATGGACCTTGGATTCGGTAAACGGGATCAGAATTGCCGACCGGATGCGTCAGGGCGAGAGTCCCGATGGCCGGCCGCTCGAACATCGCTCGCGGCTGCTGATCGCGGGGGCGATGACCTGGGGCGGAATTCCTGACCTCGAGAGCCGGGTCGAACGGGATGCGGGGTTGAAACTTCGGGCCGGCGCGGACCTGCTGTTTACGCAGCCCGTGTACGATTTGCCACTCGCGCATCGGACGCTCGATCTGATTCAGAGGCAGCACGGCGACCATCCGGTGCGGTTGGTGGCCGAAATTCTTCCGCTCTTGAGCCTCGACGTCATCCGCAACCTGAGCCAGGCGCCGGGCATCATGGTTCCACCCGCAATGGCAGCGGCTTACGAACAAATCGATCGCAACGTCGCAGCCCTATCCAAAGCCGCCGAGGCCGCCGCCCTCGCACCGCAGGCTGAGGCCGATCTATTTGCCGAGCGCGTGTTCGAACACATCGGAGAGATTCCCGGTTACGAAGGGTTTTTCTCGCCTGAACGCGCGCGGGCGCTCGTGAAGCCAATGAGCCGGGCGGTCAGCGAAGCGCGATCAAAGGCGCTCGAGGGCCGCGAGTTCGAGGCCGGCTGGCGGGCGGCGCGTCGCTCGGTGCTTTCCGAGATTGGCTTTGGCTTTGCCGAACGCGTCATGGCCGCGCTGATTCAACGCGATCAACTGGCGGGATTCCTGTTCGTCGCCCGCACCGGACGCGACCTGCGCAGACTGGTGCGGGCGGCCGAACGCCTGCGCTCAGCCCGCGCGACTTCGGCTCATCACCGACAGATTTCGAACGGCGCCGATGCGGGCCGCCGCTACGGCTCCGAACTGGTTGCTATCGCCGATCGCCTCGCGCCCTATGGACTCTCGCTACCGGACGGAACGCCGACCGATCAGCTCACCCCTGCTTTGATTCGCGGCGCGGCGGATGGCGCGCCGTCAGTTCTGACGCGAATCGAGCTCGACGGCGACGGAGAAGCGCCCGGGACAATTCCGCCGGCTGCCGAGATGCTCGGCGAGGCTCTGGCCCGCGCCGGCGGCGTCCACGACCTTGATCTCGAGGTCCTGTGCCTGCCCTCAGGATGGGAACGAAATTCGGCGGTTATCCGCACCAGTATCGAACGGGCCGACTGCGAGCTCAAAATCGCGCTCCGCGATCAAGTCGGCGCCGAGCCCGCTGAGCGGCCGCCGCGGCTCGCCGTGCGATTGCGCCGCGAATCATGGAAGGCCCGCGTCGCCGCGTTCGTCGAACGCCATCCGGTACTCTATGGACTCGTCAACCTGGGCGAGTTCTGGATCAAGCATCCGCTCTTCGGCCAGATTCTATGCGGCGGGCCATGCGGAATAAGCGGGGCCTGGCAGTTCACATGCACGATGGGCAAGACCTTCACCAGCAAACGCCAGATCGATCAGAATCTGCTCGAGCGGCCGATTTTTGCTGAGGCGCGTGCCGCAGCCGCCGCCGGCAGCGCGCTCCATCGCCGGCTCTGGCATATTTTTGAAACCGTGATGCGCGCGATGCTGTGGCCGCCGATCCTGCTGCGTCGGGCGATCGTAGCGATCGCAAGCTCGTTCCCCTCGCAATGGTTCTTGAACGCTCAGAGCCGATGGCAGTTGCTCGCGACGCGCATTTTCAATCATCTCGAATGTCCCAAGTCGCTGCGCAACGGAGCCTGCGGAGCGCCCAGTCCGCAGGGACTTTGCGGCGAGCTGATGCAGTATGGGATCAGCAAGCCCTGCGTCTTCTGCTATCGGAACGCGCGCGACCGCTTCGGTCAGCGCCGGGCCGCCGAGCTAGTCGCGCGGGCCGCTCGATGGCGCGGGGCGGGATGGATCGGTGAACTCGGTGCCTCAGCGCTCCTGACGTGGGCGGCGTTTGTCGATCGCCGGCCTCTGTCGGTGCAGGCCTATCCGCGGGTCGATACTACTGTGCCGGGGGCTTCGGCAATCGTCAGCGCGATGCGCGATCGCTTTCACGGTACCACCATCTTCGGAAACGCCGCGTTGTTGCCGGCCGCGCTCGGCCGCGCCGAGATAACCGTCCAGGCGCGGACCCCGGTCGGACGCCAGATGCTTCCCGAAGTGCGACGCCGTCTGAGTGGGCTTGCGCACGCGCCGGAGGACCGCGGCCAGGTGCTCTCGACGATATTGCGGGCGCTGGGCGAGGCCGCGGCGCGGATTCATCCACCGAACGGGGCAACGATATCTGAGGAAACCACCTACGAGCGGATGTTCATGAGTCAGATCGACGCCTCATCGCGCCGCAGGGCTCACAAGCCGCATTGATTATTCGGCTTGCCTGGCCGCCTCGCGCTTGAGCCGTATCACGCCGGCGGCCTTATGATCCTGGAACCGATCGCGCAACGCTGACTTGAGAAATTTCCCGGTCGAGGTGCGAGGAATCTGGTCGATGAAGGCGTACTGATCAGGCAGCCACCAGCGGGCGAACTTGCCCTCGAGGAAATGATTGATCTCCTCGGCGTCGGCCTGCGCGCCCGGTTTCAATACCACCACGGCTAGCGGCCGTTCGTCCCAACGCGGGTCGGGCACCGCAATGACTGCCGCTTCGGCGACCGCCGGATGGCCCATGATCTCATTCTCGAGATCGACCGAGCTTATCCATTCGCCGCCCGACTTAATCAGGTCCTTGGTGCGATCGGTAATCTTGATGTAGCCCTCGTCGTCGACCACCCCGACGTCGCCGGTCCGAAGCCATCCGTCGGCTGTGAATTTCTCCGCATCCGGTTCCATCCTGTAATAACGCGCGGTCACGTAAGGTCCGCGCACCTGGATTTCACCCATCGTGTGGCCGTCGGGCGGAACGTCGCCGAGGCCGCTGCGCACGCGCAAATCGACGAACGGATGCGGATAGCCCTGTTTGGCGCGATAGGCGTAGCGCTCATCTTCGGGCAGATCCTCGAGGCCGCGCTTGAGCGGCGCGAGCGTGCAGGTAGGCGAAGTCTCGGTCATTCCCCAGGCGTGGAGCACCGTTATGCCATGGCGATCGAAGGCGCGGATCATTGCTTCTGGAGCCGCCGAGCCGCCGATTAACAGGCGCAGTCCGGAACTCAGTCGCCAGCGCCGCGGCTGCTTGTCGAGCGCATCGAGTACCCCGAGCCAGACCGTCGGCACGCCTCCCGAGCAGGTCACCTGCTCGCGCTCGAAGGTATCCAGGATGGTCAGCGGGTCGAGATGCGGGCCAAGGAAGACT
>DATJRJ010000085.1:0-13969 GCA_035504735.1 Binataceae bacterium (SeqCode)
CGGAGCTTTAAATTACCTTCACTATCAACTTCGCGTTGGGAGGAACAGCTAGTTGAAAGCCAAAATTTGGATCCAAGCGACGATTATGTTAGCGCTGCTCGTGCTGGCTCTTGAATTCCGAATCCGTAGGGCAGCAGCGGTCTCTCTATCTTCGCCGAATGGCCAGTACATAGCTGCCGATGGTAAAGCCAAGGACGGCTACCATGACACGATCTGGCTACACGATACGAAAACCGGCGTGACTATAGACCTCCTCGCGCTGAATGACGAGGAGTCTCCTGGCGTTGGCGGATTTCGTATCCTCGCTTGGCTGGACCACGACTGGATTGCTTTCCTGCAGCGCTGCGGCACGGGCTGCGCAAGCCTGGAGCTGGTCAATGTCGAGATACGCTCGCTACGCTTCTTTTGCACCGACGGAATGTTTTATCTGTCGCCAAATGAAAAGTATGCAGTGGGAGTGAGTGCCAATCCCTATGGGCCAGAGGATAAACGTGGAGGCTTGGCGTTGATCGCAGTTAATCCCGCCGATGGCCATTCGACCCGGCAGGATGACTGCGAAGCTACGATTCAGGGCTGTGGTGAGTGTATGCCGGGACAGATCGAGGAATCGCGCTCGGTGGCTTTTAATGGGTGGTCGTCAGACAGCAAGAGTTTCGCTTACACCGTGACCCCTTGCGTCGGCGGCAGATGGCGTGCCGACGAGAACCGAGTGTTCCATCTCAAATGACGCCGCGCCCCGGAAAACCGGTGCCGCCAAGTCAAGCAGATACCTACGCCGGTGATATCTGGATTCGGACGACGATTGTGTTAGCGGTGCTCGTGCTGGCTCTTGAACTCCGAATCGGTAGGGCAGCAGCGGTCTCTCTATCTTCGCCGAATGGCCAGTACATAGCTGCCGATGGCAAAGCCAAGGACGGCTACCACGATACGATTTGGCTACGCGATACGAAAACCGGAGTGACTATAGATCTCCTCGCGCTGAATGACGGGGAGTCTCCTGGTGCCGGCGAAGCACGTATCGTCGCTTGGCTGGACAACGACTGGATTATTTTTCTGCAGCACTGCGGCACGGGCTGTACGAGCCCGGGACTGGTCAATGTCGAGACACGCTCGCTTCGCTTCTTTTGCACCGATGGAATGTTTCATCTATCGCCCGATAAGAAACACGCGGTAGGAGACAGCTTCGATCCCTATATGCTGGGCGATAAGCGAGGAGGCCTGGCTGTGATCGCAATCGGTCCGGCAAACAGCGATCCCGACCGACAGGGTGCCTGCGAAGCTACAATTTTAGCAGGTGGTACGTGTGCTCCGTACAATGGCAAAGCCCTGGAAGCACGTTCGCTGAGTTTCGGGCGATGGTCGGCGGACAGCAAAAGCTTCACCTACACGGTGAGTTCGTGCTTCGGTGGCAAATGGGGTGCGCAGAAGAAGCGAGTATTCCATCTCAAGTTTCCATCACGTCAGGCGAAACCGGGGAAACTCTTCAATTAACGGGGTTTTTTGTTTGGTCGGGGCGGCCGGATTTGAACCGGCGACCACACGCACCCCAAGCGTGTGCGCTACCAGGCTGCGCCACACCCCGACCGTGAGACTATCGAAACCGGACGCAATCGCGGACCGGTCAAGGGAAAACGAGTATAGTGCGCGGCGCTGAAACTCGATAGCGCTGTGAACTTGATCGCCAGGGAAGCGCTGCGCAACGGCGGGTTCTCATTACGGAGCCTGGCGAAGAATCGCGGGATTCTTCACCTCGCCGGCTTGGTTCAGAATGACGACCGGGCTTATGCCGAGGTTCACTGCTGCGGCGAGGCTGCTTTCTTGGCGGGCGTCCGCGGACGCCATTGCACGAACGATCGCAGATCGACGGCGAAGCTCCAGGCGTCTCGCGGCTGTCCGATCAGATGTACGATCTCGGCGCAGATTCTCTGCGGCGAAACGAAATGCGACGGATCGGTATCCGGCGCCGCCTCGCGCACCCGCGGACTGTCGACCGCGCCATCGACGTCGAGCGTCGCGACATGGACGCCGCGATGCAGGTACTCATGGGCGAGCGATTCGGCGATCGATCGCTGCGCGAGCTTCGAGGCGTTATAGGCCGAGTAGAGCGCCGGACCGCCGCGGGTCTCCGAGCCCAGCACGAAAATTATCGTGCCCGCACCTCGCTCAGCCATGCCGGCCACCACCGCCTGGCTGCAGAAGAAAGGTCCATAGGCATTGACCTTCAACTGGAAATCGAAATCTTCTTCACTGATTTCCGTGAAGCGCTTGCGGAGATACGCGCCGGCGTTATTGATCAGTACCGAAATCGGTCCGAGTTCGCGTTCGATCGCCGCCACCGCGTCCACCACCTGCTCGCGCCGGGCGACGTCGGTCGGCGTGACAAGCGCGCGGCCGCCGATCTCACGGACCATCACCGCGGTCTCTTCGAGTTGCGATTGAGTGCGTGCGATAAGACCGGTTGCGTATCCCTCGCGCGCCATCGTCAGTGCGATCTCGCGGCCGATACCGCGTCCCGCGCCGGTTACCAATGCCACCTTGCTCTGCGCCATGACCGGCAATCTTATCCTGCCAATCATCGCCGCGGAACAATTCGCCAATCTTCGAAGCTTTGGACGAATTTCAATGCTGAAGCTTGGCTGGCGCATACCGATGGTGTTACGTTGGGGCCGGTCGAAGATTATCCGGAGGAGCTCTTGAAGCAGGCGCAGTGCATGCCGGCTCTCAGGGTCCATTGCACCATCGGACGCGCAATGGCGTCGCTGGCGGTGGCAATCCTGGCTTTTGCCGGTGGCTGCACAGATTCTGCCTGGGCCGACCCGCTGGCGGTCGCCCCTGCCAGCTCGACCAGTTGGGAACGATTCGACCCGACGCTCGAGCTCCCGCGAATCTACAATCCTGACGGCAGCCTGCCGCCGGGCGCGGAAATGCCGGGCGCGGCCGTGATGCCCGAGGCCTCACCCGGGGACGCTTCGCCGCCGCCCGGCGATACTGATCCTGCGGCAGCTACAGCTCCGCCGCCATCTGATCCTGCCGATCCTGCGGCAGCCGCGGCCTTGCCACCACCCGACGCAATCGATCCCGCGGCGGCGAGCGCGCCATCGCCGAGCGCGCCATCGCCGAGCGTTCCCCCCGTCGCCCACGGCGATCCGCCGGTCGGCCCTGATCCTAACGCCGGCACGACGGAACCGGCCGCCGCCGAAGATGATGATGCAGAACCGGATCCCGAATCCGAGCTCGCCGAGCCTTCCAGGCTCGATCCGAGCGAAGGGATCGATACCGAGGGTGTTCCGAGCCGCGCTGGACAGAATGATTCGTCCGACCCGAGCGCAAACGGGCAGGGCGATCAAGATGAAGAGGTCGATCCGCCTTCCGTGGTGCTGATTCCGCCGCCCTATTATGGGCCGCCGCAGCCGATTTATGGTTATCCCTACTACGGTCCCACGCTCGGCCGTTATTCGTACTCCAACGTCGCTCCTCCGCCGGCGACTCCGCCCGGCGCCGCAGGCTATCGCATGCCACCGCCCGCCTATCGCTGGATCGGCAATTCGCCATCGTGGACTTCGATGCATTCGACTTCGATGCATTCGATGATGCGTGGGAACCGAATGATGCAGCGGTCCTTCTCCAATCGCTGACGCGGTCGGCTATAATCCGTCCATAAATGGCAACTCGCGGCTTTGCACGCAGCGCGGGGAGCGGGTTTCGTTATGCTGGTAGCGATCGACGTCGGCAACAGCCATACCGTATTCGGAATTTACGAGGGCGAGCGTCTGCTCAACCATTGGCGGATTTCGACGGCCGCCGAGCGCACCGCCGATGAGCACGGTGCGCTGCTGCGCACGCTGCTGAATGGGGCCGGCTTTGACGCCCGGCTGCGGCCGGAAGGGGTCGCAGTGGCGTGCGTGGTGCCGGCGCTGAACCAGGTTATCGAACAGCTCGCGACGGAATATCTGGGCTGCGCGCCGCTGATGATCGGGCCCGGGGTGAAGACCGGGATGCCGATTCTCTACGAGAATCCGAAGGAGGTCGGCGCCGATCGAATCGTCAATGCGGTGGCGGCCTTCGAAGATTGCAAATCCGCCTGTATCGTGGTCGACTTCGGCACGGCCACCACGTTCGATTACGTTACGGCGCGTGGCGAGTATGCCGGCGGAGCGATCGCGCCGGGGCTGGGAATCTCGATGGACGCATTGGTTGAGCACGCCGCCAAATTGTATCGGGTGGAACTGGTGCGGCCGCGCGAAACGGTCGGTAGAACCACCATCGGCGCAATCCAGTCGGGGCTAATCTTCGGCTACACGGCGCTGGTCGATGGCTTGGTCCGCCGGATCGACGATGAGCGCGGCGAAAATGCGAAGGTTATCGCGACCGGCGGATTTGCGGATTTGATAGCGCGTGAATCCGCGACCATCGGGCGCGTCGACGAGTTTCTGACCCTGAAAGGATTGCGGCTTATTTTCGAGCGAAATCGCAGGGTATAAAATAGCCGATTGGTCAGTGGGGGATGATGGAAACGCCGCGGCGAATCGTACAGGACTCGATGATCGGGCTTCGGCTGCCCGACTTTGCGCGGCATTCGCCGCGTGTCGCGACCGTGCTCGGCCAGAATCCTGGTCCCTTCACCGGACCCGGTACGAATACCTACCTGCTTGGAACCGACGGACATCCGATCTTGCTCGATACCGGGCAAGGCGTCCCAATCTATCCCGATAATCTCGCTGCCGCGCTCGCCGAACTGTGCCAGGCCGAGGCGCCGGCCGGCATCGTCTTGACCCATGCCCATCCCGATCATATCGGCGGCGTCAAGCAGCTGCGTGAGCGCTTCGGCGCACTCGAAGTGCGAAAGCTGCCATGGCCGGAGCGCGATCCTGCGGGCGCGCCGATTATCGCGATCGCGCGCGACGCGGTAATCGAGGCTGAAGGCGTGACCCTCCAGGCGGTATTCACGCCCGGCCATGCCCCCGACCATCTCTGCTACTACCTGGTCGAGGAAAAGGCGCTCTTTACCGGCGACGTGGTGCTCGGCGCGGGT
Source organism: Binataceae bacterium (SeqCode) (assembly GCA_035504735.1). Lineage (GTDB taxonomy): Bacteria > Desulfobacterota > Binatia > Binatales > Binataceae > JAJPIG01. The sequence goes on from DATJRJ010000085.1 coordinate 5,033, forward strand.
ACCACCGTCATCCCGGACGATAGCGGCGATCTCGGCCAATACCTCGATTCGCTCCACCGGCTGCTCGAACTCGACCTCGAGACGATTTACCCGGCCCACGGTCCGGTGATACGCAAGCCCAAGGAGAAGATTCGTGAGTACCTTGCGCATCGCGAGTTGCGTGAGCGCCAGGTGCTGGCCGCGTTGGCTGACGGGCCGCATGAAGTGACGACGATCGTGAAGCGGATCTACTTTGACGTTCCTGAGCATTTGCATCGGGCCGCCGCCAGTTCGGTCCGATCGCATCTCAAAAAACTTCGCAATGAAGGCCGCGTCGTGGAGCATGAGGAACGTTGGAATCTCGCGTAGCGGCCCGCGCTGGTCCGTGATTGCGCTGTGCGCCGCATCATTTGCGATATGCCCGGCGCTCGCGGGCGCGCAAGCGGGGGCGGTTGCTGCTGCGCCTACGATGGCGGTGCTGCCGCCGGGAACCACGGTTCCTCCCGCGCCGGGAAGCGACGCGCCAGCCGTACATGTCGCGGGTCAGGAAGATGCGGTCGCCGCACCGCCCGAGAACAATGTGGCCGCACCGCCGACCACTACCGAGATTCCGCCCGTCCTCCCGCTCCAGGCGCAGAGTAACGCACCTACACCGCCGACTCTCAACGCGCCCAATACCTTTGACCAAAGTCCGGATCTCTCCAGCTACGAGAACCAGCAGACGCCGGCCGAACTCCAGGAACAGCTCCAAAGTCTGCAACAGTTTCTGTCACAGGGCGATAACACCACGACTATTGGGATGGTGGTGCGCGAGGGTCATCGCAAAATTGACGGCGGGGGCGAAGTCTCGGGCTTACTGATCGTGAACGTGATGGCTGGGAGCCCTGCCGCGCAAGCCGGTTTGCAAGGCGTCCGCACGGCGACGCACGTTGTGCTCGAGGGCGCAGCGGTCGCCGCGTCGCTGTTCTTCCCGCCCGCGATCATGGCAGTAGCGCTAGTCGACGGCAGCGGGGTGGGCGAGTCCTATGACATGATCATCGCGGTCGACAGCGTGCGGGTGACCAATTTCCTCGACTTCAGCGATCGGATGCGCCAGGTCCAGCCCGGCGATATCGTCTACCTGAGTGTGCTGCGCAACGGCCGGCGCATGCAGTTTCAGGTCAAGGTCCCGGGCACGATTCCTCAGCGATTGCCGCTTTCCGGGTCGACGGTGAGCGCGGCGGCGGCGCGCAATGGAAGCACGACCCCGACCGCCTCCGCTCGCATACCGTGATCGCGCTCCACTTTACTCCGGGCTCCGCTTCATACTATTAACTGATCCCAGTCCGTCGAGGCGTAGTCCCGGCGAGACGAATGGGAAGGCGAGGCCGAACAGGCCTCAAGACACAGAGTTGGTTCGAGCCTGGATCCGGAATTTCGGACCGGGACCCGGAACAAGGGCACGTGTGCCCGTTCGATACGGAACGGTTCCTGATGGGTCGCCGGCGATGCAGGCGGCTTATTTTTTTGGCGGGAACCTTATGGATAAAGAAAAAGTACGTGTGCCCGATCTGCCGCGCATGAAGGCCGAGGGCAGACCGATTGCGATGCTGACCGCGTACGATTACCCCTTCGCGCGGATCTTCGACCAGGCGGGAATCGATGTTTTGTTGGTCGGCGATAGCCTCGGGATGGTCGTGCAGGGAGCCGACAGCACACTGCCGGTGACGGTCGACGAGATTCTCTATCATACCCGGATGGTCGCGCGGGCGCGCCGACGCGCCTTGCTGGTGGCCGATATGCCCTTTCTCTCTTTCCAGGTGAGTATCGAGCAGGCGGTGTTGAATGCTGGCCGCCTGATCAAGGGAGGCGGCGCGGAAGCCGTGAAGCTCGAAGGCGGAGTCGCGATCGCCGAGACCGTACGGCGGCTGGCCGACCTCGACATCCCGGTGATGGGGCATGTCGGCCTGACCCCGCAATCGGTCCATCGGATGGGCGGCCATCGTGTCCAGGGACGCCGATCGGGAAAGCAGGCGGGATGCCGCGAACGGCTGATCGACGACGCGCTGGCGCTCGAAGCAGCGGGAGCCTTCGCCGTGGTGCTGGAAGGGATCCCGAGCGATCTCGCCTCGGAAATCACCGGGCGCCTCGCGATACCGACGATCGGAATCGGCGCCGGCCCGCATTGCGACGGCCAGGTACTGGTGATGCATGATCTGTTGGGACTCAACGAATCGTTTCTACCGCGCTTTGCCAAGCGCTACGTGAATCTGTGGCAGGCGGCGAGCGAGGCGGCCAGCGACTATCTGCGCGAGGTTCGCGAGCGAGCCTTTCCCGACCGCGAGCATAGCTACGGACGCAAGAGTGCCTGAGCGTGGAAGTCGTCCGCGCGCCAGCCGAAATGCGGCGCCGCGCCGAGGCGGCCCGCCAGCAAGGCGCCCGGATCGCGCTGGTGCCGACGATGGGCTTTCTGCACGAGGGCCATCTCGCCCTGATGCGCGAGGCGCGGCGGCGCGCGACATTGCTGGTGGTTTCGATCTTCGTAAATCCCGCCCAGTTCGGTCCGACCGAGGACCTCGCGTGCTATCCACGGGACCTCGCGGGCGATCTGGCGAAAATCCAGGGTGTGCCCGCCGATATCGTCTTCACGCCCGATAGTACCGCCATCTACACGCCCGGCGCGCAGACCTGGGTTGAGGTGACCGAGGTCACACGCGGACTATGCGGCGCTCATCGGCCCGGCCATTTCAGCGGCGTTACCACGATCGTGGCCAAGCTCTTCAACCTGGTGCGGCCGCACATCGCGATCTTCGGTGAGAAGGATTTTCAACAGCTCCGCGCGATTCAGCGGATGGTCCGCGATCTCGATTTCGACGTCGAGATCGCGCCTTTTCCGATCGTCCGCGAGGCCGATGGGCTCGCGATGAGCTCGCGCAATGCTTATCTCTCGGCCGACCAGCGCCGCGACGCGCTGGCACTCAGCCGCGCGCTGTTCGCGGCGCGCGATCGATATACAGGCGGTATGCATAATCCGCAGACCCTGCGCGCGACCGCCATGGAAGTGCTCGCGGCTTATCCGAGCGTCGAACTCGAGTATCTCGAAGCGGTCGATGCCGAAACACTGAGCTCGCCGGCAGAGGCAGGCCGGCCGATTCTGCTGGCGATCGCGGCGCGGGTGGGAAATACGCGCTTGATCGATAACGTCGTCTTGGATGGCGGGGGGCAATGAAACTTGATACCCCCCACTTGCGCTCCAACGATGATCTGATAGCCCTATGCGTGAACCGCGGAGGTCAATTATGGACGCAGCGACCGTAATGGAAATCGCACCCGATATCTTTCGGATCTCGATGTTCTTGCCGACGCAAAAACTCGAGTTCAATGAGTTCCTCGTCCGCGATGAGCAGCCGCTGCTGTTTCATACCGGTCCGCGCAAGACCTTCGGCGAGGTGCTGGCGGCGGTGCGCACCGTGATCGATCCGACCAAGCTCCGCTGGATCGGCTTCAGCCACTTCGAGGCCGACGAATGCGGCGCGCTCAACGAGTGGCTGACGGTAGCGCCGGACGCGCAGGCGGTATGCAGCCAGGTTGCGGTTAATGTCAACGTGAACGATTTCGCCGAGAAGCCGGGCAAAGCGCTGGCGCACAATGAAGTTCTCGCCACCGGCCAGCGCCGCTTTCGGTTCCTGCGCACGCCACATGTGCCGCATACCTGGGAAGCGGGCCTGATGTTCGAGGAGACCCAGCGCATCCTGTTCTGCTCGGACCTGTTCTTTCAAAGCGGCCAGCATCCGGCGCTCACCGAATCGGAAGTCGCGAGCGCCGCGGCCGACACGCTCAAGAAGTACCAGTCATCGCCGATGGCGAACTCGGTCGCATATACGCCGTATACGGATCGGATCATGGCCGGACTCGCGGCGCTCGAGCCGGCGGCACTCGCGATCATGCATGGGCCGACCTATCGCGGTGATTGCGCAGGACAGCTTCGCGCCCTGGCCGCATCGACCAAAGAACTGCTTGCCAACGACACCACCTGGCGTAACTAAGCCGCAGCATCGTAAAACGACTCTCGAGCCGCAGATCCTCCGCGATCCTGCCGAGCGGTTTCCCGCCGCCGCCCATCCCGCCGGGGCTAAACATCATGGCGCGGTTAGGATAGCTTGTCCCCGCGTCTTCAGAAGACGAACGCCGGCAAGCACGAGGCAGCAAATTTTGTGCAAACATCTTTGCCCTGAGAAAGACCAATCGTGAACTGTCCCAAGTGCGGTAGGGCGCTCCATCCCGACGAACAGATTTTTTGTACCCAATGCGGCACGCCCGTGTCGCATCTGTTCACCGAATCCCCGCCGGTCATTCCCGAGCGACAGAATCAGCGCCGGCGCAGATGGCCGTTATGGACCGTGCTCGCCGTGCTGTTGGTAATCTTCGTTCTGGGCCCGGTCGTAGTGGGATTCCAGGCCAAGCCGGCATGTTACGGGGCGGTCGCTCAGCTTGCCGCCAGCGGGCTCACCGCGCAGGTGCTCACCTATCATCAAGGTTGGTTCTCATCCGACGCGACCATCGCCGTCGGTACTCATGGAATGCAGACGGTGGTGGCCGAACGCATCAATCACGGACCCTACCCGATCTGGACCGGATGGTTCTCGGCAACGCCGGTGGCGGCGGTGGTCGACAGCGAACCCGCGTCCGCCTCTCGTACGATGTTGCCTGCGGACCTTCTCCTGCGCACCATCGTCTACTTCAACGGCCGCAGCAGGACGCGGGTGAGCATGCCGCCGCGAACTATCAACGGAGCGACGGGCGGTGCAAATTTTCTCGGCCTCGACGGCGAGATCGATCCGCTCCCGGGCCGCTTGAGGGTCTACCTGCACAGCCCGGGCGCGGTTGGGCCGGGCCTGGTCGGATGGTCGATAACCGAATTTACTTTCAACGGCGATTGGCGGTCGGCGCAGGGAAGCATCTGGACGGGCGGCAGTGAGACGACGATTCGAGAGATCAATCTAACTCTGCCCGGTAAACGCGGGGGAAGTTTGCAACTGCTCGACGCCAACACCGCATCGGCGCTGAACGATGGGCTGTTGAAGTTTCAGGGCGCGCTGAGGATTTCGAGTGCGGTGCTCGGCAGTGAGAGCGTCGGCAAAACCTCGCTGGTGTGGGAGCTCGGGAAAATCGACCCGGGTGCGATCGCGGCCTGGAACCAGCGTGCCCTGGCGCTCCAGGGAAAAAAGCTAGACAAAGAGGCGCTGATGGCGGCGGCGCGATCCGGATTAGCGGACTTCGTGATGGCGCTGGCGGCCAAGGGCCCCCAATTGAAGAGCGACTTCACGATGGCGGTGTCGGATGGCAGCGTAACGGCTAATCTCAATGTCTCGTTGATGCCACCATCTGCCGTCAGCGTGGCGCCTGCCGCACCGCCCGCGCAACCGGTCTTGATGAGGATCGTCGAGCAGCAGGTTTTTTCGAAAGCGACAGTCCAGGCCCCCAGCTCGTTCGTCGATCGGATCATGGGTCCGGACAAGATCAATCGCTGGGTTCAGGCCGGGACGCTGGTCAAGGACGGCTCCCAGTATGTGCTGAAGGCGGATTTTGCGGGTGGGAAGCTGACGGTCAACGGCAAGCAGGTGCTCGATCTAGAGCAACTGCCGGCCGCCAAAACGCCATCCGCGGCACCGAAATCAGCTTGATTCACTCCGGTTGACGTGGTGGAGGATTCGTAATACCAACACTGAGGCTGAAAAGATCTGAACCAGCGAGGGGTCTATGAAGATCGGAGCGTTGTCTCTTGGTGTCCTGATTGCCGTATTCAGTGCGCAGATGAGTTGGGCTTGGGGGCCGGCGGATACGACTGCGGAGTCCAATGCCGCGACCAAGCTGTTCGCATATAACGTCGTATTGAAGCTGACGGAGAGCACCTCAACCAGTGGAGCGTGTACCAGCGCTTACAACGTGTGCGCCTCCGGCAACTGTACGTGCTACGAGTTCAGTGGAACGTCCACTGCTACAGATGCGGCCGGCCAACCCACAGCTACGGGCGCAGGCACGGCGACGTTCGACTTGACCTATGACAGTGGGGAAGAGGTCGAGACCCCTTCCGATACTGCAGACTGTGCGCCCGCGGCAGGGGTCATAGCAATTACCGGCAAAAAGGATGTCGAAACTCTGTATACTAGCGGTTCGGCATGCGACACATTGAGTGGCGGAAGTCCTCTTAACGGTGGCTTCGTGGTCACGGACTCCAATGTCTATACCGGGGGTGCAGAGGGCAGCTATCTAGGCGGCTTCACCGGAACCACGACGTTCAAGCTGGTCCTAACCGGCAAGGCAGCCAAGTAGGACTGTCGATCGCGATATAAGAATTAAGGGAAATATCGAATCGACGGCGGGACCGCGTTCTCCGGAACCGTAAATTGCCTGGCCGCCGGCGTATCGGCCCGCGCGAACAACGCGGCGTGCGGGTCGCGATAGATCAGCACCCATCCCGAGGTTCGCATCATCAGTTTGAAGGCTCCCGCAGTTGGCGGGATGAGTACGAAATCATGATGGTACGACGCTAGGACCTGAGAGGCGCGCGGCCGATCGAAATTGAAATCGATATAATCGTTGATGACCTTGTCTGAATAGATTAGAGAGTAACGGCCGTCGATAAACACTTTCGAGCCCGGCGCGAGATGCCAGATCAGATACTCACCCCAGCCGAACTCATTCAGGATATTCCCGCTCAGACCGTGTTGTTGCATGAAGGCAACCGCGCCTGCGGGGTACGGCGCCTCTAACCGCAACCGCGACGAGAAAATTCCGGCGTAAAGCGCGAGCGCGACTGCGAGCGTTTCGACGATCCACGGGCTCATCGGCGGGCGTTCCGACGAAGTTGCGGCCGGTACCGCGCTCATAGCGGCGGCGCGTTTATCAAGATTGGCAAGAATTAGCGTCGTATGACGGGCCACCGGCAACGCACAGGCGATGACGGCCAGCGGCATATTGCGCATCGCAGTCCATGCCGCATAGCTCATGATGGCCGCAATTACGATGAATGGGAGGTCACCGCCGCGCGGGGTCAGGACGACACTTACGATGAACGCCGCGATGAAACCCAACACCAGCAAGTAGTAGATGACGCCGAGATGGCCGGCATGCCATTGCTGAGCCATCGCGAACATCAGTGGATGCCAATCGGTGATATTGATGCGCACGGCGGGATTGAGCACGGCGCCAATCGCTATTCGCCAGGTGCCAATCCCCGACGGCGTGAGAAGCGGGGCCAGTATCGATAGCAGCGCGAGCCCGCCAAGCTGCAGTCCGCGTCTCAAGCCGCGACCGGAAAGCAGATCCTCCAGACCAACGATGCCGGTGTAGACAAAAAGCGTCGCGATTCCGATCACGAACCCGCCGTGCACATTCACCCACAGCAGAATTATCGGCACTAGCATCCATAATCGGGCCGAGCCCCGATAATAGTGGCGGGCCAGTATCGCCAGCATCGCCGCGAAAAAGAGGAAAGTGAAAAGCTGCGGGCGGAAGTGCATCTGCGGCATCACCGCTATCGCCGCCGCCAGTAAGATATCCGACTGTATTGCGGCGCTCGCTCCGGTCTCCGCAAGCGCGAGTGCCAGGCATAGAAAGGTCGATGCGACGCAGGTGAACTTCCACAATTTGAGTCCAACCACGCCCAGATGGTCGTAAACGGTCGCCATCACGATATCGGTCAGCCACTCGTGATTGGGAAAGAGATGGCCGAAGGCTGTATACGAATAAGTGTCGTGGAGAACGCGGCCGGATTGCGCGAGCGCATCCTGGCCGAACCGTATGTGGCCCCACAAATCGGGATCGGTTAGCTGGCCATAATCGGCGACCACGATTATGAGCAACAGCAGCGCCGGTGCGCTGCGCAGCAGCGAGGCGCGACGCGACTCACGCGGACGCGCATCCGATGGAGACGCCGGCGTATTAGCCAAGATCTCCGCCTTGATTTCGCCGATTGATACGCCGGTCAGGGGAACGGCTCCCGTCGGACGGTCTTTGGCCGTTTTGGTTCGGAATCTTTCCGGCGCCGGCGGCACGCGCCGCCTGGAAGCCGTTCAGGACTCTCGAAATAACCCGGCTCTAGTAATAATCAACCGGGTCGACCTGCCGTTTCGCGCCCCAATAGAAAAGCATGTTCTCGGTCAGCCCTTGCCAGGTGAACTTCCCGGGCGGCATCAGCAGGCGCTTGAACATCGACTTGAGCGAATAAAATTCCTTGGTGCAGCGCCAGACGCCCTCTTCGACCTGCTGCGGCGAGAGATGCTTGGGCACGAACATGCAACGGAAGTTATTGGTATACATGTCCGCGTCGGGGATTATCACGCGCCCCTCGTTCTCCAGCATCGTGCGCATCGGAGTGCCGCGGCGCGGCGTGACGGTGTTGAAGAACGCCTCGGGCGCCTTGACCTCGTGCAGGAAGCGCAGGGTCTCGTCGAAGATTCCCGGATGGTCTTCCTCGAGCCCGAACAGAAAATTGAGCGAGTAGTAGATGCCGTGCTTTTCGAGACGCGCCAGCAGCTTCTTGTACTGGTCGGCATGATTCTGAATCTTGTTCATCGACAGCAGGCTTTCCTGGCTGATCGATTCGACGCCGATATTGACGTGGAAGACGCCGGCCTTGGCCGCCAGCTCGAGCAGTTCGTCGTCGTGGTTCGAGTTCACCGTCCAGAGGCACGAGAAGCGGATGTTGAGCGGAGCGAGCGCCTTGAACAACTCCTTCGCGAACTTATGCTTGCCGGTGATCTGATCGTCGATGAACTGGAAGCGGCGAAATCCCGTGATGCGGATGTTTTCCTTGATTTCCTCGATGATCTCGCCAATCGGCCGGGTCCGATAGCTGCCCTCGTAGAAGACCGGAATCTCGCAGAAGGAGCACCGGTAAGGGCATCCGCGGCTGGCCTGAATCGGGATGCACTTGAACAGATAGCGGTTGAGCTTGAGCAACTCATGACGCGGGCG
>DATJRJ010000086.1:0-4066 GCA_035504735.1 Binataceae bacterium (SeqCode)
GCCGATCCGATCCGGATCAACTTCAGGCAATGTTTCGAAGAAGCTAATCGCATTCCGTATATCGTCGATTTGTTCCATTGGGATCAGACGCCGCCGAATTCCCTCGCTGCCGCCGTAGCCACGGTAGTCGAAGGTCAGTGCGACGAAACCGGCCTCGGCGAAAATCTTGGCGTAGTCTCCGAGAATCAATGAGCGCACCCCAGTGAACCCGTGGCAGAGCACGACACCAGGCCGTCGTTCGTTAGCCTTAAGGTTTGAGGGAAGAAACAGATCACCCTCCATCCGCGTTTCTTCACTGAAAAAGTTTACCGTCCGCTGATTCATCGCAACTCCTCCCGAGACGCTACAAGAACAGGTCTTTCGCTAATCCTTGCAAAGGCTGGTCAGATCTCACAAGCAAAACGGTTGACAAGCGCAACACGCCGTACTCGCGATTTCAGCAACCATCAGCCGCGCCTGCAGCCTGCACTTGACAATTTGCGCCGTCATACCTGACTAATCAGATGTTGAGTTTTCGGGAGGGAGGAAAACACTTCGATGGAAATTGTCGATGCACAAATCCATGCCACTCATCGGGGGCTCGAGCAGGCGGTCGCGATCATGGACGCGCTCGGGGTGAACGCTGCTGTTCTCGATGACTGGCCGGCAACACGGCAAAAGCTCGAAAACGGTATCTACCGCTACTCGTATCCTTTCGCCGAAGAGGCGGTGAAGCGCTTCCCGGAACGCTTTGCCTACGTCGTCCGCTTCGATCCGAATGACCCCGAGATCGATGACTTGATGGGACAGGTCCGTAAGGCTCGAAACTGCCTGTGCGCGCGTATCGCTTCAGGACTCGACTTCAAAGTCATGCGCAGCGCGGGACACGGGCGAGTTCTTGCCGCCGCCAGCAAACATGGAGTCCCCGTGATGATCTATCCGGGTGATCAGCACGAGACGCTGACAAGCTATGTCCGGTCGTACGACAAGATTCAGTTCATCATTGATCACGTCGGGATGGGAGTCGATCGCGCTGCGTTACCCGGCCAGCTCGAGTCGACTATCGAACAGCTCCTGACGTACGCGAAATACGCTAATGTTGCAGTCAAATGGGGGCACGCCCCGCGCCTTTCGAGGGAGCCTTTTCCGTATCGCGATCTGCTAACACAACTGCGCCGAGTCATTGATGCTTTCGGCGTTAAGCGTCTGATGTGGGCGAGCGATTTTACGGTCACGACGGATAATCATACATACGGCGAATCGCTCTTCTGCATACGATCTTCGGATTTGTTGTCGGACAACGACAGGGATTGGATTCTGGACCACTCTGTCCGCGAAATCCTGCACTGGCCGAAGGCTACTGTCTGAAGCGCCGGCAGTTACGTTTTCAAAGGAGGGCAGCAGATGGCCGGACCGTGTAGCGGGCTTGTTGTTTTGGACTTCAGTTGGGGTATGGCTGGCGGCCTGGCCACTGCGGTTTTTGCCGATTTCGGCGCCGATGTCATAAAACTCGAGCCTCCCACCGGTGACCCTTTCCGGACCCAACCAGCGTGGCTCGCGTGGAACCGCGGCAAGCACTCTGCGGTCGTCGATCTGAAGACCTCCGAAGGCGTCGCCGCAGTCCATCGGCTAGCTGAGCACGCCGACATAGTTCTGGAGTCTTTCCGCCCCGGCGTGGCAGCGCGCCTCGGGATAGATTACGCGACCCTAGCGGCGATCAATCCGAGTCTCGTTTATGCGTCGATCAGCGGATGGGGCCAGCAGGGTCCGCTTAGTCAAGTCCCCGGCTACGAGGGCGTTATCGCCGCAAAGTCTGGCCGGATGACAAGCTTCGAAGGACAACTCAATCGTGTCGGTCCAGCTTATTCTGCCGTGCAAGTCGGTTCGTGGGCTGCCAGTCAGGCCGCCGTCCGCGGAATCCTGGCGGCCGTGCTGGCCCGGGGCACAAGCGGCCGCGGGCAATGGGTCCAAACCAGCATTCTGCAGGGGATGATCCCATATGATCTCGCGGGACTGACGCTGCGTCAGTTCTCGCGGCAGGACCCAAAGTCTTTTCCACCTGACATTTTGGGGGCGATGTTGCGCCTGCCGATGCTCCAATATATCCCGGTGCGAACCAAGGACGGACAGTGGTTACAGCACGCCAACCTGATGGACCGCCTGTTTCGCGCCTACCTGAAAGCCGTCGATCTCGGATGGGTGCTCGAAGAAGAGTTGTTCAAGAATGCGCCCGTGATGAACGCTGAAGGACGCGAAGCGCTGCGCGATTTGATCCTGACCAGAATGCAGGAGCGGACGCTCGACGAGTGGATGCAGCTTTACATCGCCGACGGCAATATCGCGGCCGAGCCATTCCGGTATGCGACTGATGGGATGAAGCACGAGCAGTTCGTGCACAATCATCACGCGGTTGAGATAACCGATCCGCTGGTCGGAAAGCTCAAAATGCTTAGTCCGCTAGCCCGTCTGAGCGAGACGCCGGGTGAGGTCAACAGTCCCGCCCCGGAGCTAGGACAACACACCGCCGAAATTTTACGCCGCCTCGAATCCCCGCCAAGCGAACCCTGCATCGAGCTCAGGAACGGGGATAGTCAGGCTGCGCCCAAGCCGCCGCTCGATGGCATTACGATTTTGGACCTTTCGATGGTGATTGCTGGACCATATGGCGCCGCGATGCTGGCGGACATGGGGGCTCGGGTCATTAAAATTGACGCAACTCCCGAACGCGAGCAGACAATTAGCACCGGTGGGATGGCGCTGATCAACCTCAAGAATTACGCTGGCAAGGAAGCCATTCAGATCAATCTTCAGAGCACGGACGGCCAGAAAATTCTTCATCGATTGGTCGCGCGCGCCGACGTTCTGCTCCACAACTTTCGTCCAGGCGTGCCTGAGCGGCTGCGCATCGACTGGGATACCTGCCGCCAGATCAATCCGCGATTAATCCATCTTTACGTCGGCGCGTACGGTGCCACAGGTCCACACCATCGGCGGCCGGGCGCTCATCCGATCCCCGGCGCTCTCCTCGGTGGGGCTCTTCGCCAGGCGGGAAGGGCGAATCCGCCACCGCCCGATCAGCCGATGACCTTAGATGAGATTAAAGATACATCGCGACTGTTGATGAGAGCTAACGAGGCGAACCCCGATCCCAATACCTCACAGGCGGTCGCGACGAGTATCATGCTGGCGTTGCTGGCGCGCACTCGCACCGATCGCGGACAGGCGCTCGAGGTAACGATGCTGCAGGGCAACGCATGGGCCAATGCCGACGAAGCCTACGATTATTCGGGACGTCCACCGACGGTTTTGCCCGATGAACAATGCTATGGCCTCCACGCACTTTATCGACTGTACCTGGCGAGTGAGGGTTGGGTCTTCCTCGCGTGCCCCTTTGACCGTGAATGGAGAAAGTTCTGTCTCGCAGTAAGCCGTCCGGAACTCGCGGCGGACTCACGATTCTCCAGTCGGGCCGCCCGCGCGGCACATGATAAAGAACTCGTCGATGAAATCAGCAAGATCTTCGCTTCGCGAGGAGCTGGCGAATGGGAGCAGCTCTTGACGAATAAGGGAGTCGCGTGTGTGCGCGCCGACAGCGACGTTGGCAGCTTTCTTGAGGATCATCCGCAGTCGGCGATAAACGGAATGGTGGCAGAGGTCGACAGTCCACGCTTCGGGAAATATCTGCGTCACGGCCCGATCGTCAGTTTCTCCGACGCTCCGGGACGCTTCGATCACGGCGCATTCCAGGGCGAGCACACCGCGAGCCTCATGCGGGAACTGGGTTATGCGGAAGACCAGATTGCCGATCTGCGCGCGCGGCAGATCATCCACTGGGAGGAAGTTCGGCGAGTGCCCTCGGCTCGATAGCTTAGTGTCTTACAGATTGCTTCAGCTGCAGCGAGTTTTTCTATCGAATCACGTTCTCATCTCTCTACTGAAACTAGGCGACGAGCAGATCTACGGAATCACGGCGGCGCGAATTTACGGCATCATGCGATGCTAAAATCGCATAGGATCTATTCCGCGAGCTGCCGGATTTAACGGAACCAAGCGGACCTCGCGCACGAAAGTCTCCGGCTGTTCAAAT
>DATJRJ010000087.1:0-3045 GCA_035504735.1 Binataceae bacterium (SeqCode)
CATATACAAGACTGATACTCGCGCGGCTGTATCCCGATGATGTGATTACGGCGGATTTTATCGATCGGCTGATTGAGCACATCACCTCTTTTTCCATTGCAGGCCTGAGGCATACGCGGAGACGAGGGGCCAGCAAAGCGAAAGATCTCAAGCGAACAGCGAAATCAGGTGCTCGACGAGTGATGATCGGCGGCCTCTCCAGGCATTGAGAGGTTTCTGCCGGCCTCGCCCAGCCGCGATGGCGTCAGTTTGGGCTGGTCATTTTGCGACTATTTGAGCGCGCAGCGATCCGACTGCCGGTGAACGTACCTCCACCTTATCACCGACCTTGAGAAACAGCTCTGGTGGGAAGGTTCGGTCCGGGAGCGGCTTGCTCGAATCGGCCGCCGTTCCCGCGGCAGTTCCGGCGCTGATGATGTCGCCGGCCCGCAGCGTGAAATCGCGGGACAGATACTCCATCAACTCGCCGAACGGGAAGATCATCGAGCGCGTGTTGTAGTTCTGCCGCCGATCGCCGTTCACATAAGTCTCAACATCGATGCTACCCGGGTCCGCCTCGCCGACTGCAATGCATGGGCCCAGCGAATGCGAGGTATCGAAGTTCTTTGCCTTCGCGAATTTATATGGGCCATCGGGCTCGTGCAGATCGCGGATACTCCAGTCGCAAAGCAGCGTGACACCCCATACGTAGTCACGCAGTTCGGCAGGCTTGATATTTTTGCCGTCCTTGGCCAGCACGATCGCCAGCTCGCCCTCATAGTCGAGGCGCCGCGTCATCGAGGGATAGACGACGTCGCCGTCGGGCCCAACAGGGTCGCTCCCTACCTTCCAAAATCCCCAGATTCCATTGGCTCGAATCACACTGGTGATGTCGCCGCTCTTGTCGCCCGAGACCTTCGGCTGCAGACCGAGATTGGCGGCCATCCTGGCGGCGTGATCGGCGTAGTTGCTTCCCGCGCAGGCGATTCGGGCGCCGAATGGCTTGGGCGCATGCAGCTTGACCTCGCCCGGCGCGTAAACCAATTGCTCGCCGCGCGGCCCGACTTGCTCGTCCGCACGGTCCAAGTGTTCAAGCGCCTTATGCGCATGCTCGATGGTCTTTGGGCCGCATTCGATGAAGCGCGCGAGATCGGGCGGAACGAGAGCGGCTGCAGTCGTAACCGCATGGCGCTCTCCGTTATCGCGAAGATACCTGGCATAGGCGTATGAGAGATCGACGATGGCTCCGTCGCGCAGCGCGCCAGTCCGTTTTTCCGGACCGAAAACCACTATTTTCACGATCGTCTCCTCGGCATTTGGCAATCCCGCGATCCCGCACCATTTACTGGCACAATAGGAGAAAAACCGCAATTTGACGAAGGCCGGTTGATAATCGCTGGTGCGTGGTCGTACCCGAGAGAAAGCAAATCGTGACATATTGGCCGTGGTCGCAATGGCTCGGCGACGGTTCCGGCTTTTACGGACGCACCTGGAGGTAACCACCATGGATAATTCGGATCGGGTGTTGGCGAGACTTCCACGCGGTGAGTTAGAGCGGCGTTGGAAACTGGTTCGCGACCATATGCGCGGCAGGAACCTCGACGCGCTTGTTTTTCAGGCGAACGGAGACACGATCCTGGGCGGGCCGGTCAGATGGATCACGGGGTTTCCGGTGGGCGCCTATATGCAGGTGGTGATGTTTCCGATCGACGACCTGATGACTGTCATTCAGCACGGCGGAATTGGTGAACGGCGACGCTATCGACGAGACGAACCCGACCATCCCGGCGTCGGCGAGGTAATCAACACGGCAACATTTTTCTCCGCGCAATTCACGCACGATTACGAAGCCCGGATTCTTCTCCAGGAGGTCCGCCGAAGAGGATGGCGAAAAATCGGTCTGGTCAGGGCGGGACAATGGCCGCACGCCTTTGCAAGCTCCTTCATGGAAGGGATTTCAGGCCATGCCGAGCTTACCGACGAGACGGAATTCATCGAGCGATGCAAAGCAGTCAAAAGTGCGGAAGAGCGCGCCATGCTCAGGAAGACCTGCGCGATGCAGGACGAGGTGTTCGATCGGATAATCCATCAGATCAAACCCGGCATGCGCGACGTCGAGGTCGCGTCGCTTGCGCGGCATGAGGGAAATCGGATCGGGAGCGATGGCGAGGGCGTATTGCTGACCGCCTCTGCGCGCATCGGCGAGCCGGCGTTCCACGGCCCTCATCACTTTCAGGGAAGAACGATTTCGAGCGGCGACCAGCTCAGCATACTGATCGAGAATAATTCGGATCAGGGATACTACGCCGAAATCTCACGCAACATAGTTTTCGGTAAAGCGTCGACGGAGTTGCTCGAGGGATTCGAGATTGCCAAAGGCGCCCAGGAGAATACGCTCAAGCGTTTGAAACCCGGCGCGTCGTGCAAGGAAATCTACCATGCGCATAGCGAATTTCTACAGGCGAAGCATCTGCCGCCGGAACTGAGACTTTACTGTCATGGCCAGGGTTATGATCTCGTGGAGCGACCGCTCATCAGGGATGACGAGACGATGGTGATCGAGCCACACATGTTTCTGGCCTGTCATCCACCGTACGTTTCAGCGACAGCGGTCGCGGTGATCTGCGACAACTACTTCGTCGATGAGTCTGGCGCGAGTGACTGCGTACACAAAACGCCTAAGAAAATCTTCGAGCTGTAGGCAGCAGTGCTTTCAGAAGCTGGGGCGGTCGATCCCGGCGGTCCCGGCGGCCGATCAATGCATCGCCATCGCGCCGAGTGGCGGTTTCTTGGCAAAAAATAGCAGCAGGGGCAAAACCGCCGCCATCAGCGCCAACAGATAAAACACGTCGATATAGGCGAGCGTCAACGCTTGTCCCTGCACGCCGGCATAGATCTGGGCTCGTGCATGAGCGGTTGCGTCCGCGCTGCTGATCCCGGCATGGACAAATTGATGGGCGAGATTGCGGATAGCAGTGCGCATCGCGGGATCATAGTTGGTGACCGATGAAACCAGCCGCGCCTGATGGAGCTGCGCGCGTTCGGTGATGATGGCGGCTGCGAGCG
>DATJRJ010000088.1:0-15636 GCA_035504735.1 Binataceae bacterium (SeqCode)
GATTCGCGGGGTGGTGGTGGGCCTGATGCGGCACTATCGCTAACGCCGCAGCCGGCGGCAGACCGAGGGAGAGTTGAACGGTCCACCACCGGCGTTGGCGCGCAGCGCGACAAACCCCCCGGCGTCGCGCCAGCGATCGTAAAAACGGTGAGCGCCTGATCGGTCCTCCGTTCGCCACCGCGCATCCGGCGATCGACTTCCGGTTGCGTGCCCCCATGACGAACGAGCCCCGCTACTCCGATCAGGCGCTCTAGTCTATCGCTACTCAATTCAGTTCCTCTTCCGGACCTCGGATCGGGCCTCGTGCGGATGCACCGGGAAGGTCACGACGAAGCGCGATCCCTCGCCGACCGTCGAGTGAACCTCGAGATTGCCGTTGAGCGCCGCGACACTGCGCTTGACCACCGTCAGACCGAGGCCGAGACCGCGATAGCGGCAGCTGTTGCTGGAAGAAAGCCGGGCGAACGGCTCGAACAGCTCCTCGCGGAGTTCCGGACCAAAGCCGGGACCGGTATCGCTGACCTCAAACACGACCTCCGGATGGTCCGGCGTGCCGGCGCGTCGAATCGAAATCTTTACACCGCCGACGGCGGTGAAGCGGACGGCGTTGACCGCCAGATTCGCCAGGACCAGGCGGAGCTGGCGATGCCGTGCATAGATCACAACCGGCGCGTCATCGAGCTCGAACTCCAGATTGAGCCCCTTTTCATGGCAGATCGATTCGATCAGCGGCAGCACTTCGTCGAGCAGGTGGAGGGTCGGAACCTGGCTGTCGCGGTTGGGACCCGGATGCGCATCGTCGAGCGCGAAATCCATGATGTTTTCGACGATCCGTGCGAGCTCGCAGGCGTTCGCGTTCATCCGCTCGAGCATCTTGCGCGAGCGCGCCGGCAAGGTACTCGGCAGTTGATCCTTCAGCGTATCCAGGTAACCGAGCAGCACCTGGATGGGTGTGCGGAGTTCGTGGGCCAGGCTGGCGAGCGCTGCGAGGCGCAGGCGTTCAGTCCAGGAGTCGACGCTGACCCGCTTGCTGTAGAGCAAGGACGGGCTGAGAATCGGGACTCGATGCGGCGGCTTGCTAAGGCGGCCGCGAGAATTGTAGCGCATGGTAGCTCTCCCTGTTTGCCGATACGCCGGACCTCGAAACGTGATGTTTGGTTTACGCATCGGACAGTACGCACCGTAGCGATTAGAAGCGGCTTGGAGAATCGAGATTTGACCTAGAACCAAGCGCAAAACTACCTACTTGAAGTAGGAAAAATACTTAGCCAAATACGTCGCAACGCGAGACCGCCTGGGATTATGGCGCGGTGAGGACTTCAGCCATCGCGGTTCGAACTGCAATAGCGACCGCGCAAACCCGCTTTCTTGTGATGGCGGACTCTGATTGAATCTGGATACCCGGCGCCTGCGGGCCGGGCTGGACCCGAAACGATGTTGCGCTTTCTGACTGCCGGCGAATCCCACGGACCCGAACTGGTCGCGATTATCGAAGGCGTCCCGGCCGGCTTCGAGATCGACCTGGCGCAAATCAACCATCAGCTCGCCCGCCGCCAGAAGGGCTATGGACGCGGCGGCAGGATGCTAATCGAGCGCGACGAAGTGCGCCCGGTCTCCGGAATCCGCTTCGGGCGCACGATGGGCAGTCCGATCACGTTCGTGATCCAGAATCGCGATTTCGCCAACTGGGAGAAGCGCATGTCGGCCGATCCGAAGGATCGCACCGAAGCCAAGCTGGTCACACGTCCGCGTCCGGGACATGCAGATCTGGCCGGCGCACTGAAATACAACCTCGACGACATCCGCGACGTCCTGGAACGCGCCTCGGCGCGCGAGACTACTGCGCGGGTCGCGGTCGGCGCGCTCGCCAAGCAATTGCTGACGCCGTTCGGAATTGAGTCGCTGGGCTACGTAATCCAGATCGGGGCGAACCGGGCCGAGCTACCCGTGTCGATCCCGCTCGCCGAGTTATCGGAACTAACCGAAAAATCGCAGGTCCGCGTCGCCGATGCCGCCGCCGAGCGCGCGATTATCGCCGAGATCGATGAATGCAAGCAGAGCGGCGACACGCTGGGCGGAATCGTCGAGGTGTCGGTCGCCGGCCTGCCGGTCGGACTGGGCAGTCATGTGCAATGGGATCGCAAGCTCGACGGCCGCCTCGCCCATGCGCTGCTGTCGCTGCAGGCTGCCAAGGGCGTCGAGTTCGGGATGGGCTTTGCAGCCGGCACGGTGCGCGGCTCGCAGCTCCATGACGAAATCGGCTACGATGCGGCCGGTTTGCGCTTCACGCGCCATTCCAACAACTCCGGCGGCACCGAAGGCGGCATGACTACCGGCGAACCGCTCCGGGTCCGGGTCGCTTTCAAACCGCTCTCAACCCTGATGCGCCCGCTACGCTCGGTCGACATTCGCACCAAGTCCGAGGCAGTCGGCACCATCGAACGCTCCGACGTATGCGCGGTGCCGGCGGCGGCCGTAATCGCGGAGGCGGTCGTGGCCTTTGAGATCGCCACGGCTTTCCTGGAAAAATTCGGCGGCGATTCGCTGGCCGAGGTGAGCCGCAATTACCAGGGCTATCTGGAACAGGTTCGCCGCTATTGAGGAACGCCGGCCGAATCGGACCGAAGCTGGTAGTGACCGGTTTCATGGGCACCGGCAAGAGCCGGATCGGGCGGGCCGCGGCCGAGCGGCTCGGTTGGCGCTTCGCTGACAGTGATCGCGAAATCGTGATACAGGCCGGAAAATCGATTGCGGAAATTTTCGCGGTTGAGGGCGAACCGCGCTTCCGCGCGATCGAGCGCACGGTGATCGCGGCGCTGGCCGCTCATCCCAAGTCCGCGGTAATCGCGACCGGTGGTGGCGCCCTCGCCGACGAAGATAATTTCCAGGTGCTCAAGCAGGCCGGAGTTATCCTCTGCCTGGCGGCGCGGCCGGAAGTGATCGCGGCGCGGCTGGCGCGCTCGGGCGAAGCGCGGCCCAAGCTTCTCGAAGGCGGCCGGCCGATGCTCGAGCGGATCGTCGAGCTGCTCGCCGAGCGCGCGGCGTCTTACGCTCGCGCCGACGCCACGATCGATACCTCCGACCTCACGATCGACGAAGCGGCCGAACGGCTGGTCGCAACCTTCCGTGCGCTCAGGGAGCGGCAGTGCGAACCTTCAGCGTAGCGCTGGGCGCGCGATCCTACCCGGTCCACGTCGGGACCGGAATCCTCGACTCGATCGGTACGCTGGCGCTGGAAGCCGGGCTCAGCGGGGGACGGGTGGCGATCGTCACCGATTCGAACGTCGCTCCGCTCTACCTGAGCCGCGTGGCGACGGCCTTGGACACGGCGAAATTCGATCCGATCACGATCGAGATTGCGGCGGGCGAGAGCAGCAAATCGCTCGCGATGCTGGAATCGATCTATGACCGCCTGGTCGCGGCCAACTTCGAACGCGGCGCAGCAGTGTTCGCACTGGGCGGCGGCGTCGTCGGCGATCTCGCGGGCTTCGCCGCGGCGACTTACTTAAGAGGTGTGCCGCTGGTACAGGTGCCGACCACACTGGTCGCACAGGTCGACTCGGCACTGGGTGGCAAGACCGGCGTCAACCATCGGCTCGCCAAGAACCTGATCGGCGCCTTTTACGAAGCGCGGATGGTGGTGGCCGATGTCGACACACTCGGCACGCTCGGCGAACGAGAATTTCGCGAGGGTCTCGCCGAAGTAATCAAGTACGGCGCAATCATGGATGCGCCGCTGCTCGACGATCTCGAGCGCGGGCGCGACGCGATCGCGGCGCGCGACCGGCGGGAACTCGAACGGCTGGTGGAGCTATCACTCAGGCACAAGGCTTCGGTGGTGGAGCGCGATGAACGCGAAGCCGGGCTGCGCCGCATCCTGAACTTCGGCCATACCGTCGGCCACGCTCTGGAAGCCGCCGCGGGCTACAACCGTTATCTGCATGGCGAGGCCGTGGCGATTGGGATGGTGGCGGCCGCGCGGCTGTCGGAAACCTATGCCGGACTGAGTTCGGACGAGTCGGAGCGGTTGCGGACCCTCATCGCGCAGGCTGGCCTGCCGGTGGAGTTGCCGGCGGGATGGGCCGGCGAGGAATTCGCGCGGGCGCTCAATCTCGATAAAAAGCGCGCTGGCGACAAGATCGAGTTTGTACTGCTTGACCGGCTCGGTCATGCGCTTACTCGTCGGATCGTTTGCGAAGAAATCATCACCGAGCTGTCCGGCGGATAGGAAAAGCATCGAATTTGCTTTCAGCGCTCGGGCAGTTACGCAGTCGGGTCAGACTTCGCATAACACGGCTATTTTTCAGAGAACTGGGCTTACGCCCGCTATATGATGTCTCACGGGGTTGTATTTCCTCTGGAATAGGGCAAAACTAGGTAATGGCGGTGGGGCTTCTGAAAGCCACCTGGGGGGGAGCTTCTCACGAATAGCCGCAAGGCGATCCGCCGGAAGTTTGGGGCCATAGGCAGACCCGAAGCGTTTCGGGAAGGCGTGGTTTGAGGGCCCTCAGCGGTCTGCACGTGTCTTAAACGCACACGCCAGTTTTTAGTGCGCCCAAATTTATGCCAGGTGAGGACGATATGGCACAGCTAGTTAATCAGCCCGCGAAGGTGCTTACGGTCAGAGAGGTCTCCGAGTACCTTCGAGTGCATCCTTCAACGATCTACAGATTGCTGAGGCAGCGCCAGTTGCCGGCCTTCCGGGTCGGCAGCGACTGGCGCTTCAATGTCGAAGCGATCGATCGCTGGCGCGCCGCCATGGAAGAGGGCGGCCGGCCAGTCGAGAAGCCGGCTGTGTCCCACGGCCGGCGTCGCAGCGCCTAGAGTCAAGCACGTCATCGTGGTCCGCGCGGGGCGCGACGCCGATTAAAATACCCGCGGCTGCGGACAAGTGACGGGCGAGGGGGGACGCTCTGCAACTTTGATCGTTGGCAGCGAGGGATAGCCTCGCCATCCGGCGGGAGCGATCAGCCGACGCGCGGCCGATCGCTCCGGCCGAGTCCCTCAATCAGAAGTATCGCGACGCCGATCGTGATCGCGCTGTCGGCCAGGTTGAAGATCGGATAGTTCCAGTCGTAGTAGTGCACGTGGATAAAGTCGATCACGCGTCCGCGCAGGATGCGGTCGATCAGATTGCCGAGCGCGCCGGCCAGGATCAGCGCAAAGCCCACCGTCTGCCACGATGGCTCGTGTGCCTGGGCGAGCAGGATCGTCAGCACCACGATCGCGATCCCGGTAATCGTGAATAGAAAGCCGATGCGAAATTCCGCCGGCAGATTGGCGAACAAGCTGAAGGCCGCGCCGGAATTGAGCGTATAGGCGAGGCCGAGCAGATGCGGCACGATCGGGATTTCCTGGTAGAGCCGCAGATGCGACGCCACGTAGAACTTGCTCGCCTGGTCCAGAATCAGGACCGGCGCGACGATCGTCACCAGCATCAGCCAGAGCGTGCGCAGACGCGAAACCGGATGGGCGTGCGGCTCCGGCGCGGAACCGGTCTCGGTCATCGGCTCACGCCCGGAGCACCGCCCGGCATCGCGGGTCCAACTCAGGATCGCCGCCGTCGTCGTAGTATTTCCAGCAGCGTTGACATTTGACGCCCGGCGCCTTGCGGCCGAGAATCACGAGCTTCGGAATTGCGGCTATCCGGCCGAACCAGCCGTCTGACGAAAACGCTTCGGCGCCATCGGCCGCAGCACTGACCCGCTCCACCGCTTCGCCATCCATGATCGCAACCTTCGAAACGATGAAGAAGTCGGCCAGCACGCCGCGGTACTCCTCGAGCATCGGCCCGAACGCGCCATCGCCACCGCGCGGCACTCCAATTTGAAGCGCCGCCTCGAGCGGCGCGCCGATAATGCCCGCCTGGCGCATCGTTTCGAGCAGCTTGAGGGCTTCATCGCGCAGCGCAACCAGCCGGCTCCAGCGCTGCTCGAGCGCGCTGTCGACCTGGGCAGGATTCGCGGGGATGAGTTCGAGCAGATGCACGCTTTCGGCGTGGCTGCCCGGCAGATGCGAATAAATCTCGTCCGCAGTGAAGGGAATCAGCGGCGCGAGCATCCGCACCAGCGTATCGAGCAGTATATAGAGCGCGCCCTGCGCCGAGCGGCGCTCGCGCGAGCGCTCGCCAGAACAATAGAGCCGGTCGCGCACGACGTCGATATAGAGCGAGCTCAACTCGACTACCACGAACTTCACGATGCCGTGATAGGCGGTCTGGAAGTCGAATTTCTCGTAGGCCTCGCGGACCTCGCGCTTGAGCCGCTCCAGGCGCGCCAGAATGTAGCGATCGAACTCCAGCATTGCCTCCGGGGCGAGCGCATCGCGCTGGGGATCGAAGTCATAGAGATTGCCGAGAATGTAGCGCGCGGTATTGCGCAGCTTGCGATAGGATTCGGCCACCGCGCTGAAAAGATTCTCGCCGACGCTCATGTCGGCGGCATAATCGACCGAGGCAAACACCAACCGGAAAACGTCGGCGCCCATCCGGTTGACAACCTCGGCGGCGTGCTCGAAGTTGCCGAGCGACTTCGACATCTTGCGGCCCAATTCATCGAGCGCGAGGCCGTGGCTCACGACGTTGCGGTAGGGTGCGTGACCCTCGGTGGCGACCGCGCAGAGCAGCGCCGATTGGAACCAGCCGCGCGCCTGATCGATGCCTTCGACGTATGCCGCCGCTGGCCACTCAAGGCCGCGCTGCCGCAGCACGGCAGCCTGCGAGCATCCGGAATCGAACCAGACGTCGAGCACGTCCTCTTCTTTGGAAAATGCACCCGCGCCGCATTTTTCGCATGCGAGCCCGGCAACGATAAAATCCTCGACCGGCCGCTGATACCACGCATCCGAACCCTCGGACGCGAAGATTTCCTCGACGCGCTTCATCACTGCGGGATACAGGCTCACCGTGTTGCAGCCGGCACAGCGCAGCGCGGGAATCGGCACACCCCAGGCGCGTTGGCGCGACAGGCACCAATCGGGCCGCGTCTCCACCATGTTGCGAATCCGGTCGCGCGACCATCCCGGCACCCAGTTGACCAGATCGATTTCCGCAAGCGCCCGCTCGCGCATGCCGTCATGGTCCACGCGCAGGAACCATTGTTCGGTAGCGCGGAAGATCAGCGGATTCTTGCAGCGCCAGCAGTGCGGATAACTGTGGCTCAGATTCTCGCTATGCAGCAGTGCGCCGGAGGCTTTCAGATCGGCGACGATCGCGGCGTTGACCTCGAACACGCGCCGTCCTGCGTAAATGCCCGCTTCGCTCGTGAAGACGCCGCTGTCGTCGACCGGCGTCAGCGTCGGCAAGCCGTAGGCGTTGCCGATCACGAAATCTTCGTAACCGTGGCCGGGCGCGGTATGAACCAACCCGGTGCCGGATTCGGCGGTGACATGCGGACCGAACATCAGGCGCGAGTCGCGATCGGCGAACGGATGGCGCAGGACGTCCTGTCCATCGAGCGCCTTGAGCGCTTCACGCTTGAGCGCGATCCGTCTGGACGCTTTAAGACCACAGGCTTGCTCGACCGCCTGCGCCAGACGGTC
Organism: Binataceae bacterium (SeqCode); assembly: GCA_035504735.1. Classification (GTDB taxonomy): domain Bacteria; phylum Desulfobacterota; class Binatia; order Binatales; family Binataceae; genus JAJPIG01. Next base: position 7,540 of record DATJRJ010000088.1, read on the forward strand.
CGCGACCAGATACCATGATTCGCCGAAACGCAGCGCGACGTAATCGAAGGTCTCGTTCAGCGTAACTCCCAGATTCGCCGGCAGCGTCCAGGGCGTAGTGGTCCAGATGACCGCGAACAGGCGGCCGTTGCGATGTGCGTCGGCCAGCGCGGCACCGTCGGCGGAATCGGCCGCCAGCGCCGCCGCATCGCGCAGCTTCTCATTGAAGCGGAAAGCGACATAGATCGATGGCGAAAGATGGTCGCGATACTCGACCTCGGCCTCGGCCAGCGCAGTACGGCATTCGATACACCAATGGACCGGGCGCAGGCCGCGATAGATATAGCCCGCCTCGACCATGCGGCGCAGCACCGCGACCTCGGCGGCCTCATAGTCGGGGGCAAGCGTCAAATAGGGATGATCCCAATCGCCGATCGCGCCGAGACGCCGGAAATCGACACGCTGGATGTCGATATATTTTTCGGCATGCGCGCGGCATAGCTTGCGCAGCTCGAGCTTCGAGATGGTGCGGGCGCGCTCGCCGAGTTCGCGGGCGACGTTGTGCTCAATCGGCATCCCATGGCAATCCCAGCCGGGGACGAACGGGGTGCGGTAGCCGAGCACGGCCCGCGATCGCACGATAAAATCCTTCAGCGTCTTGTTGAGCGCGGTGCCGAAATGGACGCGGCCGTTGGCATACGGGGGTCCGTCGTGCAGCACCCACAATTCCGCCGCCGCGCGTGCTTCGAGCAGCCGCTGGTAGATTTTTAGATCCTCCCAGCGCTTAAGCATCTCCGGCTCCCGCTTAGGCAGGTTCGCCTTCATCGGGAAGTCGGTTTTCGGGAGCTTGAGAGTCGCCTTGTAGTCGGTAGCCACGGTCTGAGTCCTAGAAGATTAACCGATGGCGCCCGCGCGCGCGAGACGCGCCAAGCCGCACCGGACCATTTGGCCTTGAAAACGTGCGGCGGGCTTCGTATTATCGGCGCCCGGAAAAGCTCCCCGGGTGCGAAACTTGGTTACACCATCCGCCACGCCATCCGGGGCCCTGGCTGGCCTCCGGATACTCGATCTGACCGATTACCGGGCGCAGCTGTGCGCCCGGATGTTCGCCGACCTGGGCGCCGACGTAATCAAGGTGGAGCCGCCGGGCGGCGACGACGGGCGGCGGATCGCGCCGTTCGTCGACGATCGGCCGCATCCCGATCGCAGCCTGTTCTTCTGGTTCTATAATCTCAACAAGCGCTCGCTCACCCTCGACCTCGAAAGCGAACGTGGCCGTGAGCTGCTGTGCGAGCTGGCGCGCGGCGCCGACGTCGTAATTGAGAATTTCGGCCCGGGCCGAGCCGATGCGATGGGCCTGGGATGGGCGCGGCTGCACGAGCTCAACCCGGCGCTGGTGTTGTGCTCGATTTCGCCGTTCGGCGCGGATGGTCCATACCGCGACTATCTAGCCGACGACGCAGTACTCACCGCGATGGGCGGGATGCTTTACGTCAATGGTTATCCCGGCCGTCCGCCGGTGCGGCCGTTGGGCCTGCAGGCCTATCATGCCTCCGCGCATTACGGCGCGATCGCCACGCTGTGCGCGCTGTTCGCGCGCGATCAAGACGGGGCCGGCCAGTGGATCGACCTGAGCATGCAGGCCGCGACCGCCGGGGCGCTCGAACATGTGGTCGGATCATTCTTCCAGAACGGGCAACCCGAGCGTCGGCGCGGAACGCTCCACTGGGCGCGCTTTTTCCGGGCCGGAAAATGCCGCGATGGATATGTGCTGCATTGCACGATCGGCGATTGGACTTCGCTACTCGAGTGGGTCAGGGGCGACGATGCGGCGCAAGATCTAATCACACCCGAGTGGCACGAGCACGACCATCGCGCCAAACACGCCGAGCATCTGTTTGACGTGCTCGACCAATGGGTGGTCGATAAGCCGCGCGATGAGATCGTCGCGCGCGCCCAGCTTCTGCGCCAGCCGTATGCCGCGGTGCGATTTCCCGGCGAGCTGTTCAAAGATGAGCAATTAATCGCCCGCGGTTATTTCGTCGAAGTCGAGCATCCGGAGCTCGGCCGGAGCTTCCATTATCCCGGCGCGCCGGCGCTGATGCATGGCACGCCGTGGCGAGCTTATCGGCGTCCGCCACTGGTGGGCGAGCATAACGAAGCGATTCTGTGCGATGAGCTCGGGCTCGCGCGCGAAGAACTCGCGACCCTGATCGCCGAGGGCATCGTCTGACCATGGCGGCGATGGCGCTCAAGGGCATCCGCGTGGTGGATTTCACCTGGGTGGTCGCCGGCCCGGTTGCGACGCGGATGCTGGCGGACAATGGCGCCGAGGTAATCAAGGTCGAGCGTAAGATCCCCGGCTACATGGGGCCGCGCAAGGTCGGGTTGCAGCCGGATCTCAATCGCAACAAGCTTTCGGTTGCGATCAACATGGCCGAGCCGCGCGGCGTCGAACTGGCGCGCGAGTTGGTGAGGATCAGCGACCTCGTAATCGATAACTTCTCGGCGCGCGTGATGCGCGGTTGGGGGATGGATTACGAGAGCCTGCGCAAAATCAAACCCGACATCATCTGCATCAGCATGTCCGGGCTCGGCCATACCGGCCCGCGTCGCGATTACGTCAGCTATGGACCGACCCTGCAATCGCTGACCGGCTTCACGCGGCTGATGACCGATCCAAACGGCGAGCCGGCCGGCTATGGCTACTCGTTTTCCGATCTGGCCGGTGGCCTGGCCGGAGGTTTCGTCGCGCTCTCCGCGCTGTGGCATCGGCGGCGTACCGGCCAGGGCCAGTTTATCGATCTCTCGCAGATGGAGGCGCTGACCGGCTACCTGGGGCCGGGGCTGCTGGATATCTCGGTCAACGGCCGCGAGCAATCGCCGGTCGATTGGCGCGCGCAGGAAAAACCCGCGGCGCCATACGGCGTCTATCGATGCCAGCCGTCGGACGGCGACGACGATCGATGGATCGTGATCTCGGTCGGTTCGCAGGCTGAATGGAATCGCTTCAAGAATGCGATTGGCGCGCCGCCGTGGGTCGATGATACGAAGTTCCATACGCTCTATTTGAGAATGCGCAACCGCGAGGAGCTCGATCGACAAGTCGCGTCCTGGACCGCCAATCATCAGGCCGAAGCGGCGATGACGATTCTGCAGCGCGCCGGCGTCCCCGCCGGCCTGGTCGAGAACGGCGTCGATCTCTGCACGCGCGATCCGCAACTCCAGTTCCGCAATTTCTGGGCCGCGGTCAAACGGCCCGACGGCTCCGACACCTACGTCAGCGGAATTCCCTATCGACTCTCCGCGACGCCCGGCGCGATTCGCTCCAATGCGCCCGAGGTCGGCGAGAACAATGAATACGTGCTGGGCGAATTGCTGGGGCTCTCGCCCGCCGAGCGCGAAGAACTTTACGCCCACCAGGTAGTCTGGCATTGAGCTGCTAGACGGGTGCCCGCCCGGTTGATAAGACCTGAGCATCGCTTGAGCCGCGCGGCGGCGGCACGGTAATCGACTTTATGGACGATAAGACCCATCGGCACGCGGGCGGCAGCGATCAGCGGCGCTTCCTGGCCTGGGTCGATCTACCCACACCCGAACAGATTCGGCAGATGGGACTGCCGCCGAGTTACAACTTCGGCTTCGTCGGCGCGATGGGCCGCCTGATGCTGGCGCATCCGAAGATCGGTCCGTACTTCGCCCGGCTCTTCCAGCAAATCATGTTCGGGCCGGGCACTCTGAGCCGTCAGGAGCGCGAGACGGTCGCGATGGTGACGGCGCGCGCGCAGAATTGTTTCTATTGAACCCAATCACACGCAGAGTTTCTGCGTGCCGAGGGTGGCGACCCCAAACTTATCGATGCGATCCATGAGCAGCGCTGGCGGAATCTCGACGGGATCGCGCCGCGCGCGCTAGCCTTGTGCGATCTCGCTCACAAGATGAGCGGGGCACCCGCTATGATGTCGCGCGAGGATTGGCAGCCTCTCAGGGACCTCGGCTTCAGTGATGAAGCGCTGCTCGAGGTCGGCCATATCGTCGGTATCTTCAACTACCTGACCCGCCTGGCGGACGGCTTCGGCCTCGAAGTCGACGCGGCGGTGCTCGAAGCCGCACGCACCAAGGTGCCGCTCAAGAAAGCCGATTGATCGCGCCGCGCAGCTTGTCGGCGACCTCGCCCACGTGCGGCTCACGCAACATCGCGTTATGCGCGCCGGGAAATTTGAGCATCAGATTGAGATCGATCACCTCGGGTTCATTCGCTAGCGCGCGACCCCAGCCGAGCAGGGGATCGGGACGGTAAAGCTCGGCCGCCGGCCGGCCCTTCAACCGGAACAAGGTGACCGGGCCGGGATAAGTACGCGGCCGATAGCGATGGCTGGCGGCCGTCGCGATCGCGCGCCAATGGAAGTAGATATTGCGCTGAGGTATGGCGCGACCTCTGAGCCGGCGCGACAGTATCTGCAAGCGCATCGCCCACAGTTCGTTGAGCTCCCGGAGGAGACTCGATCCGGGGCGATCCGGTGGTTGAGCGAAGCGCTCGCCAAGTAAACGAAACAGGCGAAACCGCAGGGGCGCGTTCCACTGTAGTCGCGGATAGCCCGGACAGAAAGTATCCAACAGCGCCACCATCGCGACCTGCTCGCCGCCGCCGACCAACTGCTGCGCGATCTCGAACGCCACCAGGCCGCCGAATGAAGCGCCGCCGACGAAGTAGGGTCCGTGCGGTTGCACACTTCGTATCGCATCGACGAAACGGCCGGCCAACTCTTCGACGGTGTGCGATGGATTTCCCGTGCCATCGAGCCCCGGTGGCTGCAGGCCATAAAACGGCCGCTCCTCACCGAGGCGGCGGGCGAGCGCGACCAGCGCCAGTACCCCGGCGCCGGCGCCCGGCGCGCAGAAGAACCCCGGTCGATTGCCGCGCGGTTGCAGAGTTACGATCGTCGGCCAGGACGGTGACCAGTTAGCGTCGCGCAGGATCGCCGCCTGGCTCTCCACCGTCGCGGCCTGCAGTAGCAGCGACGCCGCCAAAGGCTTGGTAGCGATCTTTTCCAGCCGGGTGACAAGCTGCAGAGCAAGCAGCGAGTCGCCGCCAAGCTCGAAGAAGTCATCCCGGATGCCCACCGGCCAAACGCCCAGCAGCTCTTCCCATAGGCGCGCTATCCGCAGCTCGTCAGGGTTCCGGGGCGGTTCGATGCCGGTGCGAATCAGCCCCGGATCGGGAAGCGCGCGGCGATCGACTTTGCCACCGGCCGTAACCGGCAACGTATCGAGCCGCACAAAGACCGTGGGAATCATCGGCCCTGCCACGCGGAGTGCCAGGCGCCGGCGCAGCTCAGCCGGCGGCGCTTCGCTAGCGAGGTAGGCGGCGAGGCGCGTCTCGCCCGCTTGATCAGGCCGGCCGACGACGCACGCCTGACGCACTGACGGGTCCGCCAGCAATGCCGCCTCGACCTCAGCGGCTTCCACCGTGAGGCCGCGGATCTTGAGCCTCGAATCGTTGCGCCCGAGATGAACCAGGCATCCGTCGGGCAACATCCGGCCGCGATCCCCGGTGCGGAACACGCGCCGTCCATCGGGACACGGCGAGAGCACCGCGGCCGTCAGCTCGGGCTTTCGCCAATAGCCGCAAAACAGGTAGCGGCTGCGAATCGCGATCTCGCCCACGCCGGCAGTTTCGACTCCTTCCCCGTCGAGCAAAACGATCTCCGTATCGGCAACTTCGTATCCGACTGGAACGACCGGTCCGTCGAACGAGGTGGCGTGATCCACGAAAAACAGGCGGATGATGTTCATCTCGGTCGCGCTGAGGGTATTGAGCAGCAGCGTCGGTTCCGGAAAGTGCCGGCGGTAAAGCTCCACGTCAGTACGCAGGAGCGCCTCTCCGCCCATCCTGACCAAACGAAGAGCCGGGAAGGTCGCGCCCGCCGGGAGCACCTGCACCAAACGCCGGAACACCTGGGGCGTCGAGTGATAGATCGTAATCGCTTCCTGCGCAATCCAGTCGGCCAGCTTCGTGAAACCCTGTGCGCGCAGGTCAAACACATGGAGCGAGGCGCCGTTCAGCAACGCGCCGAAGATCGCCGGCACCGCAGCCGCAGCATCGTAGTACGGGACCAGAGAAAGCCGGTCGGCCGTGTCGAGCTGGGCGGCATTGGTGTACTTCATGATGTAGTGCAAGACGTTGCGATGATTGTGCACCACGCCCTTGGGAGCGCCGGTCGATCCTGAAGTATAGAGGATGTAGGCGAGCGTATCGGGTGGAATCACCAGCCCCAGGTTTCGCTCGGCTACGGCAGGCTCGATGAGATCGTCAATCACGAGGATCCTGGCCGCCGAACCCGCGAACTCGCGTGCCCGGGGTGCATGCAGCTCGTTGGTGATGATCAGGTCGGCCGCGGAATCTTCCAGGATCGCCTTCAGTCTCGCGGCCGGAAGCTGTGGACTCAGCGGCACGTAAAATCGTCCCGCCTTGAGCACCGCGAGTATCGACGCGATTGCCGCCGCGCCCTGCTCGAACAGCAGCGCGACCGGCCGCTCGCCGGCCGATGTCGACTCTCGTATCGCCATCGCGACGCGATTGGCAGCGCCGTTGAGCTCGCCGTAGCTCCAGCGGCGGGCGGCGTCGGTAACAGCGAGCGCCGAAGGATCCTGCGCCGCCTGGCTCTCGAAGCGCGCGGCAATCGATTGCTCGATTTCGTCGCGCGCGAATGGTCCAGGGTCTTGGTTCGATTTGACCGGCAGCGAGGGGCTATACACGACGCTTCGATTCCGATGCCGGGATTAGCGCACGCAGCCGGTGCTGCGGACTGGACGAGGTCGGCCGGTTCAGGGACAGGTAGCAGCGAATTTGCACTGCTGTCACTAATCAGATCTCACGTTGTCTATCAAGGCTTTAATGAGACAGCTGTTATCGCAGCTAACTCAGGGACTTCGCAAAGTGTCGCGCTCGGCGTTATCATGCAAACGGAGTAAGCAATGGCACTCGCCTTCCGGCATCTTCATCCGGGGTTCGCCGCCGAGGCCTCCGGGATCGATTTGCGGTACCCGATCGGTGCCGACGTGGCTGCCGAAATCGAGGCCGCGATGGATCGTTTCGCAGTCTTAGTGTTCCGCGATCAGCCGCTCAACGAGGAGCAGCAAATCGCCTTTTCGAGCCATTTCGGTCCGCTGGACATGGGGCTACGCAAGGCCTTCAAAAACAACCAGGGCCGCTTCAAACATGCGGAGACGATCGATATCTCGAACGTCGATGTCGACGGGGCGGTGCTCGCGCGGGATGATTTCAAGAGCCTCGCCAACCTCGCGAATCAGCTCTGGCACAGCGACAGCTCATTCCAGCGTCCGGCCGCGAAATACTCGATGCTCACGGCGCACGTGCTGCCTTCCAGCGGCGGCGACACCGAATATGCTGACGAGCGCGCCGCCTACGATCTGCTGCCGGCCGAAATGCAACGGCAAATCGAGGACTTGGTCGGTGAGCACTCGGCGCTCTATTCACGCATGACGCTGGCCGATATCACGTTCAACGATGAAGAGCGCGCGGTGCTGCCGCCGGTTCTATGGCCGCTGGTCCGTATTCATCCTGGGTCGCGGCGCAAGACCCTGTTTCTCGGCGCGCATATCACCCACGTGCTTGGCATGACGGTCGCCGAAGGCAGGCTGCTGGTGCGCGATCTGATGGAACATGCGACGCAGCGCGAGTTCGTTTATCGGCATCGATGGCGGGTCGGCGATTTGGTGATATGGGATAACCGCTGCGTGATGCATCGCGGGCGGCCATACGATCTGGCGGAACGTCGCGAACTGCGCCGGACCACCAATATCGATTTGCTCGGTGCCGAAGAGCCTCTGCCCCAGCGCGCAGCTTCTTGATCGCCGTCTCGCGCGCCGATTACTTCATGGATTCAGCTGCGCTTGCCCGCGCGCGCTGAACCTCACGCAAATCGAGCGCCTCGATCCCGCATCTCCTGGCGAGCCTTCGCGCCGCCCTCGGGAGTGACGGGCCGCGTAGCAGCTTGAATCACGACGACTTCGAACCCCGCTTTGAGGCCATCCAGCACCGTCGCCAACACGCATACATCCTCAGCCAGACCGGCAACCCAGAGCCGTCGAACT
>DATJRJ010000089.1:0-6351 GCA_035504735.1 Binataceae bacterium (SeqCode)
CGCTGGCGTGGATGGGCGCGCTGACCAAAAAAATCAAGCTCGGCTCCGGCATCATGCAGATGCCCGGCCGCACCCCCGCGATGACGGCGATGACCGCGATGACGCTCGACCATCTCTCGGGCGGGCGCTTCATGCTCGGCATCGGGCCGTCGGGTCCGCAGGTGGTCGAGGGTTGGCACGGCGTGGCGTACGGCAGGCCGCTGCAACGGACGCGCGAGTACGTGAGCATCCTGCGCAACATTTTCTCGCGCCAGACGCCGCTCGAGTTTGCCGGCCAGGAGTATCGGATCCCGTATACCGGCGCGGATGCGACGGGCCTCGGCAAACCGCTCAAGAGCATCATCCACGGACGCGCCGATCTTCCGATCTACACGGCCTCGGTGAACCCGCGCGCGATCGCGCTCAGCGCCGAAATCGCCGACGGGCTGATACCGGTATGGTTCAAGCCGGAGCGTTTCGATCTTTTCGCGCCCCATCTCGAAGAAGGCTTTCGGCGCACCGGCGGCAAAAAACGTCTCGGGGCGTTCGAGTTCGCGCCGTTCGTAACCTGCGTCGTGGGCGAGGACCTCGAAGCCTGTCGGTCACCGATCAAAGCCAACCTGGCGCTTTATATCGGTGGGATGGGTGCGCGCGACCGGAATTTCTACAAGCAGTACGCGGCGCGAATGGGCTACGAAGCCGAAGCCCAGGAGATCCAGAACCTGTTTCTGGCCGGCAAGCGGAACGAAGCGCAAGCTGCCGTCCCGGACCGCCTGGTCGACGAGATCGCGCTGGTCGGTACGCGCGCGCGAATCGCCGCGCGACTGGAAGCCTGGAAGTCATCGCCGGTCACCGCGATATTGGTCGGGGCGCGACAGCCCGAAGCGATCCGGATGCTCGCGGAACTCTGCCTTTAACGCCGCCCGCCTGCCACAACGCTGCTATGACGGCGCTGATATAATGATTTGCCGTGGCGCGCTTTATCGATGAAACCCGGGTCTTCGTCCGCGCCGGAAAAGGCGGCGACGGCGCGATCGCATTCCTGCGCGAAAAATATCGCCCGTTCGGCGGGCCGGCCGGCGGCGACGGTGGACGCGGCGGCGACGTTTTCCTGGAAGTCGACGAGGGGCTGCTGACCCTGCTCGATTTCAAATACCAACCGCGACTGGTCGCCGGCGACGGTGAGCCTGGACGTGGCAAACAACAGTATGGTCATGCCGGCCACGATCTAGTGGTGCGGGTGCCGCCCGGGACGCTGGCGTTCGACGAAGGTGGCGGCCAGTTGCTGGCTGACCTCGTGATTCCCGGAACGCGCGCGATTATCGCCCACGGCGGCGAGGGCGGACGCGGCAATATCCACTTCGTCACCTCGACTCGCCGTGCGCCCCGAATCGCCACACCCGGCGGCGCCGGCGACCAACGCTGGGTGCGCCTCGAATTGCGACTGGTCGCCGAAGCCGGACTGGTGGGATTGCCCAACGCCGGCAAGTCGACGCTGTTGGCGGCGCTCACCGCGGCTCATCCGAAAATCGCTGCCTACCCGTTCACCACGCTCACGCCGAATATCGGCCGAGTGATGACGACGAGCGGCGAAAGCTTCACGATCGCCGATATCCCCGGACTGATCGCAGGCGCCCATCTCGGCCATGGCCTCGGAATCCGTTTCCTGCGCCATCTTTCGCGCACGCGGGTGCTCGCTTACGTGCTCGATCTGAGCGCCGAACCGGAGGAAGATTTCGCCACCGTACGTGCTGAGATCGGCGCGTTCGATGCCGCTCTGCTCGAGCGGCCCGCGGTAATCGCGCTGAACAAGCTCGACCTGGCCGACGAGCAAGAGGTCGGCCGTATCGCCAGCCGCCTCGCTGCGAAGGCCGGGCTGCGGGTTTTTCCGATCTCTGCGATGAAACGCGCCGGGTTGGCTGAGCTTACCGCCGAACTCGAGCGCCTGCTCGGGATCGGCACGGAAGCGGTCGCATGGCGCAGCTAGGCTACAAGGTCGAGATCCTCGCCCGCGCGCGACGGATTGTGGTCAAGGTCGGCAGCGCGGTGCTCTCGGATAGCGACGGCCTCAACGCCGAAGTTATCGACGCTCTGGCGGCGCAGGTGGATAGCGCGATCGACGCCGGACGCGAAGTCGTGCTGGTGACCTCGGGCGCGGTCGCGGCCGGACGGGCACGGCTGGGAAAGCTGCGCGGCACGACGATCGCGGCGCGCCAAGCCGCGGCCGCGGCTGGACAGATCGAACTGATGGGCGCGTGGGCTAAGTCGTTTGCCGCGCGCGGCCGCACGGTCGCGCAGATTCTGCTGACGCATGAGGATTTTGCCGAACGCCGCCGGCGCAACAACGCGCGGCAGACGTTCGCCACCCTGCTCGCCGTGGGCGTGATTCCAATCGTCAACGAAAACGACACCGTCTCGGTCGACGAGATTCGTCTTGGCGACAACGACATGCTTTCGTCGATGGTGGCGACGCTGGTGGGCGCGCAGTTGCTCGTAATCCTGACCGACGTCGCCGGCGTCCTCTCGGGCGATCCGCGCAAGCGGCCCGATGCCCGGCTGATTCCGCTGATTGCGGATGTCGAAGCGCCGATGCGCGGGCTGGTGGCGGAAAGCGCCGGTCCGCTCGGGCTCGGCGGGATGGCGACCAAGCTCAAGGCGGCGCGCCAGGCGGTACGCTCCGGGATTGCGGTGGCGATCACGGCGGGGCGCGGCCCCTCGGGACTGGCTGACACGCTCGCGCCGGACCGCGAGGCTGGTACGCTGGTTTTGCCGACCCCAAAACGCCTGCGTAGCCGCAAGCACTGGATAGCGTTCGCGCTGCGGCCAGCCGGCACCCTGATCCTCGATCAGGGGGCGAGCGAGGCGCTACGCAATTCGGGACGCAGTCTGCTGGCCACCGGGATTCGCGAGGTGAGCGGCGAATTTTCGGGCGGCGATTGCGTGAGCTTGGTCGACGCGGAGGGCGTCGAGCTGGGACGCGGAATCGTCAATTACCCCGCCGCCGATGTGCTAAAGGTAAAAGGGCGCCGTTCCCACGAAATCCCGCGCCTGCTCGGATATAAAGTGGCCGACGAAATCATTCATCGCGATAACCTGGTGCTGCTGCGGAACTGACGTGACGCTCGAGCGCGAAATCCTCGTCGGGCTGGAGCGAGTGCGCGCGGCGTCGCAGCACCTCGCGTTGGCCGGCACCGAGCGCAAGAACGCGATGCTCGGCGCGCTGGCCGCAAAGATCCGGAGCTCGAGCGCCGCAATCATCGAGGCCAACCGCTCCGACGTCGAGACGGCAAGCCACGCCGGCAATGGCAGTGCTTTCGTCGAACGCCTGACGCTGAACGCGGATCGAATCGCGGCGATGGCGCGCAGTGTCAAGGAAGTCGCGGCGCTGCCCGATCCGGTCGGCGAGGTGATCGAAAAATGGCGGCGGCCCAATGGGCTTGAAATCACCCGGCTGCGCGTGCCGCTCGGCGTAATCACGATTGTTTACGAATCGCGGCCCAACGTCACCATCGACGCTGCCGCGCTGGCCCTGAAATCCGGCAACGCGGTCGTGCTGCGCGGCGGCAGCGAGGCGCGGGCGACCAACGGGTTTCTCGCACGGCTGATACGCGAGGCGCTGGAGAGTGCGGATCTTCCGGCCGACGCCGCCTTCTTTGTCGATAATCCAGACCGCGAAGTGATCCAGATTCTGAAGCGCCAGCCCGCGCTGATCGACCTGATAATCCCGCGCGGCGGGCAGGCCTTGAAGCGCGCGCTGGAGGGTTCGGCGGTCCCGCTGCTGCCGCATTTCGATGGTATCTGTCACACCTACGTCGATCGCGCGGCCAAGCTCGGGATGGCGGCGGAAATCTGCTTCAACGCCAAATGCAGCCGGCCGTCGGTCTGCAATGCCATGGAGACGCTACTGGTGCATTCGTCGATCGCGGATCAATTTCTACCCGCTATGGCAGAGCGATTCGCCGGGGCGGGCGTGGAATTGCGCGGCTGCGAACGGACGCGCGTGATCCTGCCTGAAGCGCGCCCGGCAAGCGCCGCCGATTGGGACACCGAGTATCTCGACCTGGTGTTGTCGATCAAAATCGTCGATTCGCTGGACGAAGCGATCGAGTTCATCACGCGCCACGGGTCCCATCTGGCAGACGCGATCATCACCGAGGACGTCCAGGCGGCAGCGCGCTTTGAACGCGAAGTCGATTCGGCTACCGTATACGTCAATGCTTCGACCCGCTTCACCGACGGCTTCGAGTTTGGTTTCGGCGCCGAAACCGGAATTTCGACCAACCGCCTGCACGCGCGGGGCCCGATGGGTTTGCGCGAGCTGACCACCTACAAGTACGTGATTTATGGCCACGGGCAGATACGGATTTGACCGGGCCCCAAGCCCCTGGTAGCGCGATGCGCGTAGGGCTGTTCGGCGGCAGTTTCAATCCGATCCATTTCGGTCACCTGCGGTCCGCCGAAGAGGATCGCGAGGCGCTGGGCCTGGATCTGGTCTATTTCATCCCGGTCAATTCGCCGCCTCATAAGACCGAGGGCGAGCTGGCCTCCGCCGAGCATCGGCTTGCGATGGTGCGGCTGGCGACCAAGGGTAATCGGCACTTCATGGTGTCCGATGCCGAGGTTCGGCGTCCCGGACGATCTTACACGGTCGATACCGCACGCCATTTCCGGCAGACGTTGCGCCAGCCCGCGACGCTTTACCTGTTGATGGGTGCCGATGCCTTTGCCGATCTCGAAACCTGGAAGGAAGCGGACACGCTGGTAACGCTTTGCAGCATCGTGGTCCATACCCGAATCAGCGCCGGAGCTTCCGACTACAACCCCAGCGCGGTTGCCGTGTTGAAGAGGTTTGGTTACATTAAAAAGCAGGATTATTACGTGCATCCAAGCGGTCAGACGCTGTCATTCGTTCAAACCACACGCTTGCCGATTTCAGCTACGAAGATCCGGGAAAAACTCCGGCGCAAAGAATCTGTGCGCTACCTGCTGCCTACCGATGTCGAAGATTATATCGAGCGTCATGGGCTCTACTGAGAGCCATTCGACCGACGTGAACTCGCTGGAGAAGGCCATTGCGGCAGCCGAGGGAGCGCTCGACAAGAAGGCTTATGATCTGGTGGTGCTCGAAGCCGAGCATCTCAACTCGATCGCCGACTACTTCCTGATCGCGACCGGCCGCTCGGATATCCAGGTGCAAGCGATCGCACGCGGGGTCGAGGAACGCCTGGCGCGCGCCAATGCCCGTCCGCTGGCGATCGAAGGGCACCGCCTCGGCCACTGGGTGGTGCTCGATTACGACGACGTGGTGATTCACGTGTTCTTCGAGCCGACACGAGAATTCTACCGCCTCGAGGACAACTGGCTCGATGCGCGCGAGGTTACGCTGCCCGAGCCGTGGCTCTCGCAGGCTCGCGATCTTCGTTTACGCAGCCCGCGGCGCGGGCCAGACCCGGCCAGCGTTCACGCGCCGCAAACGTAAACTTCCGCGATTACGCCGAGGATCGAAACCTTCAAGACCCGCTCCGGCGCCACTGCGCGCTCCGCCACCAGCTCGCGCATCAGCGCGCGCTCGCCGGTCAGCAGCACGATTCTTCCGCCCCGGACAATAACCCGCCTGAACTCCGCCAGCATGCGCCGATAGAGGCGGCGATTCTCGCCATGGGTTCCGAACCGCAGGCCCCACGGCAGATTGGTTACGATTTTGGTGACGCTATGGTCTTCCAGCGGCAGCGCGGCCGCATCCCAGGCGCGCAGCTCGATCGGCTTGTAGCGCGGCCCGACGTTGGTTCGCGCCGCCGCCAGCGCTTCTGGGTCGTGGTCGCCGCCGAGCAGCAACCGGTAACGTCCCAGTTCGGCGCGCTCGATCAGGATGGTGCCGACGCCGCATACGGGATCGAGCACGACGTCGTCGGCGTGCGGGTCCGACAGCCAGGCCAGCGCCGCCGCGACGGCCGGACGCAGCGAGCCCGGCCGATCGGCAAGCTTGTAGCCGCGATGGCGCAGGCGGTCGCCGCTCAGCCGCGTCGCGGCAATGAATTCGTCGCCGTTCAGCATCGCCCAGATTTCGACTTCGGCCTGATCTTCGTCGAGCCGCCAGGCATGGTCGCCGCGTTCGACCAGCCCATTCTCTACGGCGCGCTTCAGATCGACGCGGCGGAACTCGTGCTCACCGGCCATCCGCGCCACCACTCGGAACTTGAGTCGGCGTCCCGCGCGACTGCCGGGCACCAGGCGCGCGCGGGCCTGCAGAGCCCACTCCAGATGATAGGTACCGAGCATCGCCTCGCGGATTGGCTCGACCTCCGCGCCGACCACGCGCCGGTAGGCGACAATCGCGAATAAGTCCTCGGCGCAGCGGAGCTTGAGCAGTGC
>DATJRJ010000090.1:0-15885 GCA_035504735.1 Binataceae bacterium (SeqCode)
GTGCACGTCGCGCTGACCTTGACCGGTAATTCGGCGATCGCCCCATCGACCAGCCGGCCTAAAATCTTGCGGGTTTCGATCGTGACGCGCTCTTCTTCACGCGGGATGTACGGGATGATGTTCTCGACGATATCGAGCGCCGCCAGGTCTCGCCCGGCGCCCGAAATCCCCTGCATCGTAGTGACCAGCGCCGCGTCGACGCCGAATTTGAGCTCGAGCGCCTTGAGCGTGATCGCAAGTCCGGTCGCCGTGCAATTCGGCAGGGTCGCGATAAAACCCTGCCATCCCCGACGCCGCCGTTGCTCGTTCACGATATCAATGTGATCGAGATTTACGCCGGGGATCAGCAGCGGTACGTCGTGTTCCATCCGATGCGGCCGGGCGGTGCTGATAGTCGGTACGGTGCGGGCGTAGACTGGCTCCAGCTCGCGGGCCGCCTCGGACTCGACCGCCGCGAACACCACACCGATCCCATCCAGGCGCATCGATTTCGCCTCCTGCACCGCGAGTTCCATCGCCGCACCGGGCGGCTCGGCTCCCGCCACATACCAGCGTCGAATACCGCTCTGCTGATCAGTAATCGCGGCGGCGAAGGTCTTGCCCGCAGAACGCTCGGAGGCCGCCAGCGCGGCGATCTCGAAATCGGGATGGTTATCCAGCGCGGCCAGCACCTGTTGGCCCGCGATTCCGGTTGCCCCTACCACTGCAGCTCGAATTTTCATCTTCTTGACTGAATCCACCGAGCGCCGCGACGATACAATCCCAGCGCTGATTTGCGCCGCTACACCGCGGATTAGCGAAAGCCTAACAGTTGGCTTGCGAGCGGGCCATATCGGAGAATGCCGGACGGAAGATTCTGTAATGGCCGCACAATTCGCCATCCCGCGCCTGCTCCTGGGCGCGATCGAAAGCGGCGCCGGCAAGACCACTGCAACGGTGGCGCTGGCCGCCGCGCTGCGCGCCCGCGGCCTCAAGCTCGCGATGTTCAAGTGCGGGCCCGACTATCTAGATCCGAGTTATCATCGGCGCGCCGCCGGCATCGAGTCGCATAACCTCGACGGCTGGATGATGGGCCGCGAGGCGGTGTGCGCCACGTTTTCGCGCGCTGCGGCCGGGTGCGACCTGGCGATTATCGAAGGAATGATGGGGCTGTTCGACGGCGCGGAACCGGCCGGCGAGGCGGGTTCGAGCGCCGAGATTGCGAAATGGCTCGGCGCGCCGGTAATCGCGGTCGTAAACGTAACCGGGATGGCGCGCACGATCGGTGCGGTCGCGCGCGGTTTGCAGAACTTCGATCCGGAACTGCATATAGCCGGGCTAATCGGTAACCGCATCGGCGGCCGGACGCATCTCGAAATCCTGCGCGCCGCCTACGCCGATCCGCCAATCCTGGGCGGCTTGCCCAACACACCTGACGCTCATTTTCCGGAGCGTCACCTGGGGCTGGTGAGCGCGCTCAATACGCCGGTCCTCGACGCGCTGTTCGCGCGCTGGGCGGAGATCGGCGCGCAATGGCTCAACCTCGACACCATCATGCAGATCGCGCGCGCCGCGCCGCCGCTCGAAGCCATCGAGCGCGATCAAACTGTCGCCACCGCGCCTCGCCATTCGCGGTCGCGGGTGCGAATCGGGATTGCGTTCGACGAGGCCTTTCATTTCTACTATGAGGACAACCTCAACCGTCTCAGAGCCCTCGGCGCCGAGCTCGAATTCTTCTCGCCGGCTCGTGATGCGCGAATCCCGGCGGTCAGCGGCCTTTACTTCGGCGGCGGTTATCCGGAAGTCGCAGCCGAGCGCCTGTCGTCGAACCATGCGATGCTCGAGTCGATACGCGAGTTCGCGCGGCGCGGCGGTCCGATCTACGCCGAGTGCGGAGGGCTGATGTATCTTTCGCGCGCGATTCGGACTCTCGACGGGCGGTCCTGGCCGATGGCCGGCCTGATCGCAGCCGAAACGGTGATGTCCGATCGGCTGGCGGCGCTCGGTTATGCCGCAGTCACCACTCGCGCCGCGTCTATCCTCGGGCCTGCGGGACTCTCATTTCGCGGCCATCAATTTCGCTATTCGACCCTCACCGCCATCGAAGGGGAATTCGAGCGCATTTATCAGGTCGAGCCGCGCTGGGGCGGTCCGTTTGACGAGGGCTTCCGCGTCCGCAATGTGCTCGCGAGCTACGTTCATGCGCACTGGGCCTCGAACCCGCGCGCCGCCGAAGGTTTCGTCGACTCGTGCCGGGCCTGGCATGCGGATTAGGGCGAGGCCGGCGGCAGACATCGGCTCGCAGAGATTCTACAATCGGATGTTATGAAGAGTGAACCGCCATCCGGAAGCGCGCCGGTTGATTCCTCGGCCGCGCCGCTGACGCTTGAGGGCACCAGCGTGCTCCATCAGATGTTCCGGATTCGCCGCGTCGAGCTGCGTAAGCTCGCGCCTGCGCGCCGCCAGGAGCTCGCGCACGAGGTGGCGGCTACGATCGGTAACGGGTCGCGAGAGAACGGCGAGAGCGCCGCATTCTCCGTACTCGGCCATAAGGGCGACCTGATGCTGATTCACTTTCGCGCCGACTTCGAGGAATTGTCACGCACCGAAAATGCGCTCGCCGCGCTGGCGATCAGCGACTACCTGGAGCCTGCGAGCTCATATCTCTCGATGGTCGAGATCGGCCTGTATCAAGCCAGCGTGCGGCTCTATCAGCGCCTGACGGCCACGGGTATCGAGCCGGGCACGCCGCCCTGGCGCGAAGCGATCGAAGCGGTCTTGAATGAGAATCGCGAACAGCTCGCCACCCGCTTATGGCCGCGAATTCCCAAGCGCCGCTACGTCTGCTTCTATCCGATGAACAAGCGGCGTGGCGAGATACGCAACTGGTATCGACTGTCGATCGAGGATCGCCAGCGCTTGATGCACGATCACGGGATGATCGGGCGGCGCTACGCCGGCCAGGTCACGCAGATCATCTCGGGCTCAGTCGGATTCGATGACTGGGAATGGGGCGTCGATTTGTTTGCCGATGACCCGCTGGTCTTCAAGAAGCTGGTCTACGAGATGCGCTTCGATGAATCCAGCGCGTTCTATGCCGAGTTCGGATCGTTCTACGTCGGAGTGCGCCTCAAGCCCGAAGAGCTGACGGCGATCATCGCCAGCGGCTGAAGATCTTCGTCGGTCAGTTGCGGAATTTATCGGCCAGGCGGCGCAGCACGCTTTTCGATTCCGGCCCGGCCTCACTCGGCGGCTCGTGACCTTCGCGCAGCACGGCGATTCGATTTTCGACCTCGTCCTCGACCGGAAAACGACCCACCTCGCGCTTGGAAAAGATCTTCCGCCCATCGCAGATCACATCGAACTGACCGCTGCTACCCCTGGTAAGAGTGGCGATTTCACCGAACCGACTTTTGATGGCCGCGGCCAGACTGACCGCGCGGGGCCGATAACCTCAGGCTTCGCAGTAAAAAATTTCGATGGTCATGGACGCTACCAAGTTATCACGCTTCATTTGCGTTTAGGGCGTCATTTGCCGTTGGGCAGATCGACGAAGACTGCCGCCGCTACCACGGACGACCACAAGCCGTCGCGGTCGCCGATCGCCGATTGGGTGACGTTGCGGGTCGAGACGATCTTGTCCGATACGCGCCAGATGTCTTTGCGCTCGTCATAACTGGCGTTGGGATCGAAATCGACGCCGAGAATGGTCGCGAGCATAATCGCCGCCAGGTCCTCGGCATAGTCGCCCGCCTTCTGCTCGGTTTCGCCGAAGCTGTGATGCTCGGAGAGGTAGCCGTAATGGGCCGAGCTGGCCGGAATGGCGACGCCGACCGAGGCGGCTATCAAACGATGGGGCTCATTGGTCGCGTTATCGCTCATAACGGTGAAAACGATCTGGCCGGGGGTCAGGTAGCGCAATCCTTCCTGCGGACTGATCAGTTTGCAGTTGGGCGGGAAGATGGATTTCACGCGCACCAGGTTGAATTCCGCGATCCCGGCCGAGCGCAACGCCATCTCGAACGAGGTCAGTTTTTCGCGATGTCGCCCGACCCCCTTGGTCAGGAAGACCCCTTTCGGAATCGGCCCCATTCCCCGTTCATCTCCCTTTCGAAAATTGGATCGGGCGAACGCGGGTGGTTCCTTACCGATCCCCTCCCGCCTTCAACTTCCTTACACGATCATTCATACCGGAGCGCCAACGCTGGCGCCACCTCAGACCACGTTAGGCGGCTGATATTCACCGAATACCCGGCGCATCGCATCGGCGATCTCGCCCAAAGTCGCACGCGCGCGCACCGCGGCGATAATCGGCGGCATCAGATTGGCACCGTCGCGCGCCGCGGCTTCGACCTGGCCGAGCGCGGCGGCGGCCGGCGCCGAATCGCGATTTGCGCGCAGGCGCCGCAGCTTTTCGATCTGCTTTTCCTCGGTCGCGGGATTGACCCGCAGGATTTCCGGCATCGGCTCGGCTGAGCTGGTGAAACGGTTAACGCCGACGATGGTGCGCTCGCCGCTTTCGATCGCGCGCTGATAGGCATAGGCGGCGTTCTGAATTTCGCGCTGCATGTAACCCTGCTCGATAGCTGCGACGGCGCCGCCGAGATCGTCGATTCGAGATAGATACTCCAGCGCCCGGCGCTCCAGCTCGCCCGTTAGGGTTTCGATGAAGTAGGCGCCGCCGAGCGGATCGGCAGTATCACCGGCCTCGGACTCGTGAGCGATCACCTGTTGGGTGCGTAACGCCAACAGCGCGGACTGCTCGGTAGGCAGCGCCAACGCCTCATCGCGCGAGTTGGTATGCAGCGATTGAGCGCCGCCCAGCACCGCCGCCAGACCTTGCAGCGTGACCCGCACCACGTTGTTGTCGACCTGCTGGGCGGTGAGCGACGAACCGGCGGTCTGCGCATGGAAGCGCAGCATCATCGAGCGCTCGTCGCGGGCTCCGAAACGCTGCTTCATCAGGCGCGCCCAAATGCGGCGCGCAGCGCGGAACTTCGCGATCTCCTCGAAAAAGTTGTTGTGCACGTTGAAAAAGAACGACAGGCGGCTGGCGAACTGATCGATCTTGAGCCCGGCCTTGAGCGCCGCCTCGACGTAGGCGATTCCGTCCGCGATCGTAAACGCCAGCTCCTGGGCCGCAGTCGAGCCGGCCTCGCGAATGTGGTAGCCGGAAATCGATATGGTGTTCCAGTTCGGCACCTCGCGCGCGGCGAAGCTGAAGATGTCCGTGATGATGCGCATCGAGCCGCGCGGCGGATAAATATAGGTGCCGCGCGCGACGTACTCTTTCAGGATATCGTTCTGAATCGTGCCACTGAGATCGGTCCACGCCACCCCGCGCCGCTCGGCGGCCACCAGATAAAGCGCCAGCAGGATCGAGGCGGTTGCGTTGATCGTCATCGACGTCGAGAGCTTGCCCAGCGGCAGGCCGTCGAGCAGCGTCTCCATTTCGTCGATCGAACCGATCGAGACGCCGACCCGGCCGACCTCGCCGCGGGCCAGCGGATGGTCGGCATCGCGGCCCATCTGGGTCGGCAAATCGAAGGCAACCGAGAGCCCGGTCTGACCCTGCTCGAAAAGGTATCGATAGCGGCGATTTGATTCTTCGGCGTCGCCGAAACCTGCATACTGTCGCATCGTCCACAGCCGCCCGCGATACATGGTCGGCTGCACGCCGCGTGTGAAGGGAAATTCGCCGGGGAAGCCAAGCTCGGCGAGATAGTCGAGGCCCTCGAGATCGGTTGGATCGTATTCGGGCGCGATCTCGATTCCCGAGCTGGTCGCGAAGCGCGGCTGCCGTTCGGGATTGCGCTTGACGGCAGGCGCCAGGCGTTCGGCGCGCCAGCGTTTGCGCGCCTCCTTGATTTTACGCGGGTCGTCGGACATCGGCTGCGGCCCTCGGAGCTGCTACTCGATTATTACAAGCAGGTCGTTTTTTTCCACCGTCTGCCCGGCTACCACTTTGACCTCGATGACCTTGCCCGCTTTCGGCGCCTTGAGTTCGTTTTCCATTTTCATGGCCTCGACCACCAGCACGCCGGCGCCGGCCTCGACCTCATCACCCGCCGCGACTAAGACATTCACGACCCGCCCCGGCATCATAGCCCGCATTTCGGCTCGACCCTGCTGACCGGCGCGGACGGCAGCGCCGCTCGGCGTGCGGCGAGCAGGGTCGGCGATTGCTATCCGCGCCACACCCTCGCGCGAGGCGATTACCAGCTCGTGGCCGTCACGCAGCACGTCGAAATCAAACGCGCGCAGGCCGATCAGAATCGAGAATGAGGAAGCGCCGATCCGCTGCACATCGATATCGTATTGCCGATCGCCGAGCCTTAGCCGATAGCCACCGCCGGCGCCAAGCGCTTCGACCTCGAACTCATGGTCGGATCCGTCGAGGGTCGCAACGTAGCGCATCGTCTAGCGCCGCGTGAGCTCGAGGCGCGCCGCCGTTTTCCAGGCCGAGGCGCGTGTCGATGAGTGTCCGTCCGGAGTTGGCGATGCACCCGCGTGATTTGCATGGGCCGAGACCGCCGCCATCATCATCGCGGCTAGTCGCGCCGGATCTGCTTCCCCATGGGGCGCGGGGTGATATTCGCTTTCCAGGAAGGTGTTATCGTAATCGCCGGCGATAAAGCGGGGCTGGTTTATCAGCCAGCGATGGAGGTCCAGATTAGTGCGGAGCTCGCCTGCGATCGCGAATTCATCGAGCGCGCGCCGCATCCGATCGATCGCCTCCGCCCGATCGCGTCCCCACACCGCGAGCTTGGCGATCATCGGGTCGTAATAGATCGGCACCTCCGCGCCGGCATAAACGCCCGTATCGACACGCACTCCTGGTCCGGCCGGGAAGCGCAAGGTTTCGATGCGCCCCGGGGCCGGTGCGAACCCGTTGGCGGAATCCTCGGCATAAATGCGGCATTCAATCGCCGCGCCGCGTTGCGTAAGATCGCGCTGCGTGAAGCTCAGCGCCTCGCCCGCCGCGATCCGGATCTGTTCCTTGACCAGATCGATGCCGGTCACCAGCTCGGTAACCGGATGCTCGACCTGGATCCGCGTGTTCATCTCGAGAAAATAGAAATTGCGATCGGCGTCGGCCAGAAACTCGATAGTCCCGGCACTCACATAGCCGACCGCCTTCGCCGCGCGCACCGCGACCTCGCCCATCGCCTTACGCATCGCGGGCGTCACAAACGGCGACGGCGATTCCTCGACGACCTTCTGATGGCGCCGCTGAATCGAACATTCGCGCTCGAACAGATGCAGGGTATGGCCGCGCGCATCAGCCAGCACCTGGACTTCGATATGGCGCGGTTGATTCAAATATTTTTCGACGTAGAAGCGGCCATCGCCGAATGACGACTTGGCTTCGCCCACTACTGCGCGCAGAGCCGCGGCCAGCTCGTCCTCGCGATGGATTTCGCGCATTCCTTTGCCGCCGCCGCCGGCCGCGGCCTTGAGCATGATCGGAAACCCGATCTCGCGCGCCACCGCGCGCACCTCCTGCTCGTTATCCAGCACGCCCGGCGAACCCGGGACCACCGGCACACCCGCCGCCGCCATCAGCCGGCGCGCCTCGACCTTATCACCCATCTGCTCGATCGCACCCGGCGGCGGACCGATGAACACCAGCCCGGCCTGCGCCACTGCCTGCGCGAAGCCGGCGTTCTCGGAAAAAAAACCGTAACCTGGATGGATCGCTTCGGCGCCAGTCTGGCGTGCCGCTTCGATAATTCGATCGATGCGAAGATAGCTCTCCGCCGCTGGCGGCGGTCCGACCAAAACGGCGAAATCGGCTTCGCGGACGTGCAGCGCGGTGCGGTCGGCCTCCGAGAAAATCGCGACCGGCTCGATCCGGAGCTCGCGGCACGCGCGTATGACACGCACCGCGATTTCACCGCGATTGGCGATCAGCACGCGTTTGAACATCGGCTCCGGCACACCCTTAGAGCGGGATATTGCCGTGCTTGCGCGGCGGATTCTTATCGCGCTTGTTTTCGAGCGCCTTGAGCGCGGCGATCAGGCGCGGCCGGGTGTCGCGCGGCATCAGCACTTCATCTATATAGCCGAGCTCAGCGGCCTTGAACGGATTGGCGAAGGTGCGCCGATATTCCTCGACCAGGCGCGCCTTCTCGGCGGCCGGGTCGGCGGCCTGCTCGAGTTGATTACGAAAGATGATACTGACCGCACCCTCGGGGCCCATTACCGCGATTTCCGCAGTCGGATAAGCGAAATTGAAATCGCCGCGGATATGCTTGGACGACATCACGTCGTAAGCCCCACCATAAGCCTTGCGCGTGATCACCGTGATCTTCGGCACCGTCGCCTCGCAGTAGGCGTAGAGCAGCTTGGCGCCGTGCCGGATTATCCCGCCGAACTCCTGCGCCGTGCCAGGCAGAAAGCCGGGCACATCGACAAACGTGACCAGCGGAATGTTGAAGCAATCGCAAAACCGCACGAAGCGCGCCGCCTTGGTCGAGGCTTCGATATCGAGGCATCCGGCGAGGTAGGCCGGCTGGTTCGCGACGATCCCGACTGCGTAGCCGCCGATCCGCGCGAAACCCACCAGGATATTCTGCGCCCAGTCTTTCTGGATCTCGAAAAACACTCCGCCGTCGACGACGTGGCGCACGATTTCGCTGATATCGTAGGGCTTGTTGGGATTCTCAGGCACGATCGTATCGAGTACCGCGTCACGCCGCTCGGGATCGTCACCGGGCGCACTAAATGGCACATCCTCGAGATTGTTCTGCGGCAAATAGGAGAGCAGCTCTCGAATCGTCAGCAGCGCGCTGCGATCATCGGGCGCTTCCAGATGGCAAACGCCGGATTTGGTGGCATGCGTATCGGCCCCGCCCAGCTCGTTCATCGTAACGTCTTCATGCGTGGTCGCCTTGATCACGTCCGGTCCGGTGATGAACATGTACGAAGTATCGCGCACCATCACGATAAAGTCGGTGATTGCAGGCGAGTAGACCGCCCCGCCGGCGCATGGTCCCATGATCGCCGAAATCTGCGGCACCACGCCCGAGGCCAGCGTGTTGCGCAGAAAGATGTCGGCGTAGCCGGCCAGCGAGACCACGCCCTCCTGGATTCGCGCGCCGCCCGAATCGTTGAGTCCAATCACCGGGCATCCGACCCGCATCGCGAGGTCCATCACCTTGCAGATCTTCTCCGCGAACGCGCCCGAGAGGCTGCCGCCGAAGACCGTAAAATCCTGCGAGAAGACGCACACCTGGCGGCCCTCGATAGTGCCGTGGCCGGTCACCACGCCGTCACCTGGGATACGCCGCTCGCCGATCCCGAAGTCAGTGCCGCGATGGGTCTTGAACTTGTCGAGTTCTACGAACGAGCCGCCGTCGAGCAGGAAATCGAGCCGCTCGCGCGCCGTCATCCGCCCCGACTCGCGATGGCGCCGCTGTCGCTCTTCGCCGCCGCCGAGCTCCGCTTGGCGCGAAAGCTCCTCGATACGCTGGATATTTTCCTTGAAGCTCATAATCACACGCCGTTCGCTGTCGGCGCCGTCGGCCAAAATAAATATCTCATGTTACACGGACGTTAAAGCCGCCGATCAATCGAGGACGGGGCCCGCCGGCAAATGATCCGTCTGATACGAGAAAGAATGCTTCTCTTGTAGCCAAACCAAACAATAGATTTAATGGATTCCGTCGTTGCTCGGCTTAAAATCCTCGATGAATGAGATCGCAAACTGACCTCAATCCCTGAGAAGGCTGGATTGCGCTCCGCGAGATAAATTGGTGAACCCCCGCTTGAACGTTTCTCATTGGGGTGCGTTTGTCCCGGTGATCAAAGATGGGCGGCTGGCCGAGGCTCGGCCCTTCCCCGCCGATCCCAATCCCTCCCCGATGCTTCGATCGCTTCCTGACGCGGTGCATCATCGCAGCCGGATTTCCCAGCCCGCGATACGCGAAGGATGGCTCGAGCACGGGCCGGGGGCGGCAAACGAGGCGCGCGGTCGTGATCGATTCATCCCGGTCAGCTGGCAACGCGCGCTCGATCTGGTGGCTGACGAACTCAAGCGGGTGATCCGCACTCACGGTAATGAGTCGATCTTCGCGGGCTCGTACGGCTGGGGCAGCGCGGGACGTTTTCACAGTGCGCGCGCGCAGCTTCATCGTTTCTTGGTGCTGATCGGCGGTTTCACCCGCTCGGTTGATACCTACAGCAATGCCGCTGGTACGGTGTTGGCCCGGCGTATCGTCGGCAGCGCGCAAATTATCGATGGTCCCGGGACCAGCTGGGAGAGTATCGCCGAGCACGCGCAACTGGTTGTGATGTTCGGCGGGGTTCCGCTGCGCAACACCCAGGTCACTCACGGTGGAGTCGCGGAGCACAAGACCCGGGAATGGCTGCGTGGAGCAAAAGTCGCGGGCGTCGAGTTCTGCAACATCAGCCCGATTCGCGACGACGCCGTCGATTTTCTCGGCGCCGAGTGGCTCGCGCCGCGACCCCATTCGGATACGGCGCTGATGCTGGCGATGGCGCACACGCTGATCGCCGAGCGACTTTACGATGAAGGCTTCCTGGCTCGTTACTGCGTCGGGTTCGAGCATTTTCGCGATTATCTGCTGGGCGTGCACGACGGCATCGTGAAGGATTCGCGATGGGCCTCGGCTCTCAGCGAAATTCCCGCAGAGACCATCGTCAATCTTGCGCGCCGGATGGCGCGCTCACGCACCTTCCTGATCGCAAACTGGTCGCTGCAGCGCGCCGACCATGGCGAGCAGCCGTTTTGGGCGGCGATCGCGTTGGCGGCAATGCTCGGTCAGATGGGTCTACCGGGAACTGGCCTGGCCTTCGGATATGGGAGCGTGGAAGGTCTGGCAGGGATGCACAATAATTCGCCGCTGCCCGCGCTGCCGATCGGCTCGAACCCGGTCAAGAGCTTTATTCCCGTCGCGCGCATCGCCGACATGCTGTTGAATCCGCATCAACGCTTCGACTACAACGGCCAGGGCCTTTCCTATCCGGACGCGCGACTGGTGTACTGGTGCGGCGGCAATCCGTTTCATCATCATCAGGATCTCAATCGGCTGATTGCGGCGTGGCGGCGGCCCGAAACGATTATCGTCCATGAGCCCTGGTGGACGGCGACCGCGCGCCACTCGGATATTGTGCTGCCCACCACGACCACCTTGGAACGTAACGATATCGCCGCGAATTCGCACAATCGATTCATGATCGCGATGAAGCAGGTGCTTGCGCCGCATGCCGAGTCTCGCAACGAATTCGATATTTTTGCGCAACTTGCCGATCGCTTCGGTTGCCGTGACGCCTTCACTGAGCAACGAAGTGAAATGGATTTCCTGCGCCATCTCTATGAAACCGCCCGCGAGCGCGCCGCGCAGCGCGAGATTCGATGGCCTGACTTTGATGAGTTCTGGGAGCGCGGCTATATCGAGACGCCGCTCCAGCCGCGGCCGTACGTCCTGTTCGAGGATTTTCGGCGCGATCCAGATAGCTATCCGCTGCCCACGCCTTCCGGACGCATCGAAATCTTTTCCGAGACCATCGCGGGATTTGGCTACGACGATTGCCTTGGCCATCCAGCCTGGTTCGAACCGGCGGAATGGCTGGGCGGCAGGCAGGCGCAGCGTTATCCGCTTCACCTCCTGACCTCTCAACCCGCCACGCGCTTGCACGCGCAGATGGACATGGGACGGGTGAGCCAGGCAAGCAAGGTCGCAGGGCGCGAACCGATCCGGATCAATCCGGCGGATGCCGCCACGCGCGGAATATCTAACGGCGAGGTGGTTCGGGTGTTCAATGACCGGGGCGCGATTCTGGCCGGTGCGGTATTGACCGACGCGCTGCGGCCAGGAGTCGTGCAAATCTCAACCGGCGCCTGGTATGACCCGGAGCACCCCGGCCTGATCGGCAGCCTCGAAAAGCACGGCAATCCTAACGTCCTTACTCTGGACAAGGGAACGTCAAGTCTCGCGCAAGGACCAAGTGCCCAGAGCACGCTGGTGGAAGTGGAAAAATATGTTGGGCAGGTGCCGGCTGTGAGTGCCTTCGACCCACCATTGAGGACGCCACTCACGCAATCGAGCTGACGCATCAGAGCAAGCGCCTCTGGGAAGCCTGTTGCGGTCCGAGAGATCAGACGACGGCCGAATCAGGCGCGTCTTCTCCGAATTGGTTTCGAGCGCGACCGGATTGGAGTCAGCTCGCTTCGCGGCCCGCGATCACCGTGTCTCCCTTCATCGTGCAGCCGCTCCACAAGATTTCCGTGACCAGAGGCACGATTGCTTATTGATCGGCGCCCCACCGACTCGTCTTTCTAGAGTTGCGGAATCAAATGCTTCGACGTCTATTCCATTTTCACCAGCAGCCCACGCGCGCGCGCCGACTCGAACATCCAGCGAAAGAAAAAGAGCGCAAATATGAAATAAATCAAGTTCAATTCGAGACCCCACTTGAAATGCGATCCGGAAAATCCTCTACTTTCGATAACCTGCCGCATACCTTCAAATGAGTGAGTAGTCGGCAGTATCGAGGCTAGTGGACGTAAGAAGCGCGGCAATGAGCTCAATGGATAGAATACGCACGACAGTGGCATGAGCAGGCCGGCGAAGCTCCACGCCATGGCCTGGAACTTGGTCGTGTAGCGGAAGATTAGGCCAGTGATCACAATGCCCATCGTAAGTGCGAACAAAGCTAGGTTCAGTATGAATGGAATCAATGCCGGCAGGGTTGGAAGGATGTTATAGTGATAACAAAGTCCCGCGATCAAGGCCTCGACGAGCAAGCCGACCATCGCCTTGGAAAGAGTTACTATAATCAGTCCCGTCACGTATTCTGATACGCTGAGGGGCGATGCGAACAGACTAACCAGGTTTCGTGACCACAGTTCTTCCAAAAATCCTACCGCCATGTCTCTCTGAAAGGCGTTGAACAATCCCCATAGGATGACTGCTCCCAGCAGGCAACTTATGACTCCAGGCTGCAAGCGATCACCGTGCCGCAGATAGAGCGTGAAAAATCCCCAGACCAAAATGTTCACCACCGGCCAGTACACCATGTAGGTGATATGATTCGCGTTGCGCCGCACCTCGTAGGCGTGCCGCAGAATGACACCTCTAATTCGATATGGCTTCATCTGGCCCGCGCCCGGCGATGCGGATGAAGACCTCGTCAAGCGCGGGCGAGGCGCGGTCCTCTTTTAAGATCTTACGGGTTATTTCGATCGGGGTACCGGTTGCGATGACTCTCCCATGGCTAAGAAAGATCACTCGGTTGCACATCCGCTGGACTTCATGCATGTTGTGCGACGTATATAGAATTGTAGTCCCACGGCTCCGCTGCAAGTCGAGCAGGACGTCTCTCACCTGCCGCGCTACCTGCAGATCTAGATAAGCAGTAGGCTCGTCGAGCAAAAGTAGTTCCGGGTTATTCAGAAATGCCTTGCATAGTCCAACCCGTGTTGTCTCTCCAGAGGAGAGCCGTGAAATCGGTTTGTTCTTCAGGTGTTCAATGCCAAATCGCTCCAACAGTTCGATGATTTTCTGCGCCGGATTGCGAACATTGTAGATCAGGGCGAAGACCCTCAAGTTCTCAAGGACCGTTAACCGGGCTGGGAATGCCATGTATGGCGAGGTGAAATTCAATCTTTGGAGTATCTGTTCGCGATCCGCATCCAGACTTTTCCCGAACAGCCGTACCGCGCCGGCATTGGTCGAAATTAAGCCGAGCAAGATATGAATGATAGTGGTCTTGCCAGCCCCGTTAGGACCAACAAGGCCGGCAACTTCCCCCGGCTGGACGACGAATGATACGTCGTCGACCGCTTTGAAGCCGCCATAGATCTTTGTCAAGCACTCGACGGTAACAAGCATCGCGCCACAGTATGCCACGAGAGCATCCGGAACAAACTACTCACCATTCGACTTTACACACGGCCCGCCCGCGTGATGATACCGAAGCGAAGCGCTGGACGGGAAGCGAACATCTTCGAGTTGGACCGGATTAGCGCGATGAAGCACGCTTGGCGGCTGATGACGCCACCGGGACCGCTGCCGTTTACGATGCGCAACGTCATGCTCACCCACGCCTTGACGTACGCGCCGCAGGAACCCATCGCCAGCGCCAAGGAGCGGAGCCTGTGCGAGCTCGACCTCGGCCTCCCGATGGGCCGCACGTACAGAATTCGCCCAAGGATGACGCTATCTGATTAACGCCGGATCTCGCGGCGAGATCTTCAAATAATCGCCCGTAAATCTCTTGAAACGCTTGAAAAAAACTCGTATCTTTCCCGCTCAGTTTCAGGATTAGGTTTTGCCGTGAGGGCAACAATCTGAAGCTCTTAGATTGTCTCCAACTTAAGCAAAGAGAGGACAAGTCATAGTGACTGCCACGTTTCCACCATTGCCTAAGGTCGAGGTCGCCGATGGTTCGCGCCTTCCACGCGTCTGCATTGCGACGTGGGAAATCGAGGGACCATCTCGTAACGCTGGCATCGGTACCGCCTACACCAGCCTGGCCGATGCGCTGAAACGGGCCGGCTACGACGTGACTATCCTTTTCCTGCTGGGATGCCATCCCACCGACGGCAACATGATTGATTGGGTTGACTATTACAGGACGCAGAAGGGCATGCGTTTGATTCCGCTGCCGATGGCTCACGAGCCTCGAATTCACGCTGCCTGGGCCTCCAGTGTTTCATATCACACGTATGCGTGGCTCAAGGAGCATCAGGGCGAGTTCGACATCATTCACTTTCCGGAATGCCAGGGGCTGGGCTTTTATAGCTTGCTGGCAAAACGCCAGGGTCTCGCTTTTAGTGACTCAACCTTTGTGATCAGTGCACATGGCCCGACCTTCTGGGTAAAGGAGGGCAGCCAGGATTATATACGCAATGTCGGTGAGCTAGAGATTGATTTCATGGAACGCGTGAGTGTTTCCGCCGCCGATGTCGTCGTGAGTCCCAGTCAGTATCTTTTACGCTGGATGCAACAGAATGGCTGGGAGCTACCGCAACGAACTTACGTGGCACCTTACGTTCTTCCCCACGGCCTGCTTTCGGAAAACCCTGACCCGCGCCGAGGAAGAAATGAGATTCGTGAAATAGTATTCTTCGGACGATTGGAGATTAGAAAGGGCCTCAAACTTTTTTGCGATGCGCTTGATGAGCTGTGCGCCGAACAGCCCGATCGGAAATTTGAGGTCAGCTTCCTGGGAAAAGAGACCCAACTCTATGGCCGTTCGAGTATCGGTTATATCAGCGACCGATCCAAGAAGTGGTCCGTGCCATGGCGTATTATCTCCAATAAATATCAGGGCGCGGCAATCGAGTATCTCCGTGGCACCGGACGGCTGGCCCTGATTGCGTCGCTGGCCGACAATTTCCCGAACACTGTACTGGAATGCGTGGGCGCGGGTGTGCCCCTGCTGGCGAGCAACGTCGGAGGAATTCCGGAAATTATCGATCCCGCGGATCGAGAGAACGTTTGCTTCGAGCCGCGGCCCGACGTCCTAGCCGAACGGATCCGCGGTGCGCTTGAAGAGGGCGCCTTCTCGGCGCGCCCATCGGCTTCATTCGCCGATACGGAGCGCAAATGGGTGCATTGGCATGGCGGTCTTTCGCATCGCTCGAAAGCTGAATCGCACAACCGCCCAGAACGAAACGCGCGACCGCAATCGATCTTCCCACTGGTAAGCGTTTGTTTCGCCTACAATGTTTCGGAGAAGGGTGCGGCCGCCACCTTGGCCTCTCTTAAGCAGCAGGATTACCCGCACCTCGAGATAATCCTGGCCGAATGTGGAAGTGGCTCTGGCTCGAATTCTATGAGCGAAGCTGATGGCATCAGAGGTCTGCGCCGGATTCGCCGGCGCAACGCTGAGATCGGCGCCGGCAGGAATGCTGCGGCGAGGGAAGCAACGGGA
>DATJRJ010000091.1:0-5785 GCA_035504735.1 Binataceae bacterium (SeqCode)
TCGGAAGCATTCTAGTTTGAACGAGGGCGTGTCCCAGCCGGAACTTCGCGCGGCCCGAGCTTATTGAGCCGAACCAGCGGAAGATCAAATCCGCCAACTTGCTGCGGAATTGGACTGCAAGCCGCACTACGCGGATTCACAGATCAACTGACAAAATTTTCACTGCCGCTGTCGATCCGGGGGCTCACCGTTCGACTAAGGTATGAAAACCCGGAAATCCCGGGCATCCAACAGGAGGGCTACCATGCAGTACATGCTTTTGATCTACCAGCCGGAGTTGAAGATGAGCGCCGAAGAGATGGGCCGGCTCCATGAGGAGTTCGGCGCCTTCACCCAGGGAATCGTGCGAAACGGCACGTTCAAGGCGGGCGAGGCGCTCGAGTCGCCGGCGACCGCCACCACGGTCCGGGTCCGCAATGGCAAGACGCTATTGACCGATGGCCCGTTCGCGGAGACCAAGGAGCAGCTTGCCGGCTACTACATCGTGGAGGCAAAGGATCTCGATGAAGCAGCGGAGGTCGCGAGCCGCATCCCGTCGGCGCGTTTCGGCGGTATCGAAGTACGGCCGGTTCGCAAAATGTAAGCTGTCCGTTGGCTTCGTGGCCGCCCCGTAGATAATCTCGCAGCGGGGCGGTCCATGGAGCGCACGGCCATCGAGCAGGTCTATCGCGCCGATTACGGACACATCCTCGCGCGGCTCATCTATGTGCTCGGCGATTTCGCGCTCGCCGAAGATGCCGCGCAGGAGGCGTTCGGCGTCGCGCTCGAGCAATGGCCGCGCGACGGCATCCCGGCGAATCCACGGGCCTGGCTGATCACGACCGCGCGCCATAAGGCGATCGATCGGATACGCAGGCAGACGGCGTTCGATTCGCGGCGCGATGAGATCCTGCGCTCGGTCGAGGAGCGGATGAATCCCGAGGAACCCGAGGATGACAGTGCAGTGCCCGACGAGCGCCTGCGGCTCATCTTCACTTGCTGTCATCCGGCGCTGGCGCTTGAAGCACAGGTCGCGCTCTCGCTGCGTACACTGTGCGGCCTCGCAACCGACGAGATCGCGCGCGCCTTCCTGGTCCCGGGAGCGACGATGGCGCAGCGGCTGGTGCGCGCGCAGCGCAAGATTCGCGCCGCGCGCATCCCATACGAGGTGCCGTCGGGCGATCGATTGGCCAAGCGCCTCGAGGCCGTGCTGGCCGTCCTCTACCTGGTTTTCAATGAAGGTTATTCCGCCACCGCCGGCGATCCGCTGGTGCGCCGCGATCTTTGCGTCGAGGCGATTCGATTGGGACGGGTGTTGCGCGAACTGATGCCCGACGATGCAGAGGTTGCCGGACTGCTCGCGTTGATGCTGCTCCATGACGCGCGGCGTGACACGCGGCTCGACGCGGCTGGCGAGGTGGCGCTGCTCGAGGATCAGGATCGCAGTCGATGGAACCGCGGTCAGATCGAGGAAGGACTGAAGCTGGTCGAGATTGGGCTGACTAGGGCTCGCCTGCCGGGTCCCTACGCGGTGCAGGCGGCGATCGCGGCAGTGCACGCACGGGCCCGACGCGCCGCCGATACCGATTGGCGCGAGATTGCCAGGCTCTACGCGTACCTGCTGAGCCTGCGGCCGTCGCCAGTAATCGCGCTGAATCGCGCGGTAGCGGTAGCGATGGCATACGGCCCGGAGCAGGGATTGGAGCTCATCGACGCGATCGAGGCCGACGGCGAGCTTCGCGGTTATCATCTGTTGCCGGCGGCGCGCGCCGATCTGCTGAGACGGATGGAACGATGGTCCGAGGCGGCCGCCGTTTACCGGAACGCACTCGCGCTGGCGCAGAATAACCCGGAACGACGGTTCCTCGAACGTCGGCTGGCCGAGGCCGAGAAGCGCGCCGCACGCTGAATCGAACGATGCGGGTGATCGCGTCGTGTCGGATTGCGCGCTTGCGAGTGCAGAAAGCCGCGCACACACGAATTTCGGGGGCTTCTCCGGAGAATCCCCAAAATGGAAGCCTGACTGGCGGAGCGAAGTGAATTCGAACTTGCGGTTGCCGTTAGCGATTTTTCGCGCCGGCTTTTCTTGGCGGGGTCAGCATTTCTGGTGCAGGCCTCGACCTGAGGCGAATCGGTGAGACTTAGTTTTATTCATCTGGCTACTCCTCGGGTTCCAGGCCGCGATGGGTTTCATATCCCAGCGCGATTTTGCTAGCTCCCACTGCACTCCGGTAGAAATGCCAGCCGAAATACGCTGGTCAATTTCGGCGGCCGCTGTAGAGAGCGGCCATCTCTGCGGCTAGTTCGCCGACTTCCTTGCGAAGCCCAGCGGGTTTGAGGACCTTTACCCAAGGGCCTAAGCTGAGGATGAAATTTCGCAACTCGATTGTTCCCCGAACCCGCATCGTCAGCACGGTCTGGCCGTCGCGCCGCCTACGGAATGTCTGAGTTGGATGGATCAGGCGTGAGCGCAGATACGCTTCTGTGTTAGCGAGCAGGAGGAGTTCGACGTCCGTTTCTGGTCCGTCGATAAGCCCGAAGGTTCCGTCTAGATGCTTCTGCGGATCGTAGCTTTTGGGGTAGGTGAACCGGACCCGGTTCCTGTCTCGATCCAGAACAAATTCAACTTTCCGAATGCGGTCGATCGCGAGATAGATGATCGTCCGATAGAGGCGAGTCAGGCCGATGACGTAGAGGCCACCCCGGTAGGCGACCAACGTATAAGGATCGAAATCGTGCTGCTTCCCCTCTCCGGAAAGCCCCGCATAATCGACACGGATCGTGTTCTGGCCGATTAGGGCGCGGAGGATCACATCCAGTTGATCGTCGTAGTCGTGGTAGTCCTTCGACGCGTATGGAACCGTGTAAAACTTACGATCAAAATCCTTGAGGCGCTCTTGTTCGTGCACCGGCAAATTCTTGAAGCTTCGATCCCAGAGGTCCTCGACGCTTTCTTTCATCACAGTGCCTTCGAGAAACCTCAGCAGTGTCAGCGTGAAGTAAAGGGAAGCGGCGCGATACTGATTCGAGTCCGGCGATCCCGCGGAGGAACTTAGTCGAAGCCAGCGGCGCGAGCCGCGCTGCACGACTTCAACGATTGGTCTGCCCGTCCAGTCGCGAAGTCCGTCCCGGCAAGCACGTACGTAGCGCAGCAGGGTGCGCTCCGTAATTCCCAGCTCGCGCTGGATGCCTTGGAAGCTCCAACCGTACGGCCGTGCTCCGAGTTCGATTGCGATGCGCGCCAGCCGGAGTGCTGCGGGATAGGTCGCTCGTCTGCGTTCATTGGGCATCGGTTACCTTCTACTCGACTGTAATGACAACCGTTGACAGCAGTGTTCTGTAAGATGCAAGGCAAACGCGTAAGGAGAATAGCTCAATGGAAGAAAGGCTCGGGTACCCTCCTGCAGCCATCCGTTGGAACATCGAAGGCGAAAATCACGGATATGCGGCAACCGCGTTCCACTCGATGGTCGTCGCAAAGGGTTTCAAGGTGTTGATGGAGCATGATTTGGCGGGCAAGCGGGAGCGTTTGCGGCCTGACTCGATAGCAGGACGTTCGATCCTGTGGTCTGAGCACGACAATCGGCGTAGTCACCTGCTGAGTTGGCTCGAGGACGACGCAATCACTCTCATCAAGCAGGACTCCGATGAAGAAATCGATGTCGCCGTGGCCAGCAACGATCTCGATATGGCGCGAAAGATCATCACGGAAATCGACAAACTCCTGGTGCGTGAAAAGGTCAGCGGAGAGACCGTCCTGCCGATCACTTTCTGGCATCACGGTTCTGACGCGCCCGAGATAACGATGCGCCAAATCGAAGTTGTGCGCTGGAGCGAAATTGCCTCGAATTACGCGGGAGAAACGAGGACCGGGCTGGCGGCGCTGATGGAAGGGTTCAGGCCCGCGAAAAGCAATGGACGATTGCTGCTCTGGCATGGCCAACCGGGAACCGGAAAGACCTTCGCGATTCGCGCGCTCTCGTGGGCGTGGAAAGAATGGTGCCACTTCGAATACGTAATCGACCCTGAGCAACTGTTCAGTAGCGGAAGCTATCTGACGGAGGTCGCGCTTAACCGATTCGAAGGTCACTACCTCTTCGAAGACGACCAGAGCAAAGGAAAATGGAGGCTACTGATCGTCGAAGACAGCGGAGAAATGATGGCGATGGACGCGAAGGCTCAGATCGGCCAGGGGTTGTCGCGCTTGCTGAACCTGTCCGACGGGATACTGGGTCAGGGGACCAAAATCCTGATCCTGGTTACGACAAATGAGGATCTGGGCAAGCTGAATCCAGCGATTCGGCGGCACGGCCGCTGCCTCTCGGAAATTGATTTCCGCCGCTTCGAAACCGATGATGCTGCGGCCTGGCTGCGCAGCGCCTGCTGCGAAGCCCCACCCGAAGGACCACGGACTCTTTCGGAACTGTATGCGATCCGAGCTGGTCATAACCCAGTAACTAAAAGGAAGAAGATCGGCTTCCGACCGGAGAAGCTCAATATGGATCATGAGGCGACCCGAGTCGGGAGTTTTGCGCCCAACGGCAGATTAGCAGGTTGAGAAGGTTGCGAAGTCCGTAGGCGGAAACGTGGGCGGTGGCCTGGTGGCTATGAGTAGAACTTTGGCCTTTGGCGCATCGCTGTCGAGGTTTGCGCCGTGACTTACGGAGGCGCAGACATCATGGGCGTTCCTTGGGAGACGGTCGTTAAGCTATACGCGCAGAAGCTCGGCCATCGACCTTTCGATCGCCTTGAGCAATATGCGGAGGACTTCCTCCGTTTCGTCGAAGGCTCGCGTTGCGATTTTAACCACAGGCGCTCTGCCCAACGCTCATAGAAGAGATGGCAATACGCCGGTGACCTCACGGAGACCTCTTTTAATCGCGCCAAAGATCCGATCGAGCTCCTGATCGCTTATTGTCAGCGAGGGCGCGCAAATAATGCAGTCTTCGAACACCGCGAGTAGTACGCCCTCTTTGATACTCGCCTCGAGCAGTACGCGGCCGAGCTTTTCACGGTCACGAATTCGGGCCAACGATTTTTGATCAGCAACTAATTGAAAGCCGAACTCGAGCCCGATCGCATACGTTTCCCCCACGCAGCAAAATTCATCTTTTATCGCTGAGCATTGCTGCTGTACGACTTTGGCCTTTTCTTGTACTCGAGCTAGAAGCTCATTCTCTTCGATGTAATCTATCACCGCGAGACCTGCAGCGCAGGCGACCGGACTGCCGGCACTCGTGTAAACGTGTTGCAACAAGTCTTCCGAAAATGCATTCGCAATTTCTTCCTTTACCACTGTTGCAGCGAGCGGAAGATAAAGAGCCGACAATCCTTTAGCCAGGGTCAAAATATCCGGGACAACACCGTAAAGCTCAGAAGCGGTCCAGGTGCCCATACGACCCCAGCCTGTGATCACTTCGTCGACAATCATCAAGATGCCGTATTTGTCGCAAATTTCGCGAATCCGTTTCGGATAATCCGGCGGCGCTGGAGCCGGCCCCAAGGCCGTGATCACGAGATCGCCGATCCACGCCGCTATCGTGTCTGGCCCCTCCCTTTGAATCAATGCTTCCAACTCGTCAGCGCATTGCAACGTGCACTGCGGGTAGCATTTGTAAGGACAGAAAAGACATTGCGGTGGGTTTGTATGTAGAAAGCCCGGAACCAGTGGTTCGGCGCCAGTTCTTCTGAACGTGTAACCCGATGCGGAGAGCGTCCCGAAATGGCATCCGTGGTAGGAACCCCACCGAGAGATTATCTTGTAGCGCGAACCCTCGCCGCGAATCTTCCAATATTGACGTGCAAC
>DATJRJ010000092.1:0-18426 GCA_035504735.1 Binataceae bacterium (SeqCode)
CTTGTATATGGATACAATAGGCACTGGCCGGCGACGCTGTTGCTGCACATCCTGATTTGCTCGTCACTTATATCGTTGCCGACGAATTCTCTCACGATTTCGATCAATTGCTCCGCGTAATGGCGAACATCGCTCTCCACGATCTGCTCAAAAAAATTGGTGGGCTCGCTTAGTTCCCGGCAGATGAGCTTGCCATACCATGCCAAATTCCGATCGAAGAACCGCATCAAGTAGTTTCGTACCAGCGTGCGCAGACGCAATTCTGGGTTGGCGCCTTTCGGTTCAGGATCGAATGGGTAGGTCTCGGCCACGCGTCTGCTCGCGTATCGGATCACTTCTCCATAGAGCGTCTCTTTGTCGCGGAAATGGTAGTTGACTGCGGCGACGTTGGCGCCCGCACGTTCGCAGATTTCGCGCACGGTCGCGGCGCGGAAACCGTACTCAGCGAAAACCTCGCCGGCGGCCTGAAGCAGGCGCTGGCTGGTATCGTCGCTGACTTGTTTCTCGGTTACCAAAGCCATGGTTCACACATGTGTTTAGAACATACTCTTGAAACACGCGCTTGACTTTTTTGTCAAGCCGTCAGTAGTGTCGACGCAGGAAAAGGTGCCGGCTTTTGAGGCGTTGGCCGAGCCAGGCTGAGGAGCTCGGGACATAACTCGACCGGTAATCCGAGCGGATCTTCGGTGTGGCGCGACGCGCCTTGCTGAGCCTCGGCAATGCGCTTGAAAGGCTGTTACTGCGGCAATGGCAGAAATTCTCGGGCTCACAGTTTCGGATTTCCCGTTCCTGCGTATGAAGCCGCGCTACATGCCGTGGGTTGTGCAAGCAAATCTCGGAGCCGGATGGGCAACGCGGCCGCATCTTCGCGACCCGCGGAACTGGCCCGAGGCGATGCGCCGCGAATGGGGCGGCGACTCGGACCAGGGATTCACGGCAGGCAAGGTCGCTCAACAGCACGAAATTGAGCAGTTCAGATTGCTGCGCAAGCAACTCGATGGTTTCGCGCCTGACGTGATTCTGCTTCTGTATCGCGACAGTGGCGAAACGTTCGCCAATGCCGAGCGGCCCCAGTTCTGGATCTCCGCGCACGAACACGTCCGTGCGCAGCTCTACTGCTTGTGGGGTTTCTTCCGGGCGAACTATTTTGAAGAAGATCCCGATCGGTTCGATGTCCTGAAAGGACACCGGCCCGCCGCGTTGCATCTCGCGCGGAGCTTGGAGCAGGCGGGAATCAAATCGCGCGTCGTGGATGAGCCGCTCCATTCCAATGGCCTGGGGCATAATGCTCTCGCGAGCGCGGTGCATCTCGATTTCGATCAGCGAAAATTCGCGACCCCGATCGTTCCAATCGGAATCGATCCGTTCCGTTTCGATCGGCAACGCAACAACGAGGGTCTTTCGCCCTGGGACAAGAACAATCCCAACCCGCCGCTAACTCCGCGGGACGCTTTTCGCCTCGGCCGGCAGATCGCTATCAGCATGCGGAGCAGCCCGTGGCGCGTCGCTCTGGTAGCCGGCGTTGACTGGTCGCATGCGAATGATTCGGCGTGGGATCTGGAACGGCTGCATCCCGATGTCGAGGCTGATCGCGCGCGGTTCGAGCAATGGCGGCGCGGCCACTTCGACAACTGGAGTGAAACCTGGACCTTCGACGAAATGGAACAGCATGCCCAATGGGAGATGCTGGTTACGATCGTGCTGGCTGGTGCGATGAGCGAGATTCAGGCTTCGGTCCGCCATGCGGACTTCTGTCCGACCTGGATATGCAACGATAATTTTGTGACCACGATTTTCGAGGTGCGCTAGAGCGATGGCGGCGGTAGAAAATGGTTACGCGCGGCTCGATGGGAAAGTTGCGATTGTCTTTGGCGTCAGTCCGAATATCGGCGGTACGTGCGCTCATTTTCTGGCTCGCCAGGGGGCACGTCTGGCATTGTGCGATATCCGCACGCTCGCGGCGGAGGAAGCCCGCGAATTTTTGAACGGGCGCGGCTACGAAGCGATTGCTCTGGTCGGCGATTCCTCGGTCGAGAGTGAGGTCGCTGGCCTGGTTGATAAAGCCGTCAGCCACTACGGCAAGATTGACATCATGCTCAACCTGGTCGGCAACCAATATCGGGACGAGGTGCTGGATTTCAATCTTCACGACTGGGAACGGCAGCTCAAGGGTTACCTCACCGGCGGAATGTTGACCACCAAGCACGTGGCGCGCTCGATGCAGGAACATAGCGTCGAGGGCTCGCTTATCCACATCATCTCGGATGCAGGGCATCAGGGCGAGGCGGGCAACTCCGGTTACAGCGCCGCCAAAGGCGGATTGCTTAACTACTCGCGTGCGGCCGCGATGGAACTTGCGCGCTACCGAATCCGGGTCAACACGATCAGTCCGACCTTCAACGAACATCTGCTGTGGACCTATCCGATCGAATGGCTGAATCCGCGAATTCACGGGCCTTATAATCTTTCCGCCGACGATTTTTTGCAGGGTATACCGCTGGGACGTTTCTGCACCGCCATCGATATCGCGAATGTGGTGGTATTCCTCGCCTCCGACGCCTCATCGTTTCTAACCGGAGTCGACATGCCGCTCGATGGCGGCGCGCGCGCCAAGTATTGGCCATGGTCGCCAGGCAAATGGAGCGGGATAACCACGGAACAGCACATCGCACTCATGAAGGAACGCAGATACGGCGTACCCGTGGACGAACTGAAGGATCGGGAACGACCCGCTAGGAAACGCAAGGATTGAAAATCGCAATTGCCTGCGGTGGGAAGTCGGGCCGAGATTTCAAACGGGAGAAATCGTGGTGAATACATTGGATGATCGGAACTTGGATGATCGAAACGGGGAAACTGCCCGCGGCTATGATGAGATCGCACCGGTGATGGGCTTTCGAGAGTACTGGTATCCGGCATGCCTGGCGCGGGAGATCGGCGAGAAGCCGCTGGCGATGACTATCATGGGTGACCCGATCGCTTTCATGCGGCGCGCCGGCAAAATCTACGCTCTGGCCGACGAATGCCCGCATCGCGGGACCCGGCTTTCGCTCGGCACTTGCCAATTTCCAGGCACCAAGACGATCACTTGCGCATATCACGGCTGGACCTTCGACGTGCCCAGTGGAAGATGCGTAGGCGCACTCACGGCGGGGCCCGGCAGCGGGGTGGTCAATAAGGTCACGGTTCGTACCTATCCGGTTACCGAGTGCCAAGGGATTCTCTGGATCTGGATGGGCAAGCAGGCGCCGGTGGCTCCCGAAGCGGATATCCCGGAGCTTTTGCGGCAGGCGACCGTGATTAAAGTCGTGCGGCGTTTGACCTATGGCAACTGGCGATGGCACGTCGAAAACCCGGGGCTCGGCCATGCCCTGATGTTGCATCGCAGCTCCATGTACATGCGGGTGCGCAATTATCCTGGTATCGCAAAGGGCATCGAAGCGCGGCTCGAGGAGTCCGACTGCGGCCCCTGGCTCTGTGAGTATTGCAACGAAATTCAGATGTCGGCTGAATATCCGGGCCTCGGCACCTGGCCGCCGCCCGGATCAGCCTGGAACCTGCTGCGCGAGGATATGTCGCCGCAGTTCGGAATCGCGGCTAAGGTCTCGATGCGTCTGCCTGGGATCACGCGCGTGACCCACTTCCCGATCAACGGCGCGCTCTACTACGAATGGTTCGTGCAGATCGACCCCGACCATTACAACTATTTCCAAATCGCCTGCGGCTTCCCGAAAACCGCGCTTGAACGCGCCTGGTTTTTGTGGCGTTATCACGCGTGGGGTCGACCCGCTGGGATGATTCGTTTCAACCGCCAGGATATTTCGATGGTCGGCAATTCCGAGGACTTCGCCAAGCGTCATCAGGGCAACTGGAATAGCCCCACTCGTCTGTACGAGCCTGATCGCTTCCAGATCGCGTGGCGCGATTATGTCCTGCGCTATGCGCGCGATCTCGAAAATGGCCGCGCCGCTCAGGAGTCGCGCCGCCAGGCCGGGAATGTCAACGACCGCTTGCAGGCGGCTCGCTCCTAGCGATCTTCGCGCCGAGCCGACACGAACCAGATGCCACCCACCGACAAGTTCATCACGATCCGGGGCCTGCGACTTCACTATCTGGAAGCCGGTACCCCGGCCGGTCCAGTGGTCGTCTGCATCCACGGCCTCACTAACAACGCGCACGACTTCGATGCGCTGGCTCAACACCTGGCGCCCAGTTATCGAGTTATCGCGCTCGACATCCGGGGGCGCGGCGAGAGCCAATGGGGGCCGGCGCAGGGCTATAACATCCCGAACTATGTAGAAGACCTGGCGGCGTTAATCGAGGCACTCTCGATCCGGCGCATGAGCCTGATCGGCAACTCGATGGGCGGGAGAATTTCGATCCTGTACGCGGCTAACCATCCCGAGCAAGTGGAGCGGCTTGTACTGAACGACATCGCCCCGAGCCTCGACCCAGCGGTCACGGAGCGCATCAACCGCAACGTCGCTGATACGCCGAGCGAGTTTGAGGATCTCGACGCCGTGGTCCGTTTTTACCGAGACAATCCCTCGATGACGGGACTGGCTGGTTATACGGGCGCGCTCTTGACCGAGGCAGCGCGCTGGAGCGTCAAACCGACGCCCACCGGGCGGCTCATATGGAAAACCGATCCGGCTTTGAGAGGAACCGCGCCCGGCCAGACGCCGATTCGTCAGCTCGACCTCTGGCCGCAATTCGAGGGACTAACGATACCGATCCTGATCGTGCGCGGCGGCGACAGCGAGGTGCTTCCACTCGCGACAGCTCAGCGAATGTGTAGCGTCGCGAGGAACGCCAGGCTCGTCGAAGTTACCGGCATCGGCCACCTAGCTTCCCTGGTCGAACCGGAGGTGCTGGCTGCGTTGCACGAATTCTTTCGATCTTGAGTCGCATCACGATATTCGAGGCATCAGGTCTGGATCTTCAACGACCATCCTGAAGAAGCGGGTTTTTGGCGACGCGCGACGGATCGCGAATAGCATTCCAAGAAGTTTAACTGACCTCCAACAATCAGCCTTAGTCAGTTGCCCCAGGCTCGAGCGAACAGCCTATAAGTTAGGTCTGCGGATCAGCTCCCCGGTTTAGTCGCGTTATCGGAGTGTGCGTGACTGCGATCTAGGACAGGTCGCGCGCGTACATTGAGCAACTAGTGCTACGCGATCGCCTCAGAACGAATATATATTCATCATGATCGCTCACCGTTTCGAACTGCCGCGCACGGTCTTGGCCCGGTCTTTCGTCCGCTTGACGGCGCCGCCTTAAGGCGTTAGGTGGGCTTTGGAAGCGAATCGCCAATTCCGCAAACAATATTGAGCGGCGAGACCTCAGCGCCGCATGCGACTCGGAGATCAACTCCGGGCCAAGGGGTGCGGACATGACAAGACGGGAATTGCGCGGATGGTTCATCGTTCTTAGCCTGTTCATGTCGTTGTTCCTGGTTTTCGGTGCTTCAGTCGAAAGCTTCGGGGTTTTCGTTCCTCACCTTCTACACCATTTCGGATGGAGCCGAACTGCGCTGTCCCTGGCTTTCACCGCAACTGCGTCGGCTGCCGGATTGTCAGGACTATTCGCCGGATGGTTGCTCGACCGAATCGAGCCGGCGATCGTCCTTTCGGTCTCAGCGGTATTGGCCGGATTGGCATTTATCGGCGCCAGTCAGACTAATTCCTACGCAACCTTCATTCTTTGTTATCTGATACTCGGTATCGGTGTCGGCGGCTGCACGATGATGACGTGTTCGGTGGTGGTCGCCAATTGGTTCGGCGAGCGACGCGGCTTGGCGATGGGCGTGACCATGATGGGGACCTCGTTTGGAGGAATGGTCCTGGTGCCGGTGATCGATCACGCAATTGGGGCTCGCGGATGGCGCTTCGGATATGAAGTAGTGGCGGCACCGATTTTTTTGATTTTGCTGCCGCTGCTAATTTTCGTCGTGCGCGGAAAACCACCGGCGGAAGAAGCGCATCACGATACCGCCCGCATGGCGCCACCGATCGCTGGCCTCGAGCTTGGCGAGGCCCTGAGAACGCGATCCTTTTGGCTGCTTTCAATTGCGTATTTCATTTATGCTTTCGTCGCGGGCTCGATGGTGGTGCACGTGATCGTGGATCTGATCGGCGTCGGGTACAAACCCTCGGTCGCCGCTTTGACTATGAGTATGATTTTCCTGTGCGCCTCAGTAGGAAAAATCGGGTTTGGAATTCTGGCGGATCGAGTCGGCAGCCGCACTGCATTGCTAATCGATTATCTGCTGGAGGCCTTTGGAATTCTGCTGGCGCTGGGCGCGCAAAGTCCACTCCTGCTGTTGTTGTTCGCTGGGCTGTTCGGTTTCACCTTTGAGTCTCAGCTCGCGCTTTGCCCCTTGGTAACTGCTGAGTCTCTAGGGCTCAAGCGTTACGGATCGATCTCCGGCATTTTGTTTCTTTTCGTGACGAGCGGCGCCTCGATTGGGCCGGTCGTGACCGGCTGGATTTTCGATGTAACGCATGGTTATCAGGACGCGTTTCTTCTCTTTATCGTTATGCTGATAGCAGGCGGCGCGATTTCCCTGGGATGTCTCCCGCTGAGTGTTGAGCAGGCCCGGTTTCAGCGGCAAATTGAATCGGGTCCGCCGCTCACGGCGCCGAGCTCCGTATCCTAGAAACTCTATCAAGGAAAGCGGCTATGGCCGAAACGTTTTTGGATAGATGGATTAACGTCGGCGGCATCAGGACGCACTATCTGACTAACGGGAATGGTGCCGCGATAATTTTGCTACATGGCGGTGCGTTGGGAGTTTCCGCTCGGGAAAACTGGCATAAGAATCTCGATGTACTAGCTAATGCCGGGTTCAGTGTCTACGCGCCCGAGATCGTTGGGTCGGGCGAAACTGACAAGCCAAAAGGTTGCCATACGATCGCCGCAAAAATTCGGCATGTTGAAGATTTCATCGATGCGCTTTGCCTGTCTCGGGTCTTCCTGATCGGCAATGCGCTCGGAGCTAGTTTGGCCCTTGCCATCGCAAACGACCTCAAAGATCGGGTCGCGGCGCTGGTTGTCATGGGCGGTCCGGGTGCGCCGCATGGTAGGGAATCGGCCGGCCTGAATCGCCTCACCGCTATCGCCGAGGCATACAGCCGCGAGGGCATCCGTGAATCCTTGAGAACGCTGTGTTTCGATCCATCGCTGATTACGGACGAAATCGTTGAGCGGCGCTTTCGATTAGCGCAGTTACCCGACGCCCGCGACGCGTTTTCAGCGTTTATCTCGAGCCCGGAAGGTGGCTCTTCCATGTGGGACCGAGTGCAAGGTTTCCTGCCGGAGATAAAGCAGCCGGTACTTTTGCTGTGGGGTCGTGAGGACCGGATAATCCCGGTGGAGCTCGCTCAGAAGTTGTTGCCGCAGTTACCGAACGCGAGACTTGAAATTGTGGAGAACTGCGGCCATTGGGTTCAAATTGAGCGCCCGGAAATCTTTAATAATTCGGTGCTGGAGTTTTTCGGGTCGTCAACCGTTTAGATGTAGCGTGACCGTCGAAGATCGTCGTGTCAGCGCTAGAACAGGATCGAAATTACTCTCGGCAGATTGATATAGTCGAGGATTACCGTCCTGGATAAGATGCGCCACTGGTCATCCACTTTGCGCAGGTCGTCGCGCCGTCGGCCGGCGAAAGTCGTGGACGAATTATCTCTGAACTGCACGACCAAAATATTCGCAGAAACTACATAACGGCTGTCGTCACGATTCTCGCTCTCGATCTGAACATTGCCGATGATCCGACGGGTGAAAGATGGAGGCTCCTCGACGTGGGCAAATCCCGTATCGAGGCGCTTAACCCGCAAGATCAGGAAATGCTTGTCGTCGCGCGCATGGTAGATCACCTTCGGCTCAGGCGGAGGATTCTCGACCGCGCCGCTCCCCATATTTAACCGGCTGGCGACTGAGTAGGTGCTGTCCTCCGTAAAGAGATCCAACCATTCATAAAAACGCCGCGAATCGAGAAGCTCGGCTTCTCGATAGTAGAACTGTTCAACGTCCTGCTGGAGATCGCTGTGAACCATTGTCGTGCTCAAGCCTCACTGGCAAGAGTGAATCGATGTCACGCCTTTGGGGTTGGCACTTCGGTCAGCTCAGCCCAGTG
Organism: Binataceae bacterium (SeqCode); assembly: GCA_035504735.1. Lineage (GTDB taxonomy): Bacteria > Desulfobacterota > Binatia > Binatales > Binataceae > JAJPIG01. Next base: position 8,138 of record DATJRJ010000092.1, read on the forward strand.
GCTGTAGAAATTACGCTGTCCGTATTCGGACAAGTACGGCACGAACTTGCCCGGATATCCTTCCATGGTGAGGCCATCGTGGCGCCGCAAACCCATCTGGTAGTTAAAGGGATAACGTTTGGCGATCGCACCCAAAGCCGGCTCTGTCAGACGCTCGAAATGATCCGCGTCATCCTGGCCGAGGAAGCCGTAGGCGGACTGGCCGCGCATGAATCCTTGTTGCGCAAACTCCTTGACCAGCGGCGGAGCGGCGCTGTCGACGGCGCACCATTGCCAGCCCTCGCTGACCTGCGGACCGCGCGGCACCCAAAGATACAGTCCGAGCGGCTGCAGCGCGCTGCCATTGAAGATCGATAGATTGGGAAAGATATTGCCGAAGGCCAAGGTGTAGATACGCGCCTGCTTTTCCGTAAGACGCGCCGCCAGGCGCGCACGGCATTCCTTCACATAATCCACCACCTCCGGACCGGCCGACGCCGCGAACGCGAGGTCTTCTTCGTAGGCTTCGTCCTTGAGACGTAGAAACAGCATCGAGTGGCCGCGCTCGAAGCTTACGGTATAAATGTCGCGCATGGTCCAGTCCGGATTATTGCCGGGAAGCGGCAATCCTACTCGTGGCCAACTGCCATGCCCGACCGGGATGTGGTAGGTGTCGCCGCTGAAATTGTCGACGTGAAGTTTCCAGTTGCAATTGATGGTGTAGCGCTGCGGTCCCAGCACCACCTCAAAACCGCCGAGCGGCCGCTCGATCAGAATGTCGAGATACCAGCGCAATTCTCCGAGGTAGTCATCCAGGGCAGGCGCACCCGCATCCCAACAGCCGAAGATGAATCCGCCGTAGTTGGACACTTTGGGAACTTCTACCAGACCCCACTTCGCACGCTCCAATTCGCCATCGTAAGCCTCTCGCATTAACGGAACCCCGGTCAGTTGGCCCTGATTATTGTAGGTCCAGCCGTGATACCTGCAAGTTAAGGCGTTGGCATTGCCGCAGTCGGTGCGGCATAGCTTGACCCCGCGATGCCGGCACGAGTTCAGATAAGCGCCGATGCGCGACTTGCTATCGCGCCAGAGAAGCACCGGATCTTGACCCATATAGGTGGTTAGAAAATCGCCCGGGTTCGGGATTTGCGACTCATGTCCGAGGAACAGCCAGGCACGGGGAAAAAGGTTCTCGAGTTCGGAGCGATACACATCATCGTCGACGAAGATTCGCCGGCTGATGAGCCCGCGATCGAGATCTACACGACCGTCAGCGCCGTTGTTGGCTCCCATCGCGTGTCTCCTTTTTTCCGCCGCCGCATACTACTAAACTCGCGGCTGGTGCGGGGTTCACAGGTCGAGTGCCGTCAAACTTGCGCTAATCAAAGACCTTTTTAAACTCTAGAGCGCACGTCCATAAACAGCCTATATAGAGGCGTTATAGGAGTGTTGGGTCGATATGGCAAGGCAGATCGCTCGACCCTTTCACCGCAATAGCTCGCTTGGCTGCTGAGGGCGGGTTGAGGAATCGGGCTGACTTCTGGGCCGACTTAATTTCGATCGTCGCGTGACATACTGACTTCGTTGGGAGTTCTCTTCACGCCGGCATTCAGTGAATTGCGCCTCAAAAAATCCAGCAGATAGCGATTCCATTCCGCCGGCCAGCGATCATGATGGCGCAGGCCGAGATAATATCCCACTGGATGGCGCAGGATACTGAGCTCGCCATTCGGATTTGAGCCGCAGTATGCGACACAGGTACGGACGCGCCGGCGCGACGCGTCGATTATCACGTCGCGCACCTTGATACCGGCGGCTCTCAGGTCGGCCGCCAATTTCTCGCCGTTCGGACAGATGCCCGCCACATCGCAGGCGTTGTGCAGGTGCAGCGTCGGAACGCGCGGATTCAAGATTCGAATCTCCGCGCTGCTTGCCGAATCCACTGTAACGGGCATCTGCGCGCATGGATCATCGAACGCGTCAAAGGGATCCGGCGCGGAGTAGACCGCGGCGGCCGCTACGCCGGAGCGATTAAGCGCATAGAGCGACGCCATCGCCGCGCCGTTCGACCATCCGGTGACGTAGATGCGATCAGTATCGACCTCGCCGGCAGCAACCTGCTGCGCGACAAAGTGATCGATCGCCGCCGCATCGGGGTTTTCCGGAAAGACGGCATCGCCAACCTTGACCTCGCCCGCCGGGTTGAATTGGCGATACCAATTGTCCCATCCGGTGCCGCCGCGGTCGCCCAGCGGGTAACGATGGACCGTTTTGCGTCCCTGGGGCGCGAGCAGGTTGAATCCGGGGCGCTTTGGATCGCCGCTCAGCACGTAGCTGTTCTGAAAATTCAGCAGATCGGTCCGCGTGATCGTGTTCGCCTGGAACTCTGAAGGATGGAGATAGATGAGCAGTGGAAGCTTGATGTGTGCGCCGGCCGATTTCGACTTATAAAGGCAGGCGTAACGGTCGGTGCCGTTCCCGTCCTTCCATGGCCCGAGCAGCTCGCCGATTCCGCAGTCCGGCTTGACGGGCCCAATCAACCTGGCCGGAGGATTTCCAAACGGGCCGCAGACACCGACGTCTTCAGCGGCGGCGGTTGCAGCGTAGGTTATGGCGATGACGATTAGCAGCGCGCAGAGAGTCAGCGCCCTGAAATTCGACGGACGCGAGCGCGGGATATCCAAGGACGCTAGCGGCCAAGCACATTCGCCAGGCGAATAGATGTTGGACGCGTCAACCGGCGATCACGCCGGGTCGGCATCGATCAAAATGAAGGCTACCACTGCCGGTCGGTCGCTGCGGTTCGCCCATGCGTGATAGGTCCCGCGCTGTATCATCACATCGCCCGCGCGCATCAGCGTCTCTTCCTCATCCAGCAGCGCCCAGATCTCGCCTTCGAGGCACAGCGCGTAGTCGACGGTGTTGGTCCGATGGAACCCGGGATGGCGGGCGGTCCGATCCGGCGTGACCTCCATCCCGCGCCTCACCATGTCTTGCGGGCTTTGGTGCCGATCTTTATCCGGAAGAAATTCGACGATTCTAAAGACACTACCGCCGCGATGCTCCGGCGGGGTCTTTTCGATTACGCCGTCGGGAACAGGGTTTTCGTTGCCTCGGTTCGACGCGGGCGCGCGGTCGGTAAGCCACAGGCCGACCCGCAACGGAACGCCAGGAGCAGGCTGCGCTGGCAACTGTTCATCCGCGATGATTATCGAGCGGCCCTCCGCGTTATGACCGGTAACAATACGTCGCACTTGTCTGGCCATGAGTATCTCACTCCCCAAAGCGATTTCGGCAGTCGCGGGTCGTGCATTAGTTGGAAATCGCGACTGCCGATTTGTCGCTATTTCGTTTGGCTCGCCATTACCGGATGGACCAATTCGCCATCCTCTGCCGCCTGTCCGACATTCAGTGCAACCAGATCGTCGCTATGCAGATCGCCATTCACCTGAACCATCAGCCCGTTATCGTAGCCCAGCGCGACCGGAATTAGTCGCAGGTGATCGCTACGCACGACCGGCACAAATACCTTGCCCTCGCGAAACACCAACGAGTCGTCACGAACCATCGTCCCGGTCTGGCCGACCGCCACCGTAGTAGTGAACTGCGCATACATGCCGGGATAAAGCTCAAGATTCGTGTTCGGGAGATCAACTTCGACCAGCATCGTTCGGCTACCGGCGTCGAGCGCCTCGGGATGACGGATCACGTGGCCGGTAAACACCTCACCCGGGCGTTCATAGACGGTGATCTCGGCGGGATCGCCGTTGTGCACGAATAAAGCGAGGCTCTGAGGCATATATGCATAGATACGTAACGGAGCGAGCGTTGCGACGGCCAGGATCGGTGTGGCCGCAATAGTAGCGGTGGATTGCGGGATCAGCGCACCCGGATCGACATAACGCGTGGTGACAATACCATCGAAGGGCGCGAGAATTCGCTTATAAGCCTGTTCGGCCAGCAACTGCTGGTACACCGCTTTTGCCTGCAGCATCATTGAATGCGAGGTATCGGCGGTTTGTTGAGGGATGACATCCGAACGAACCAGAATCTGGTTGCGTTTATCGGTTATCGCCTGAAGCCAGTAATTCGCCTTCGCGTCTGCGACCTGTTTGTCGAGATCGGGCGTGTCGAGCACCGCCAGTAATTCGCCGCGCCTTATCCGATCGCCCTTATCGACATTAATCTGTTTAAGGTAGCCCGCCACCTGCGCGTAGAGTGCGGTTTCCACATAGCCCCGGATGGTGGCCGGTATTTCTATCTTCCGCGATGATGGCGTTTGGAAGGCCTTCGCGACCAGGACATTGATTCCCTGACGCGCGGCTTCCCCGAGTGCTGAAGTTTGTTTGCTGATGACTACTTCATGGCCAATGACGATTCCTGCGGTCAGAGCGATAATCACGATTACCGCGGCTACCAGGCCGAGGGCGAAGAATCGGCCCGGTTGCGGGCCTGCATATTCCTTCGGGTCTTCTTGCATAATTGATTACGCGCCGGGCAGCGTCACCGACTCGATTTCCTGGTCGCGTTCTTTTTTGCCTTTCAGTGTACGGCTGAGAATCGAATAGACTGCCGGCACCACGAACAATGTCATCAAGGTTGCGGCGATTAGGCCGCCGATTACCGCCCGACCCAAGGGCGCATTCAGTTCCGATCCCTCGCCAATCCCCAAGGCCATCGGCAGCATGCCGAGGATCATCGCGAGCGCGGTCATCAGAATCGGCCGCAAGCGGATACGCCCTGCTTCGATCGCCGCTTCGACGGGCCCGTAACCTTCCTCACGCAGTTCGTTACCGAAGGTAACCAGCAGATTGCTATTCGCCACCGCCACCCCGACCGCCATGATCGCGCCCATAAGCGATTCTACATTGATCGTGGTGCCGGTCAGCACCAGCATCCAGATCACGCCCGCCATCGCGCCCGGCACTGCGAGCATAATCAGCAGCGGTTCCAGCCACGATTGGAAGTTGGCCGCCATCAAAAGGTAGACCAGAACGATCGCGAGCAGGAGGCCGAGTTCGAGCGTGCCGAACGATTGACGCATCGCCTGACTTTGGCCGAGGATGGCGATCCGAGTGCCGGGAGGCAGCTTGCCGACTTGCTCGATTTCATGCTGGACAGTGTCGGTGACGCTGCCGAGATCGCGGCCGGAGACGGCGGCATTCACGTCCATCACGCGTTGTACGTTGTAGTGCGCGATGATCGATGGATCGATACTGTGCACAACGCTGGCAACGTTTCCCAGCACCTGGCTGGGCGGAATCAGTCCCGGAGCGGCCCCATCTGTAATCGAGGCACCCGCCGGTAGAGTGCTGGACGAGGACATCAAACTTGAGATGACGGTGCTCCCGCCCGCCGCCGAGGTACTGCTGCCGGCGATCGGGATACGTTTGAGCGCCTCAACCGAATCGATCCAATGTTGTGGCGATTGGGAAATTACGGTGTAGTTCACACCGCTCACCGGGTCGAGCCAGTAATCCGGTTGCAGTAAGGCGTTGCCGGAGAGCGCCGTCAGCAGGCTCGAGGCGACCGCCGATTCGGTAACCCCTAGCTCCAGGGCCCGATCGCGATCGACATTTACCTGGAATGCGGGATAATCGAGCGGCTCGGCAATTCGGACATCGACCAGGCCCGGAATCAATTTCATCCGTTGCGCGAGGCGACTCGCGATCCGATAGTCGGATTGGAGGTCATTGCCTGAGATCTGGGTGTCGATCGCGGCTGGCAAACCGAAGTTCAATACCTGGCTGACAATATCCGCCGCCTGAAAATAACCTGTGACGTTCGGGAATTGCCGGTGCAGGATGTTCCGAATCTTGGTTTCGTAAATCGCGGTTGGATGATGTTCGGGGGCTTCCTGGATCAGAATGTCTGCATCCTGCGGGCCAGTGCTGTCAGTCTGGTAGAACGCGAGGTCATAGGAAATCGGCAGGCCGATGTTGTCACTTATCCCAACCAGTTCGCGGTCGGGAATCGCCTTGCGGATTTGATTCTCGATTTGGTTGATGACGTACTCGGTACGTTCGATCCGAGTACCAGTCGGCATCCGAATGTGCAGACGCATCATACCGGCGTCGATTTCCGGAAAGAAATCCTCACCTGCCACATTGACCAGAAACATCGAGGCGATGATCGCTACGCTCACGCAAGTCAGCGCCAGCGCGCGTCGCGCGATGAACTTCGCGAGCGCTCGTCGATAACGCTCGCGGAAGCGGTTGAAGCCGTTTTCGAACCTGCGGACAAACCAATTCCACTTGCCCGGTCCGCTGTGATCCTCATGCTCTTCGCCCAGTAGATGATGCGCCATGGTGGTGACCAGGGTCCGCGACAGCAGATAAGAGGTGAGCATCGCGAACACCACCGCCAAGGCCAGTGGCGTGAACAGGAACTTGGCCACCCCGGAAAGCAACGCGACCGGGAAGAAGACGATGCAAATCGAGAGTGTGCCGATCAAGGTTGGCGTCGCAATTTGCGAAGCGCCGTCGAGAATTGCGACTAACAGCGGTTTATGCATCGCGTGATTGCGATGGATGTTTTCGATTTCGACGGTCGCATCGTCAACCAGCATTCCGACCGCCAACGCCAGGCCGCCGAGCGTCATAATGTTCAGCGTTTGTCCGGAAAGGTTCAGAAATACGATGGCGGTCAGAATCGAAAGCGGAATGGACGTGATGACGATCAACGTGCTGCGCGGCGAGCCGATAAAGATCAGCACCATCAAGGCTACCAATCCGGCCGCGATCAACGATTCCCGGACCACTTCCCACAAAGCGCCGCGCACGAAGGTTGATTGATCAAACGTCAGGCTTAGTTTGATTCCTTTGATCGCCGAGGCGAGGATTACCGGGATCTTTTTCTTGACATCGTTGACCACCGTCAGGGTCGAAGCATCGGCGTGCTTGATGACCAACAAATAGGTGCTACGGCGGCCATTGACCCGCACCACGTTGGTTTGTGGCTGATGGGTATCAGAAACGGGCGCCAGGTCGCCGAGATGCACCGGGGCGCCATTAGCAATCTTGATCGGAATCCGGTTGAATCCTGATACTGTCGACGGGCTCATGTTGAGATCGATGTCGTACTCGTAGTCGCCCATTCGAGCCGTTCCCGAAGGGATAACTACGTTCTGGGCCGACAACGCATTGCCCACGTCCGCAGGCGAAAGCCCGTTCGCGTAGAGCATCGTCGGGTCCAGGTTGACCATCACCGCCCGCTGCACACCGCCCAGCGGTGCAGGGCTGGAAAAGCCCGGAATCGTGAAAAGCTGAACCCGGATGAAATTAAGCCCGTAGTCAAAGAGCTGCTGCTCTGAAAGCGTATCGCTATAGATATTGAGCTGCGCCACCGGGACGTTCGCCGCATCGTACGAGATGATCTGCGGTGGCACCGTGCCGCGTGGCAACTGCGATAAGATTGTCTCCGAAACCGCGTTGATCTGCGCAATTGCGCCGCCAATATCCGCGTTCGGATAGAAATAGACTTTGAGGATTCCCAGCCCGTTCATCGACTCGGAATTGATGTGCTCGATACCGTTGACGGTGGTTGAATAGGCTCGTTCGCTGATCCAGACCATGCGGCGTTCGATCTGAAGGGCCGCGAGTCCCGGATAGTTCCATACCACCATCACGACCGGCAGCCGGATCGCGGGAAAGATATCGGCGTTCATGAAAGCAAAGGAGAGTGCCCCCAGTACCAGCATGAGCAGCGCCATGACAGCAACCGAGATCGGTCGCCGCAGCGCAAGACGAACCAGCGCCATCATAAATCAATCAATCCCGTGCGAAACGAACCTGCCCATGACCGCGTCTTTATGGAGTCCGTGCGAAAGTGGATTGTATCACGCAAAAAACATGCCCGCAGGTAACGAGCCGGTTAATGAAAGGGGAGCATCACAGTGGCCTTCCAAACCGGCAGATGATGATGGCACCATCAGTTCTGCTCGGCGATATCATTTCTATAGTCGCGCCGGCGGTTTGGATTCTACGATAGCTTACGCAGTAAATAAATGAACGCGTCGTGATGCTGACGTCGGCATGACCGTTTCGGATTATCTCCTGATTTCGTCGGGTATCTGCGGCCGTTAGCGCGAAAATTATGCGGATGATTCGCAGGCCGCGAATGATGAGGCTGATTTCTGATATTAAGCCTATCGGCCCCGAGGAGGCTCAAGTCGATGCGTTATGAACTTTATTACTGGCCGACCATTCAAGGGCGCGGTGAGTTCGTGCGCCTGCCATTCGAGGAAGCTGGCGCAGATTACTTTGATGCGGCGCGCACCAAGCGCGGGATGGCGATGATGATGCGCATGCTCGAAGGCCGCGGGGTCTCGTATCCGCCCTTCGCGCCGCCGATTCTCAAAGCCGGTCGCGTGCTCATCAGTCAGACCGCTAATATCCTGCTGTTTCTCGGACCGCGCCTCCACCTGGTGCCGGCTGCCGAGAGCGCCCGGCTATGGGCCCATCAACTGCAATTAACCATCGCCGACTTTATCGAGGAAATCCACGCCACTCATCATCCGATCGCCGGCGGCCTCTACTACGAACAGCAGAAGCGGGAAGCTCGTCTGCGCGCCGCAGACTTTCTCAAAAACCGCCTGCCGAAATTTCTCGGCTATTTCGAGCGCATACTCGGCGGCAACGCCAAGCGCGACCACTACCTGCTTGGCTCGCGGTTGACGTATGCCGACTTGTCGCTGTTTCAGACCATCGACGGCCTCAACTATGCGCTCCCGCGCGCGATGGCGCGCTCGGGCCGCCGCTATCCGCGGGCAATCGCAGTACACGAGCGTGTGGCGGAGCGTCCGCGGATCGCAGCCTACCTCGCCTCAGAACGCCGGCTCGCCTTCAATCAGCAGGGCCTCTTTCGCCATTACCCCGAACTCGATCGCTAGGATCACCGCGACCGGACTTCGCGGTTCACGGCAGGATCGCGAAGGCGCGCGCCGGAAAGCCGAGACCATGCTTCGGCTTCGGCCAGCTCACCACGATCAGCGCGCCGGTCGCGGGCACGCGGTCGAGATTGGCCATCACTTCGATCTGCCAATGGCCGTGAGTCAGCAGCCAGGTCTCCGACTCGAGGTCTTTGGTGGTGTCGGTATCCATCGACTCGTGGCCGTTCGCTACAATTCCACGCTGCTCGTAGAGAAATTTGATCGCTGCCAACGACCAGGCCGGAAAAGGGAAGCGCTTGAAGCGCGCAGGGTTGGTTTCCCAATCCTTGTACATGTCAGTGCGGAGTGCGGCGAACGTTCCGGCGGGAACCCGGCCATGCACCCGCTCCCAGGCCTTGATGTCATCGATGGTGAGCGCATGATGCGGATCGCGCTGGAGTATCGGCGTGAGGTCGAAAACCACCAGCGGCAAGATCATCTGTTTGATCGGCAGCTCGTCCATCGTGAGTCCATTGGGATCGAAATGCGCCGGCGGATCGATATGCGTGCCGTACTGCCCCACCATTGAGTAGAAAAAGGCGCGAAAATGATCCTTTTCGATCGTGTAGGGTTGGCCGGTCGCAGGATCGGCGGCCCGCGAGAAACTCGCCGGGCCAAATCCCCTCCATACCGGCGTCAGTGGGCTGAAGGAATGCGTCAGGTCGACGAACTGCTTCGAGGCGATAATCCTATAGGCCTCGGCCAGCGAACCATCCTGTCCCGAAGCTGCGGCCGCCGCCGGGCACGCCAGCGCAACGTTCATCAGAATAAACAGGCCGAGAAGCAAACTGGGCTTCCGGTTCATCTGAAACCTCCCTGACTGGCACCCCGCACATCGTTAGGAGTGCGGCTGAAGCGACGCTAACATAGATCGATACGAGCGCATCCCGGGTGACGAACCGATGCGAATTCAAGTTGCAGGGAGCCGGTGATGACAACCAATAAGGACGCGATGGTTGGCGGTGATGCGTGGCCAAGCTTGCCCCTCAAAGCGTGGCAGGACACCTGTGCCACACTGCAGCTTTGGACCCAGGTGATCGGCAAGATCAGATTGGCGCAGGCGCCGTTGATAAATCATTGGTGGCAGGTGCCTTTGTATGTAACCTGCCGCGGGCTGACGACCTCGCCTATTCCGTACGGCGTGCGCACCTTCATGATCGATTTCGACTTCATCGATCATCATCTGACTATCCAAACCAGCGATGGCGCGGCGGAGTCGCTGCCCCTACAACCGCGCAGCGTTGCCGACTTTTACCGCGAGATCATGCGCTGCCTGCAGGCGCTTGGGCTGAAGGTCCGGATTTGGACGATGCCGGTCGAAATCGAGCATCCGATCAGGTTTGAGACCGACCGGGAGCACGGCGCCTATGACGCGGAG
>DATJRJ010000093.1:0-13638 GCA_035504735.1 Binataceae bacterium (SeqCode)
TATGGTCGTAAGGACTCGCCTGCGCTCGATCGTGGCGCCGATCGTTCTGTATCTCGTGCTCGGGGCCGCGAGCGGCTACCTGGTATGGGACGCGTCGAACGGCGAGCATGGGCTGAAGGCGAAAAAGAGATTCGACGCCGAGGCCGCCGAGCTCAAGGTCGAACTCACTGGGCTCAAGGCTGAGCGCGCCCGCTGGGCGCTGCGCGTCGCGAGCCTCAGTCCGGAAAGCGTCGACAAGGACCTCCTCGACGAGGAGGCTCACGCGCTGCTCGATCGCGTGGGCAAGGACGAGGTGGTCATCTTCACCGGCGCCGCCCCGGGCCGCTGACCGGCCTCGTGTCGGCCGCGCTGGCTCCCGCAGGGGTTATAGCGCTTGCGTCTTCGGGCAACGTTTTTGACCAGAAGCACATTTTCCACCCGATGTGTTCCCGCCGAGGGTGGCCCCGCTGACGAGGGCTGTAACGTCGCTATTGGTGAACGACGGCGTCGACTTCCATGAAGCTTGTGAACTTGGGATCGACGGCGTGAAACACGGCACAAAAGTCAGCTAGGAAGCTGCCTTGTTTCGTAAGGTTGTGCCTGGCCTGCCGCCCGATCGCGTGCATCACGAAATCAGCAACCTCCAGTGCCGGTTCGCCTACCGCCTTCGGCATGAAGCCGCATTCCGTCGGTATCTGCTTTTCGCCTCTGCGGAAATCAAAAGATTGAAATGTCGATTCGATACGATCGTTCATCCTTTCCGATGACTCAAAGACGATTACAATTTCTTTACATAAGGTCAATTGTACGATCTCTTCAATCCGCTTTTCAAGCACTCCCTTCATCAACTGTAGTCGGTCAAGTTCGGTCAACAATTTCGTCTTTTCAGTGAAAACGAAACCAAAACGCCAAAAATTATTAGCACGAAAGAACTGCGCCACTGCTTCAAAAGTCACCCGGCTTTGCGATTTGAGGCAGCTCGCTTGCGTGAAGCGGTGCATCGGGCGAGCCCGCGATGCGTCGCCTCAGCTCTTTCCAAGGGCGATGAATACGGCGCTCAATATCGCGCCCTAGCGCGGCACAACCGCCAAGGCCATAAACGGGGTGGCCCTTCGCTAACTCTTCATGTCTAGTATCATCTACAAATACCGCTTAGTCTTACAGCTTCATATCCTATCTGATAAGCGCCGGGGACAATAAGTCCTGAGATAATTCGTTGATCGAGGAGATTTGCTAGTTCTTTTGTTGAACCAACGCCAACGAGAGAAATTCTCCTAGATCGCTTTAGCTCAGCAATCGCACGAGCAGCACCTAGTGTTGCTTCGTCAGACGCGGTAAAAATTCCTTTCACCTCCGCGGGATGACGATATAAAGTTTTTGGTCGCTACATAAGCGACCTCTGGATTATCGATCTTATTGTCGATGCCAGTAATCTTAAGCTTAGGGTATTGTTTGCTGATCCACTGAACGAAGCTTCTCGCTCGCTCGCTCTGAACCCCTTGTGAATCCTCGTAACCGATCCAAGCTATGTTACCTTCCTTGTCATCTGCCTGTTGCCCAAGAGTGTCTGCAGCAAGGCGTCCTATTTCGACGTTATTTGATGTCACCGTCGGTAATTGCCCCTCTTCCTGTTTTACCGGGCCAACGCCTATAACTAATTTCAGATCGAATGATCGCTTGATTCGGGGATAAACGCTCGGCGCAATGATGACTCCGATAGCTTTTTCACCAATCAGACTTTTCAAGAAGGAAGATTGAATATTTTTTTATCATCAGTCGAAGCTATAAATCTCTGCTTGAGATCAACTTTAAAGTCTTGAGACGCTCGTTGAGCACCCAAAAGCAGTCTCTCGCTATACACAGAGTCTGGACTCGGTAAGACAATCGCTAGACTTTTGTCAGCCGAGAAAGCCGATTCGTACGGGCACAGCGCAGCCAAAAGTAGTAACACGGAAGGATAAATCCACCTCATCAGAAGCCTCCCACCGGTGCGCATAGTGCCTTGTCTTGCTCTCGACCTTAAGGGCCTGGCGCTTCGCGCCGGGTCTGATCGTAGAAAAATGTCACTTGGCAGTTAAAGCAATCCTTTCACACGGCAACCCGCTCGCGCAAGGCGCTTTCGCAAGCGAATCGGCACCCCACGTTTTCCGATCATTACCTTCAACAGATTTGCCGGGTCATACTCCAGTTCGCCGGCGACGATTTTCAGCCCCCGCTCCTCGACCCGCTCAGCCAGCCATCGTACAAACGCCGCATCTGAGGCCTCTTGCTTGCGCTCACCCTCGGCTAGCGCAGCCGCAACCTCAAACAAGAGCCTTAGCTCGGCATCTGATAGTTCCCCCGCGGCTATCTCATCCGATGGAATCGACCGCGTCGACACCTGGGCCGCCCGCGCGAGTTTGCGCTTTGAAACAGATCGGATGACAGCAAACATGGAGGCGCGGGCGGTATCGGAGACCCCATAGCTCACCGTGTACTCGTTGTCGGCCGAGAGCGGCTCCTCGTCGTCCCATTTGTCCGCCTCTTTGCCGATGTCTTCGATCGTATGAACGAGCACGTGCCGCCGGCGCGTTGGCCCGCGGTCCAGGTAGTCCCCATCGAGGAATTTGGCCTCTGGGTGCCGATGGTAGCCGCGGAGGGTCTCTGCGGATGTGCGGAGCCATTCCTGCCCAACAGAGTCGCGTGTGACTCGGTCTCGGACTCTCGGCAGCATCCCGTACGGATTGCGGCTGTAGGGGGAGACTGGCTTCGGCCGTCGCTTCGTGTGATCAGACGTTCGCAACAGTCCTAACCGGGCCATCTCGTCAGGTCGCCTCGCGTAGAACTCCAAAAGGAAATTGAACGGCTTCACCCGCCTCGCGTAGGGCTGGTCCCGGTTGAAGTCCGTGAACCAAGCGAGCCGGTACGGCGTGGCCGCGGTGTACTGGCTGACCCCTGGATGCTTGAGCTCCTCGCGCCAATCCAGGGGCAGTTCGTTAGGGTTGGGGCTGTGGATCGATTTGATGATCGCCTTCCAGAGGTCCTCCTGCCAGAGCAGTACGCCGCTGTCGCGAACGCCTGGATTGTCCTTGTCGTCGTAGGGCGGCAGTAGGTGCCCGAGGCCGTGTGCAGACGCCTTACGAATGATCGGCTCGCCGGCCGCATCCAAATTGAGCAGGGCGTAGCGTTTGGCCGACACTGCAGCGCAGAAGAGCGGCTCGAGTTCGTCTCGTCGTAACAGCTCGCGAGAGAAGTTCTGATCCTCGAACTCGAGGATCGAACCTGCCTGGGCATACGGGTTCAGTCGATCGAACCACGCGCAAACCTTGCGAACGCGCTTTTCGAAGGTTGAGAGAGACATTTTTCGAGGCGCGGCGAACGCAATGCTGTCGGTGTCGCAGAAGGCCCAATCGAGGCCCGCATCGATCAGTAGGCGTTCCGTGATAGCGAGCATCAACCGCGCGGCGCCCGTAATGAGTGTCCCAAGAAGGGGGTGAAAGTATTCGCCCGGATTCTCGCGTCTCACCGTGTTCGCATGACGAGTCCCGGCAGAGGCATGAAGCTTGACTTGGAACTCGGTTTCTTCGGGCTCGTCGACGTTGAGCTCGATAAAGATGCCGTAGCTGGTGGCGTTGGCCAGGATCTTGAGCGCAAGTTGCTCGGAGTCGAGCCGTTTGAGCTCGGCTTCGCCGGCACCCTCCCTCTCCCGGGCCTTGCGGCGCGCCTTTACGGACCGACGGAGATCGATCACCCTCTTGTAAAAGTCATCCGTCGCGGGATCGACTCGATAGTCCTTGTTGCCACTGACGGCGATTGATCGCAGGCCAGGTTGAGGTTCCAGCGGGTCAAAGCGGATCGACCTGACGACCTTGGGCGATCTGCCGGTCAGGAGCTTGGATGCGACGCAATCGGCGAGGGTGAACCAGAGCGGCTTGCCTGCGGTAAGATAGTTTAGCCCGATATTGGCGATGGGTTCGGAGCTGTAGCGCGCCCGGACAGGAAAGATATCGGTGTCTGGCTGCACCTGTACGAGCACACGCAGCCGCTTCCAGGTCTCCCGGCGATCGAGATCGGCAAGCGTCACGCGATCGAGAAATGCCTGCGTATCGGTAGTCGCATCCTCATGCGCCATCCCCGACGCAATGACGAACCGCCATAGATTCATCAGCGTGCAGACCGTCGGGTACATGCTGGCGAAATCGGCGTAAAGTGTTTGGACGATCTCGCGGCGACGGTGGACCTCTGCGCGCCCGCCGAAATAGGCGCTCATGATGGCGCCGATGATCTTGGGATCGAAATCCGGCTGGAGCCGGCGCCAAGGCGCAATGCCCATCTCGCGAAGGTATGCTTTGCCCAAGCTGGCTTCCGAGTAGAGCCGGTGCGGCAGAGTATCCTTGAGCCCATGTTGGCCGAACATGCGCATCAGCTCCTGGTAGCAGCGCCAGGTCAACTCGGTGTCGCGCAGAGCGTACCGAACGAATTCGGGATCGATGGGCCTGCCAAAGTCGTCGAACTTGATCTTGCCCGGAAGATCCAAAAACTCGGCGAGGCTGTCGAGCGAGTGGGATTCGCTCGTCAGCGCCGCGGCCAACGTCTTCAAGTCAAGGAAGAATCCGCGCGTGTTTGGATCGTACGCGCCCCGCCGTCGCCTCGTGTCGGGGTTGCCGCCGGGGTCGGCGAAGTTGATGAAGGCCATCCGGCGCGAAATATGTTTCACGCGAACGTTAGGCCTGCGATCGTTGTCGGACAGGCGCATGGTGAATCCGCCGACCATCGACCGGTCGACGATGCTCTCGCCTTTCTTGTTGCGGCGGTAAACCGGAGGAGCGCGCCTTGCGTCCAGGGCGAGCCGACTGAGGTCGAAGGGTAGATTGAAGCCCACTACGGTCGCTTCACCCTCGTAGGCTGCTGTGAAGAACACGCGCTCCACGAACTCACGGACTGGATACATCCGGCAGCTGGGACGCGTTTGGGCTTCGGCCTTCAAGACCTCCTGCTCGGAGGGCGTGGTCGCATCGGGATCATAGAAGATCCCTTCCATCTCCGAACGCTCGCCCTCGCGAAGCTGAAAGGTCCCGAACCGAAGGCGTTGGGTCTCGTCGTCCGTGGTCTCCGTGTCGAAGACGAGCACCCATTCCGAAGGATCCTTCTGAGCGCCTGTGTCTTTCTTCGGCTCTTGTTCCTGCTCAGGTTCGGCGTAGGCCCTGAGCAGAATCGGGCGCTCCTCCGCGGGCGGAGGGGCGCGGTATCGCAGGTCAGGTTGGGAAGACGAGCTCGTCGCCGTAACCCCGCCGTGCCAGATCCAACAAAAATTCGGCGAAGATCCGCAACTGAGCTTTGACCTCCTGGAGGAACCGAATCGCCGTATCGAAATAGGCTATCAGGTTCAGGAGCCACCGTCCGATCACTGCAAAAACGTTGTTGGGATTCTCGGTCTGAGGGGGATCAAGGTGGAGCACGTAGGTTTTCTCCTCATGGCATTTTTCGCAAAGGGGCCAGAGCGTTGGGTCGTACTTGCGCCCAGCGATATGGTCGAATTGGAAAGTGGATACGTCCGAGCTGCCGCAGCCGATGCAGACTACGCCGACCAGGCCCATCTTCTTGAGCCTCGCCGCAACGCGTCTGGCCTTCGCCGCATTTCGCTTTGGATCGATCGGTTTGGTTTTAGCCCAGCTATGGTCGCGGCGGGCGCGAAAGCCGGCCTGTTTGAGCTTCCGTTCAAACTCCTCCACGGCCGGCCCTCATCCCTGGATCTTGTAGATTTCGGGGACCGAGAGCTCCTCCGTGCTGTCGAGGCGGTAGAGGGTGTTCGGGCCCGTTTCGAAGGGGTGGAAAGCCCCGGTCAGATCGCGCACGCCATCGCTCACGAAGGGCTTCAGCTGCGAGGCATCGCCTGTCGGCAGGAAGCGGCCGACGGCGCTCAGATACTCGCCGGCCTTCGACGCCTCGTCCGCCGATAGCCAGACCTCGATGATTTGGCCGCGCGAGTAGATGGGCAGGTGGAACCGCCGAAGGTCGACGATCTTCCAGACCTTCCCCACACGCGTCGCGTGCGTGCTCTCTCGCAGATAGCGCCGCAAACGTTCCTGACTCATGTGATTCGCGCGAGCGGCGTCCTTCAGATTGACGCCGCGCTTCATCATTTTGAGACCCGACTCCTCTGGGCCATGTGGGTTTGTGGAAACGCTGGCCGGACGGGGCCGCTCCCCGGCTCGGGCATGGCCGCGGGCGATGGATAGAGACAGCCCCAGCCGTTTTCCGCGCGCTTTGCGTCGACGGTACTCGAGTTTGTAGTTCCGTTTGCGTCTGGCCATCGAGGCCCTCCGTTTGTTGGCGGAGGACCTCGACAAGCGGACTTAGCTGTACTTGCAGTTGATAGACCGTTGACATTCGATCCTCGCGCGTTGGCGACGCGCGCGAATCCATCTATCTCGTGCTCAAAAATCTGCGGATTTGACCCGGAGCACTTCGTTGCCTGTCGCGCTGACCAAGGAGGAGCTCATCAAACGGGCGGCGACCTGGGGAGCATCCCGCGGAGTAGAATTCCGCGAGTCGCTCCTTGATGAGTGGATCGATAAGGGCCTGGTCGCAGAAGGCGACCGCCTCGACAACGTCGGCAAGCGGCCGATCTTCCGATACGGTTTCCGCCACTACCGGCGAGTCCTGCAGGTGCTGTGGCTCTACTCCCGCGGGATCAAGAATGCCGACCAGATCCTGATCATGTTGTTCCTCAGTGGTCGCGGCGTCAAACCCTTTGAGGTAAGGGAGCCGCTGCTGCGCGAGTTCGGCAAGAGTAAGGCTCGGTTGAATGCCTTCCTACGGTCTTGGCGGTTCGATCAGACAGGCGCTGTTCCGCCCAAGCACATGCAGAGCCTCATCAAGAGCCTTGGCCGCCCCGATGAGCGGTTCGTGGCTTCAGGGATGGTCCTTGATCCGGACAGGATTCTTGCCGCCGTCCGGGCAGCCCGGTCGCCAGATCCAAGCAGTAGCGCCCGCGCCACGAAAAACCCCCGGTCAGAAGACTGGTTGCTGCAGCTCATCAAGTTTGCGTTCGGCGGCGTTCTATTCGGCGGCCGCGACTCCAAAAACGAGATCGAAAAACTCATTGCCCAGGCGAGCGACGAGGAGCTGGGCCGGTCTCGGGCCATAGTGCTGTCCTTCAGAGAATTTCTTGGAGTGATGGCGCAGCTAAATCGGTCGCCCGGAAAAGCAGGATTTGATGCAATTTTGGCCTCGTTTTTTCAGCCGAATTTTGTACCGTCCCACCTCGCCATGGCTCTCAAAATGATGAGGGACTTTTCGTCGAAAACCCCAATTGGAGCGAAGACCGCAAAATGAGGGGATTCTCAAGAAACCGCCGTCCAGCTACGATTCCAAATTGATAAGGGGGGCAACGGGTTTAGTCGATGAAATCCTCGTCAAAATCAGCAAAAAGCCCCACGCACGAAACGTCCATAAATTTTGGATCTGACGACCTGGACTGGCTTGCCCGTAGCTCGTACTGGTGCACGGAATCCGCTCTCAATTCCAGAGAGCCTGCGAAACGCCAGCAGGCGGGGCCGCTCATCCTTTGCGGCCATGGGGTGTCGCTGAAGGTCGACGCCAACACGCTGTTCATTCGCAACGGTTTCACCCATTACCCTCAAAAGCAGGAAACCTATCGCCTCTTCAAAGGCGCTGCCGAAATGCCGTCTCGGATTATCGTCCTCGACGGCAGCGGCAGCATCACGTTCGACGTCCTGTCCTGGCTTGCCGAGCAAAATGTCCCGCTAATTCGCATAAATTGGCCTGGCGAGGTCGTCACCGCAATTTCCGGTTACGGCTATGCGGCCAACCCCCATCGAGTCGCTTGCCAGGTCGAGACGGTCTCCGACAATCGCCGGCGCATGGAATTCTGCAATCAATTGATCACCCGGAAAATCGAGGGTTGCATTTTGACCCTCGAAAAATCAATTCGGCGCTCGCAGGGGTGGGAGACAGCAATGCGACGCGCGTATGCTGATCTGTCGCGAATCGAATTGGATCCCCCCAAAACCGTCGCCGAACTCCGCGCCCTCGAAGCCAACAGCGCTGCGACATATTTTAGGGCTTGGCGGGAAATACCCCTGAAATGGCAAAATTCAGCCCGCCACCCGATTCCCGATGATTGGAAATTCATCGGCTCGCGGACGTCCCGATTTAATTTAGCTGGAAATCGCAATGCGTCTCACCCGTCAAACGCGATATTGAACTACGCCTACGCGATATTGCACTCGCAAGTGCAAATCCAGGCGATCTCAGAGGGGTACGATCCGACACTCGGAATTATGCATTTTCAGCGACCGGGGTCGCCGGCGTTCGTATTCGATTTAATGGAGCCCGAGCGGCCGAAAATCGACCGCTCGATAATTGAATTTCTCAAGGGGGAGAAATTGCACCCAGCGGATTTCACGGTTCGAAGGGACGGGGTGGTGCGACTCAATCCGCAATTGGCGCGAAGGATTGCGGGACGCGTAACAACCGGTCTGCCGGAATGAAGAATGATCGCCTAGCCGAGGATGCCAAAATCCGGGTCTCAACGCCGCCCTGCCGGATAACAAGGGAAGTCCTTCCGGGCGGAGCGACCCTCAGCGACCCTCTCCTAGCACTCGACTTCTCACAATTCCCCTGAAAATATACAGTCGTGCACTGACTTTTTAAAACAAATATGATTAATCAATGAACAAAACGGGACACAATTTCGCTCGATGGGGGTTGCTGCTCAAACTGATCGCGGTCGCCCTCCTTCTGCAACCTGCGAATTTCGCTCTCGCGCTCGATCGACGCATTGCGCTCGTCCTTGGGAACGCGGACTATCAGACCGCGCCAAAGCTTGACAACTCGGTGAACGATGCAAAGGCGGTTCGCGACGCCCTAAGCCGTATAGGCTTCGAGATCTATTTTGGGGCAAATCTCAACCGCGTCGAGACGGAGGAACTCCTGAAACGTTTCTACCGCGCCGCCGACGGCGCGAGCATCTCCCTTTTCTATTACGCCGGCCATGGCCCGCAACTCGCGGGAAGCAATTACCTCGTTCCAACCGACGCAAATCTGACCGCGGTTTCCGACATTCAGCTGCAAGCGATGAACGTCGACGACATTTTCCAGTATTTAAGGCTGCATACGAGCGCCCAGCTGATCTTTCTCGATGCGTGCCGCTCCAATCCGGCCGCGGGGCGGAAATACTGGGTCGTGGACTCACTTAGGACTGCCGACCAGGATCAAGGCCTAGCGCGCTCCGCGCCTAGTGTCGGCAGCTTAATCGCCTACGCGACAGAGCCTGGCAAAGTCGCTTTCGATGGCAGCGGACCAAACAGCCCCTACACATCCGCACTCGTCCACCATGTCAGCACGCCCAATCAGGAAATCCGGGAGATGCTGACCCGCGTGCGCCGCGATGTGATCGCGGCGACGGGCGGCCGTCAGGTGCCCTGGGAGACATCATCGCTGGTAGACGACGTCTATCTCGTCCGCGCGCCTGCTCCTCCAGTGGCGGAGCCGTTCACACAAATTACGATTCCCAAAGCTGACAAACCGGAGCCGCTTAGCATCCCCCTGCCCCGGGCCGGATCCGATGCGCCACTGCGCATCGCCATCGAGCGCCTCCCTGACAAGGGCCGCCTCTTCGTTGAAGGAAGGCCTTTGCCTGGCCCTGTTCAGCTTGACCTCGACGAATTCCGAACTCTGGCTTTTGACCCCGCCGGTCTCGCTCAAGGCGCTATGAGCATTGTAAGCTACGCCGTCTTGGACCCCTACGGCCAAACGTCACGCGGCGTCATCGTCATCACCGTCGCCGCATCGTCCGGCGAAACTCGGTCGGTGGGCACGGAGGTGCAAGCGCGCGCGAAGCTCCTTGAGAAGGCTAGGCGCTACGTCACTGGTCTCGACGGGGCTCAGCGAAGCGCCGAGGTTGGCGTTGGGCCCGCGGCAATTGGGTTTGCGGCCTTTTCTTGGCCGAAAAGCTCGGACATCGATGTGTCGTTGGCGCGAGCCCCCGACAACGGACTCTTGTGGCTCAATGACCGCATCCTCACGCCTGGGGTTCGGATCGCGCTTGCAGACGTGCGCAACATCGCCTTCGAGCCCAAGATTGGCTCGGACGTGGAGCATCCAGGCGCGTTCTCTTTGGAACTTGTAGACGACAATTCGGTCCAGGCGCGGGTCTCGGTGAAGCCGGAGCTCGACCCTTGCGACCTTGAAGCAGCAGCGCCATTCGATCTACAGGGCGTTGCGCGGGGCAAACTCCCGAATGAGATCGACGCTCGCAAGGCGATCGCCGCCTGCCAGAAGGCAACGGCAGCACACCCCGAGGTCGCCCGCTTCCGCTATCAGCTCGGCCGCGCCTATCTTGCCGCAGGTGATGTTGACAAGGCGAAACAGGCGCTGAATGACGCTGCTCAACGCAAGCATCTGCGAGCCACGGCTTCGCTTGCGGACCTTGAACAGTTCGGCGTTTTTGGTCCAGCCAATCCTGAGACAGCGGCGAAGCTTTACGCCTCTTGCAGCGCGAGCGGCGATGTTTACTGTATGTATTCGTACGGCAAGGCGAAATATTACGGCAACGGAGTGACGAAAGACGCACATGGCGGGCTAGAGCTGATGATCCGCGCAGCAGAACTCGGGCACACCTACGCGATGAACGAGCTTGGTTACATTTTCACCTACGGTAAGGGTGTACCCGCAGATGTCCAGCGAGGAGTAAGCTACTACGAGTCCGGCGCGGCACGGAACGACATCTACTCGCTCAACAATCTTGGCCTTGTATACTGGCGTGGCGCGGGGCGTCCGATCGATCTCGCCAAGGCGCGTGAACTTTTCGTCAGGGCCGCGGGAGGTGGCCATCCTTACGCGCCGACCAATCTCGGCGAGATGTACCGCGATGGGGTCGGAGTCGAGCGAGATCTCGCGAAGGCGAAGAAATGGGCTGAGCTTGGAGCGAAACGTGGAGACTACTGGGGCGCGCTTGACCGCGGGCGGATCGCCCTCGACGAGCCGGGTCAGGGTGTCGAAGCGGCCAAATGGCTGGGGCTCGCCGTTGCGCTCAACGTCAATCGCGGCAACAACGAATCGATCCTGTCGTGCTCCCATTCCCAACCTGCGCAGTTCCGCCCCCGATCGTCATTGCGCCGTTGAACATGTTGTCGCCGGTGAGGATAATGTCGCCGCTTGTATGCACCCAGTCTATGGGGCCAGGGCCGGAAGTAATGGCGCCGGAATAGATCGTGCCGGCCGGTCCGCCGCCCTCAGTCAGCGTCGCGATGGCGGAGGCGGTATTCGTTACGTCGTTCGAGCCATTCAGGTAGGGAGTCGTGAACGGGGCCGTCGGCGGTTTTACGAAATCAGCCGTCCCGGCGCGGAGTAGCGCTTGGCGTGTCGGGCAGCGCCCAGCGGCAGCCTTTAGGGGCCAAATCCCAATCGGCTGGACCGGTTCCGACCTATCTGAGACATTGGAGCCGGTGGAGCGCGGCAACCGGGATTGGCCGAAAGCTGTCTGTCTGCTTTTGGGTGCCCCAGGCGTGTAAAGCAGACGTCCGAGCCGAAGATACTCCCGGCAACTTCCGACCCTCCGCTGTCCTTCCCGATCCAGCGGCGGAAGTCAGCTTCGCGTGAGGAGCAGTCCTTGGTAGGCATCGGAAAGGGGACATTCAGCACCGAAGTGAAACGACTGATCGGCCCCCTCTCTGTCTCAGGCTGTGTTCGCTTTCCCCGGACCCATGCTGGCGCGTGAACTCGCTGCTGACTATGATGTAGATTGGGAGGCGGTCATGCTTACGGATGATGAAATTGCAGCGCTTTTTCGCGACACGGAGTCTGACCGCGCCGAGCGGAAGCGCGGCTTTCAGGCGGCCGCTGACAGGATTCGGCAGGCTTGGATGGTCCGAATCTGGTCGACCCCATCCTGGATCAGAAGGAGGTCGGCGGAACAGTTCCCGACCAAGTCAGGCAGATTGAAGAGCTCATGCGGTTAAACCTGCGCACCGCCGTCGCGATCGGCGGAGCGCAGCGAAGTGAGCAGTCCGACTATCCCGTCGAGGCGTTTAAGCAGCTCATCCGTAACGCCCTGCTTCACCGGACCTACGACGCCAGTACCATGCCCGTGAAGGTGTACTGGTACTCCAACCGGATCGAAATCATGAACCCGGGGGGGCTTTTTGGGGAGGTTAATCCAGACACGATCTGGCAGAACGTGACCGCCTACCGCAATCCTCTGCTCGCAGAAGGTTTGAAGTCCTTGGGTGTCGTTGAACGCTTCGGCTATGGGCTGGTGCAAGCCCGTCGCGCCATTGAGGCGAACGGCAATCCGCCGCTGACGACCCAGTTCGAGGCCAACTATACGCTATTTAAGGTGGAGCCGGCGCGATGAAGTCGATCGCCTTCTTCAATAACAAGGGCGGCGTTGGTAAGACCTCGCTGATCTATCACTTAGCGTGGATGTATGCCGACTTGGGGCAGAGCGTCCTCCTAGCCGATCTTGATCCCCAATCCAATCTAACCGCCATGTGCTTCAGGGACGATTTGCTTGAGCGTATCTATGAGGCGCCGAAACCGGACACAATCTTCACAGCGGTGGAGCCGGTGAAGCGAGGTATTGGCGATCTCCATTTCTTCGACCCGATGAGCGTGACCGATGGCTTGGCAATCGTTCCTGGCGATCTGTTATTGTCAGATTTCGAGGATGAGTTGTCCGCCACCTGGCCACGGTGTGTCGACCGCGACGAGCGGGCGTTTCGTATCACGGCGGCCTTCCATCGGATCATTGAGGACGCCGGTCGAAGGCATCAGGCCAACATCGCCCTCATTGACGTGGGTCCGACATTCGGCGCACTGAATCGCGCTGCCCTCATTGCCGCAGACTATGTCGTCATTCCTGTGGCCCCTGATCTTTTCTCTGTTCGCGGCCTTGAGAACGTAGGCGGCCGGCTCAAGTCCTGGCGCGCGGAATGGGAGGATCGACTCAGTCGCGCGCCGTCGCTCGACTTCAGCTTGCCGAAGGGTGGTATGCGGCCCATCGGCTATGTAGTGTCTCGCCACACCGAGTTTGCCGACGGGGTGGTGCGTGCGTACCAGAAGTGGATCGCCAAGATTCCGAGTGCCTATCGCCGGGCGGTGGAGAATCCTGGCGTTCCCGACGACGCGCTTTTGTTGGGCCGCCTGAAGGATTATCGTTCGCTGATCGCTATGGCACAGGATGCCCGGAAGCCCATGTTCAAACTTCGTCCGGGCGATGGGGCAATCGGTGGTCACCAGGGCGCCGTGTCCGCTGCCTACGACGATTTCGAGAGACTCGCCCGCGCGATCGCGGACCGGATCGAACTGCCGATCGACGGTGTCCTCCTTCCGGTTCGCGGCTAGGGTCGAATAGAAGGGCAGAGCCGTTGGTGCTCTGGCGGCCGGAAGCCGTTGGGCAGCCTACCCTCAAATCTCCGGCCGTACTGTTTGAATGTCTGTTTCGGAGCCGCGCCGAGCAGCAGCTGGATGTCGTTGTCGGGCGCCAATCGGGCGTTGCCTGCCCGTCGCCGCCCGAAACCCTCGTATGAGGGCCTGCGAGTCAAGCGCCAAAAGTTGGTCTCGGTGAACTCCGTGAATCGGGCAGGGCGAGCTCCCTGCCAACCTCGTATCCGGCGGGATCTTAAGATCCCTGACCACGATCCCAGCATCCGG
>DATJRJ010000094.1:0-20203 GCA_035504735.1 Binataceae bacterium (SeqCode)
GGATACGCCGATCCTGCTCGGTCTTGGCCGCGTTGCGGAGCAGGAGTTCCCTGAGCGCAGCCGCGCAGGCGACCGGATCGGTATTGTTTTTGGCGCGATCTTCTAGCTGAGCCATAGCTGCCGCCTCCAGATTTTTGGCCTTCCTCGGCCGGGCGCGCGAGTGGTTTTCCTGTAGAGTGTATATGTGATGAACGCAAGCGCGCGAAGCGATAGGCGAGTCCGGCGCGTGGGGCGCGTTGGTCGCCTCTGCAAGACCTGGCGCGCGCTGCAGACCTCGCTCTCGCGGGCGATCCCGATGCGGTTGCATCCACGCCGCTCGGTTATCGAGCGCGTGCGGCGCGACATTCGTGAGCTCCTCGACAGCGACCGCCAGCCGTCATCACGATCGCATACCAGCGAGATTGCGCGGGATTACCTGTCCGGACCGGCACGGCGGCGGATGCTCCTGCTGCGAGTGCTGGCGCGTGACTTTGGTATGCTCGGCGATACCCGATCTGCCGGCAGCAGCGATCCGCGCGGCCAAACGGCTGCGCAAATTGTTCATTCGATCGAGCCGCCGCGGCTCAACGTCTTGCGGCGCCTCGCCGAATTGCCCGATGGTCTGAAGCTCCTGATGCGCCTGCGGGGCGATCTGATGGACGCGGCGCGCGCCGACGCCTCGATGAGAACGGTCGAGCAGGAGCTGCATCGCTTGCTGGCGGCCTACTTCAACGTCGATTTACTGGAAGCGAGGGGGGTGACCTGGCGCAGTCCCGAAACGGTATTAAAAAAACTCATCGAGCACGAGGCAGTTCACGAGATTCACGGCTGGAACGATCTCAAAAACCGTCTCGACGCGGATCGCCGATGCTTCGCGCTCTTTCACCCGCGCATGCCTGACGAGCCACTGGTCTTCGTCGAGATTGCGTTGTGTCATGGGATCGCAGGGAATATCCGCGGGCTGTTGGATGAGGACGCTCCGCTCGACGACCCGCTGTCGGCCGATACCGCTGTGTTCTACTCGATCTCGAATTGTCATCGCGGGCTGGCCGGCACCAGCCTCGGCCATTTTCTCATTACCCGCGCGATCGGCGAGCTGGCAGCGGAGCTACCGGCGCTGAAAACCTTCGTGACGCTCTCGCCGATACCCGGTTTTGCCAACTGGTTGAGGAGCGCGCTCGAAAAGAACGCCGCGCCCGGCCCGGCGCCGATCGATCACGCGGAACTGGCGGCGTTACAACTGCCGGGCTGGTATGGCGACCCGTCGATCGCGGCGGCGGTACGCGATCCGCTGATGCGTCTGTGCGCGCATTATCTGCTCCGGGTGCGGCGGCGCGACGGTAAGCGCGCGGCCGACGCGGTGGCGCATTTTCATCTGCGCAACGGTGCCCGCCTCGAGCGCTTGAACTGGCTCGCGGACCTTTCGGAAAAAGGACTCCGGCAGGCGTACGGCCTGATGGTAAACTATCGCTACGATCCGTCGGAACTCGCCGACCGCTGCGAGGCTTATGTCCGGCGCGGAGTAATCGCCGTCGCGCCCGAGATCGAGGTGCTGGCCGGCGATCCGGTCGAGGCCGCCGGCCAGGCAGGGTAATTCAGTGCGGGACGCGGCTCTGCTCGCGATAGTTTGAAAACTCCGACGCCGATGGCTATGAACGTGCTGCGGATGCGAGACTCCTGGAGCCTCGCGAGGCGGGTGCATCATGACGAAGAACAGGTTGATAGCGAGCGTGATCGGACTGCTGGTGATAATCGCGATCGCTGGATGCGGCCATAAACTGGTTGTCAGCGGCGACCAGCAGAGCGTGCCGCTTTATCCCGACGAGGCGACCTACCTGAGGATTTCACAGCTCCAGCAGCAGGGCGGGGTGAGCGGAATGCTCGGTGATATGGGTAAGAATCTCGCCGCCAAGCAGATCGACAATCAGACACCGGTCAAGGTGCTTTCGAGCAGCAGCAACGGATCAATGGTCGAGATAACCGGCGGACCCATGAAGGGCAGCAGCGGCTTCGTTGCGAAGCAGAACCTGGATTGACGCGTATCCGGGCTAGCGTCCGAAACGCGCCGGCTGACCCGGCCTAACCTGATTGGCGGGCGCCAGCGGCATCGTCCAGGTCGCGCCGATGGTGCGCAAGACCACACGATCTGACTGATTCCCCGCGGCCTTCAGCAACCGGTGTATCGGTTCGCCGAGCGGCTCTTTCGACAGCCGGAAGGTTCCCCAATGAATTGGAATCAGGTAGTTGGCGCGGGTCGACTCGAACATCTGCCAGACCTGCTCGGGATTGGCGTGGTTCCGGATCCACGGATCGTAAGCACCGATCGAGAAGGCCGCGACCGCAGGCGGGTCGCCACTAAGCGGCTCGAACAGATCGGTATAGGCGCTGTCGCACGCCAGCAGCATCCGGACACCCTCGCGTTCGAGGACGTAGCTATTGAAACCGTAGGCTAGGCCATACGGCCAGCGCTGCCCCCAATGACGCGCGCCCATTGCGGTGACCTTCAGGCCGCCGGCCACGGTTGATTCCCCCCATTTGAGTTCGCGCACATCGCGAAAGCCGAGCGGACGAATCAGCGCCGCGCACTTGTCGCAGGCAATTACCGTCGCGGATTTGGGCAGCGCCTTGAGCGACGGGATATCGAGATGATCCATGTGAGCGTGCGTGATCAGGATCACATCCAGGTGCCCGATTTGGGCGGGCGTGAGCGGTGGAGGCACGAGCCGATGTGGTCCGAGGGTCATGATCGAATCGATCGCGAGGCCGACACGTTCGAACAAGGTCGGATCGCTAATCACCCTGACGCCGAAAAAATCCATCAGCAGGCTGGCGTGGCCGAGAGTCGCGATTGTCAGCCGATCATTGGGCCACGCTGCAGCATGGATCGTCGGCGCGGTCTGATGAGCCCGAGTCTCCGCGGTGCAGGCGTCGGCGCTGATTGCGGCTACGAGCATCGTACCCACGAGCGATGCGATCGCAGGCGAACTCCGTCGCTTATCGGCACACATATGTAGCTATCGCTGCGGAGCAACCATCGTGCGGACTGATTGCGATTGCTAGCGTGTCAGGGCGGCGCGGATCGCAGCTCCGGCTTCCTTGAGCGCCTTGCGGCCGGCCTCGACCCGCGGCGCCATGTTGACGAACGCATGCGTCACGCCCTCGTAGCGGCTTACGGCGGTCGGCACGCCCGCCTCGCGCAGCCGTGCCGCATAGGCTTCGCCCTGATCGCGCAGCGGATCAATCGCAGCCGTTATCACGAGCGCCGGAGGCAAGCCGCGTAAGTCCTTGGCGTTGATCGGAAACGCGTAAGGATTTGTGGCGTCGCTGGTATCCCGCAGGTAATGATTCATGAACCACTTCATATCATCGGTGGCGACGAAGTAGCCGGAAAACTCCTTGACCGAAGGCCAGTCGAGCGAGGCCGAAACGGCCGGATAAATCAGCAGTTGAAAAGCGAGCCTTGGCGCGCCGCGATCACGTGCCATCAAGGCGATTGCAGCCGACAGATTGCCGCCGGCGCTGTCACCACCCACCACGATTCGTCCAGCAGGGTAGCCGAGCGCCGCGGCATTGGCGGCGACCCACGCGGTCGCAGCGTAGCCATCTTCGAGGCCGGCCGGAAACTTATGCTCGGGCGCGAGCCGGTAGCCGACCGAAATCACCAGCGCGCCGCTGTCGTTGGTGAGGCGCCGGCAGACCTCATCGTGTCCCTCGATACTGCCGACCACCCATCCGCCGCCGTGAAAGAAGACCAGCGCGCCGCACGGCGACCCGGCTTTCGGCGTGTAGATGCGGATCGGAATTTCGGTGGCCGGCCCCGGAATCGTGCGATCCTCGACCCGCCCGACATGTTCCTGCGGCGTATCGCCCTGGCAGGCGGCGGCGAGGAGCAAGTCGCCGTGACGCGCGTCGGAGGGCGCCATCTGATGAATCGGCGGGGCACCCAGCGCAGCCAGCTCGTCGAGAATCTGCTTGTTGGTCGGATCCAACATCGTGAAAAGCCTCCTTGCTAGCGGAACGGCCGCGGACGCGGCCTCTCACAAGCTCTAATAGGGCACGCCGAAGCGAGATCGGCAAGCAACGGCGGCGGCGTGTAATACGCCCATCGCTCAATTAAGCTCGGAGGCGGAGGCAAACGAGCGATGAACGATGCGGCCAGGACGAGCCCGGAGCTTCGCGCACCGGGCTGGGACGCCCACGATGTTGAGATGCTGGAGCGGATTCAGCGGCGCGTGCTGTGGCTCGCCACCTACATGGTGCATCACGCAAATTTTGTGCGCGAGAGCTCTGCGATGAAGGTCGGCGGCCATCAGGCCAGCTCGACCTCGGTGGTCACGCTGCTGACGGCGCTGTACTTTCGCTACCTGCGCCCGGGCGACCTGGTCTCGATCAAGCCGCACGCCTCGCCGATTTTTCACGCGATTCAGTTTCTGCGTGGGCTGTTGCCGCAATCGAAGCTCGGCGCCTTTCGCCAGTTCGGCGGCTTGCAGGCCTATCCCTCGCGCACCAAGGATCTTGACGGCGTCGATTTCTCGACCGGCTCAGTGGGGCTGGGTGCGGTGGCGCCGGTGTTCGGCGCGCTGGTGCGCGATTACGTCGCGGATCATTTCGGCGCCGCGCCCGGCCGGCCCGGTTCCGGATGGCAGATCGGGCTGGTCGGCGACGCCGAGCTCGATGAGGGCAACGTCTGGGAGGCGCTGGGCGAGGAGTTCACGCAGCGGCTCGCGCGCGTGCTGTGGGTGATCGATCTCAACCGCCAGAGTCTCGATCGTGTGATTCCGGACGGCCGTGCACAGCGCTTGCGCGAGATGTTCGCGAGCAACGGCTGGGAAGTGATCGATCTCAAGTACGGCCAGCGGCTGGAGCAGATCTTCGCCCGCCCCGGTGGGAGGAAGCTGCGCGCGGTGATCGACGCGATGAGCAACGAGGAGTATCAGAGCCTCCTGCTCAAGGATGGCGACACGATTCGGGCGCGGCTGGTGGCGCGCGACGCGGCGCTCGGCGAGCTGCTCGCGGACCACGATGCAGCCGGCTGTCGCGAGCTGATCGGCAATCTCGGCGGCCACGATTTGCAGAGTGTGCTGGCAGCTTACGACCGCGCATTTGCGATCAGCGATCGTCCGGTCGCGATCTTCGCCTATACCATCAAGGGCTGGGGCCTGCCGATCGCCGGCAATCCGGCCAATCACGCGCGGCTGCTGAAGCCGGCCGAGATCGCGCATCTGCAGCTGGAAATGAAGATCGCACCGGGCGATGAGTTTGCCGGTTTCGCCGCCGGGAGCGCCGAGGCGAATTACATTCGCGATACAATGGAGGCGAGCGGATGGACGACCGCCGGCGCGGACACTCCCGCCGCCAAGCTGCCGGAAATCCCACCCGCGCTGGGGCTCCGCTACCACGGCACGCTTTCAACGCAATCCGCGATGGGCAGCGTGCTAGTGAACCTGGCGCGGGTCCCCGAGTTGGCGCCGTACCTGGTAACCGCCTCGCCGGATGTCGCGATGTCGACCAATCTGGGGGGCTGGATCCATCGCGTCGGCATCTACTCGCGCCGACCGGAAACCCGCAACTACTTCAAGGAACTCGGCATCGCGCTGCTGATCGATTGGAAGGAAAGTCGGCGCGGGCAACATATCGAGCTGGGTATTTCGGAAACCAATCTGTTCATGCAACTCGCGCTGTTGGGCCTCGCCGGCGAACTCTACGGGCAGCCGTTGCTGCCGATTGGCACGGTTTACGATCCGTTCGTATGCCGCGCGCTCGACGCCTTCATCTATGGGCTGTACTCCGGCTCACGCTTCATCGTGATCGGTACGCCTGCGGGCGTGACGCTGAGCCACGAAGGCGGCGCGCATCAATCTACCATCACGCCCGGGATTGGCGTGCAGTTGCCGGGGCTCGTCAGCTATGAGCCGGCGTTCGGCCAGGAAGTCGAGTGGATAATGCTCGACGCGCTGCGCGCGTTACATGCACCCGAGGACGGCAACAGTGCGTATCTGCGGCTCTCGACGCGGCCGATCGATCAATCGATCTTCAATTCGTTTCTGGCCGCGCATGACGAAGCGGAAGTCCGCCGCCAGATTTTGCAGGGCGGCTATCGCCTGATCGATCGCAGCGCCGAGCGCGACTATAGCGTCGGTGACAACGTCGTGCATCTGTTTGCGGTCGGTGCGATGGTGCCCGAGGCGGTAGCCGCGGCGACCGAGTTGGAGCGCGCCGGCGTTTTCGCCAACGTCTTCGTGATTACCAGCGCCGACCGGCTGTTCCATCAGAATCTTGCGGCGGCGAATTCCGGTCAGGACCGGCTCGCATGGCTGATGTCGAGCGACGAACGGGCCGCTCCGATCGTCACTGTCCACGATGCCCATCCGCTGACGCTGGCGGCATTGTCCGGGGCGCTATCGACTCGCGCAGTTAACCTAGGCGTAACGAAATTTGGGCAGACCGGCGCGCTCGAGGATCTTCATCGCACGCACGGTATCGCGGCAACCGATATCGCCGCGGCGGCGCAGCGCCTGCTCGAGGCATGAACCGGGAAGGAATTCCGAAATAGATACGATGTTCTTTGGGCGTCTATGGCGTATATCGATCAGCGGAATCCCTGGATGGTTACCACCGCGGTCGCACCCATCCGAAACGGAAACGCCGGGTCGGGGTGTTCCAGGATGATGCGCACCGGGAAACGCTGCGAGAGCCGTACCCAGTTGAGCGTCGCCTCGACCTGAGGCAAGCCAGCGATGGTCGCGCCGTTGTCCTGGTAGAGCGCCCAGCCGACCCCTTGTACGCGGCCCCAAAAGCGCTTGTTCGGATAGCTCAGCAGGTAGACGTCGACGCGCATGCCGGGCCGAATGTGGGCCAGAAAGTTCTCGCGAAAATTCGCCATTACGTACCAGGTGCGATTGTCGACCAGGCTCAGCACCTCGCGGCCCTCGTTGGCGTATTGGCCGATCGCGATATTCAGATTGGTCACGTAGGCGTCAAATGGTGCGCGGACGTAGCAATAGTTAACGTTGAGCTTGGCGTCATAGACCGCGGCCTCGGCCGCTTTGCGCCGTGCATTGATGTCGCCGTACTGGCCGAGATCGTTTTCCGCCTTGCGCACTTCGCTGCCGGCGCTCGCGACCGCGGCCTCGTCCGCCAGCAGGCGGCTGCGCGCATTGAAGACGTCGTTGGCGGTGACAAAATGGCGGCTCAGCAGCGGCTCGATACGGTCGAGATACTGCTTATCGTAGGCGGTGGTGGCGGCGAGCTGCGCTTGTCGCGACTGGGCCGCGCGAATCGTTGCATCGAGCGCCTGAATCTGAAGGTTAGTAAGCGCCAGATCGGCCTCGGCCCGATCGAGCACCGACTGGTAGGGGCGCGGATCGACCTCGAACAGGAGCTCGCCCGGCGTGACGTGCTGATTGTCATGCACCGGCAGATCGACGATCGGGCCGCTCACGTGCGGCGCAATCCCGACCACGTTGGCCCGCACATAGGCGTCGTCGGTGCGCGGATAGAGATAGTAGAGCCTGGTGACGTAAACCCCAACGGCGATCGCGCCCAGCACGATCAGCGTACCCAGCAGACCGCCCGCGATTCGGATCCCTAGACCATGCTGGCGGTCGGATAAATCGTCAGCCACAGGGGTTCAAATCCGGTTGAAGAAGAGCAGCCAGACCGTGCAGCCCAAAAGCAGCGCCAGGCATGGATAGATGAGCGGCCGGGGCCCCAGGTGAGGCTCGATGCCGCTGACCAGGAGGAGTGGGCGGATAACGGCCGTCAGCATCGCACCGGCGATCGCGCACAACAGCCAGGCCGGAAAATTCGCGCCCGCGATATTGACCACCGGATCGCATCCGCCGAGCGCGAGCGCGGCGGCGATCAATCCCGCAACTGCTCCTTTTCCGCTGGTCATGGTTGGCAAGCGCCTCGATTTTGACGGAGCCCGATTGCTGAATCAATCGACGAGCGATTGCTTTCGGACGCCCGTCGTTTATCGTCACCGGCAGGCGGAACAAGGAAGTGTGCGCTTTGCTGGACGGGCCGCTAAATTCGGAGCCATATGAAAAACGCAAATCGTTTACCGCGCGTCCCGAGAGCCATCAGCGATTACTGGTACGGAGCGTTTCGAGCGGCGGCGCTGGCCGTCGTGCTGATTAGCGGCGGCTGCGCCAATCTTGCCGAGCAGCCCGCGATTTATCCCGATCGATTCGCGCCGCCCAGTAGCGATCGGGAATGGGCCGCGGCACCCGCAATCGTGGCCCGGCATACCGCCGCGGCGAGCGATCTGATCGGGCCGCAATCGATATCACCGGGCGCCCAGGCATACGACCTGGACGCGATGGTCGAACTGGCGCTGCGCAACAATCCGCGCACGCGGCGCGCATGGGAAGCGGCGCTGGCGGCGGCGGCTGAGTTTGGCGCTTCTCAGGCGCCCTACTATCCGATGGCCAACGTGCAGGCAGACAACGGTTACATGCGGGTGCCATTCCAACTTCCCGGCACGCTCGGGGTGATCAAGCAGTGGCAATCGGTACCGGTCGCCAATGTCACCTATGTACTGCTCGATTTCGGTCGGCGCCGTTCCGCGGCCGAGGCTGCCCACGAACGTCTAATCGCATCGAATTTCGCTTTCAACCGTGCGATCCAGCAGGTGGTCTTCGATACTCAGAGCGCCTTTTACGCGCTCGACGGGGCGCTTGCGGCGGTGACTGCGGCCCAGCAGAATCTGGCGCTCGCCCAGACCGATTCCGAGGCCGTGCTCCAGCGCGAGAACCTGGGTCTCGCCACCGAGCCCGAGCTGCTGCTCGCCAAAGAGCGTGTGGCGCAGTCGCAATTCGATCTCGCCAACGCCCGGCTGCTGGTCCATGATGCGCAAGCCAACCTCGCCGTGGCGCTTGGTGTCCCCGCCAACCTGGCGCTCCCGATCGAGAGTCTCGAGAGTCTCGCGGTACCCAAATCGCTGGGCGGCGCGGTCGACGCGTTGATCGACGAGGCGCGCCGGCAGCGTCCCGATTTGGCGGCGCAGATGGCCGCGGTGCGTGCGAGCGAGGCCCAGGTCTCCGAGGCGCGAGCGCAGTTCCTGCCGACCATCGGATTGTCGGGCAGCTATGGCGAAGATTTGTGGAACTACACGTTCGTGGTTCCGCGGACTATCCAGACCGGCCAACCCCAATACTCGGCGATGCTAACCTTACAATGGGACCTGTTCACAGGTTTTCGACGGCATAACGACGTACGCGAGGCCGAGGCTGATCGCGAAGCGGCGCAGGCCGATCTGCGATCGGCGGAACTCGATACGGTCGCCGAGGTATGGCGCGCATACTACGAATTCGAATCGTCGCTTAGCAAATACGCATACGCTCAGAGCCTGATGGATGCGGCGCGCGCGGCCTATGAGGCCAACAGCGAAACTTATCGGCAGGGCCTCAGTACCATCGTCGAGTTACTGACGGCCGAACGTGACCTCGCCAATGCACGCTACACGCTGGTCCGGACCAAGGCCGAGGTACTGACCGCCTCGGCGGCCGTCGCGTATGCTGCCGGCGCCGTGCCGATCCGCTAGCCGAGGCGTATTTGGATGCTTTTTGCGGCTGCCTGATTTCAGCGCGGGCAGTGCGCGTTCGATGCAGTCATTGACCCGACGATGCTAGAATCGGGTTATGGCTAAATTCCTCACGCTTGACACACAGCTCTACGATTACATGGTCGCGCATGGGCATAATGACGACCCCGTCTTGAAGGACCTCAGCATCGAGACGCGAGAACTGGGGCCGCGCTCCGGAATGCAGATCGCACCCGAGCAGGGAAAGCTGATGACCCTGCTGGCCTCTGCAATTGGCGCACGACGAGCCATCGAGGTCGGCACCTTCACCGGATACAGCGCGATTTGTATCGCACGCGCCCTGCCGCCGGACGGCAGCCTGTTATGCTGTGACGTGAATGAAGAATGGACGTCGATCGCCCGGCGTTATTGGGCGCGGGCAGGCCTCGCCGGACGCATAACCCTCAAGTTGGCGCCTGCGATCGACACCTTGCGCGCTCTACCGAAGCAGCAGGTCTTCGATTTCGCTTTTATAGATGCTGACAAGAGCGGCTATCTGAACTACTACGAAGAAATTCTGCAGCGTATGCGCCCGAACGGCCTGATCCTGGCAGACAACGTCCTCCGCCGCGGTGCCGTGATCGACCCGGCGCTAGATGATGAAGATACGATAGCCGTCCGCGCCTTTAACGACTTTGTTGTCGCCGACCGGCGCGTCGAAATGGTGATGGTGTCGATTGCCGACGGTCTGACGATTGCGCGCAAGCTCTAGGCGATCGGCCAGACTACCGTGAGCCCACTTAATAGGCGTAAAGAGCTCTCATCAGCGATTAGCCGGAAGATCGGGAGGAATATCCATGTTGCTTCAAGGAAGAGTTGCCATCGTTACCGGTGCGGCGCGCGGAATTGGTCAGGAATACAGCCTCGGGCTCGCGCGAGAGGGCGCCAAGGTGGTGGTGACGGACGTACTTTCATGCGAGGAGACCGCAAGCCGGGTGCGGCAGTCGGGCGGCGAGGTATTAGCGCTCAAGACCGAGGTTACGAACGAGCAGAGCGCACGCGCGATGGTGGAAGAAACCGTAAAGCGTTTCGGCCGCATCGATGTGCTGGTTAACAACGCCGGCATCTTCGGCGGCTTGAAGAATACCCCGTTCGAGCAGTTGGACGAGGCCGAATGGGACCGGGTGATGGCGGTAAACGTCAAAGGGCTTTGGCAATGCTGCAAGGCTGTGACGCCGGTGATGCGCAAACAGGCCAAGGGCAAAATAATCAACATTGCGTCAGGCACCTTTTGGCTGGGGGTGCCGTACCTGCTGCATTACGTATCGTCAAAGGGCGCGGTGATCGCGTTCACGCGGGCCCTCGCGCGCGAACTCTCGGGTAGCGGCATCAATGTCAACGCGGTCACGCCAGGTTTCACGATGACCGACGCGGCCAAAGGAATTGCCGATCGTGAGACTTTCGAGCAGTTCCGCCAACAAATTGTCGATCTGCAAATTATCAAGCGTAGCGAAGAACCCCGCGATCTGGTCGGAACCATCGTGTTTCTGGCCTCGGATGCGAGCGATTTCATCTCCGGCCAAACGATCAATTGTGACGGCGGCGCGGGACATCACTGACCGGACGGACGCCATCGAGTCCTAAGCTATCGA
This sequence comes from Binataceae bacterium (SeqCode), assembly GCA_035504735.1. Classification (GTDB taxonomy): domain Bacteria; phylum Desulfobacterota; class Binatia; order Binatales; family Binataceae; genus JAJPIG01. Next base: position 11,158 of record DATJRJ010000094.1, read on the forward strand.
TACTGTCCCTACGATAATCCTAAGGTGCAGCGGGCAGTTTGCGGCGTTTGAAGTCGGCGGCGATTTCTTGCGCGGCATTATGGCCGGGGGCACCAGTGACGCCGCCACCGGGATGGGTGCCGCTGCCGCACATGTAAAGGCCTGGTATGGGACCGCGATAATTCGCGTATCCCAGCATCGGGCGGGCGGAAAAAATCTGGTCGAGGCTGAGCGCGCCATGAAAGATGTCACCCCCGGTCAGCCCGAAGGTGCGTTCGAGATCGAGCGGTGAGAGTGCCTGGCATCCCAGAATGGATGCTTTGAAATTCGGCGCATAAGCATCGACCGTATCGATCACGATGTCGGCAACCGTGTCGCGATAATCATCCCATGACATTCCATTCGGCAGTTCGGGCGCGACATGTTGGCAGAACAGGCTGGCCACGTGCCGCCCGGGTGGCGCAAGGCTGTCGTCGAGCGTCGACGGGATCAGTATTTCGACGATCGGCTTTTTCGACCAGCCCAGGGTGCGGGCCTCGAGATAGGCGCGATCCATATACTCAAGGCTCGGGCCGATGATGATGCCGGAAGAATGGTGCTCGGCCTGGGCTTTGCCCGGCAGACAGGAAAAGTCGGGGAGTTCCGAGAGCGCCACATTCATGCGGAACGTGCCAGAGCCACAGCGCCAGCCCGCGATACGCCTGCGGAACTCGTCGGACAGCGCGGCGGGATCGATCAGCCGCTGATAGAGCAGCTTGGGATTGAGGTTGGAGACCACCGCTCTCGCGCGGATAATCTCACCCGCTTCCGTTACAGCACCAACCGCCCGGCCGCGTTCGATGAGAACTTCGCGCACCGGGCTCAAGAGCTTAATCTCGACGCCCCGAGAACTTGCCGCTTTGGCCATAGCCTCGGTGATCGCGCCCATGCCGCCGATAGCGTGCCCCCACTGACCCTTCTTGCCGTTGATCTCGCCAAAGGCATGATGCAGCAGCACGTAGGCCGACCCCGGCGTGTAGGGGCTGGCGAAATTGCCGACCATGGAATCGAAACCGAACAACGCTTTGATCGGTGCGCTCTCGAACCATTGGTCGAGAAAATCTCCGGCCGATTTGGCGAAAAGATCCAGAAGGTCGCGCCGCATCTCCATGTTGAGGTGGCGCAGCCGGTTGCCGATGCGCGCGCCGCGTAGCAGTTCGGGGAGTGAAATGCGCCAGCTGCCGGTAACGACATTGGGTGGCGTGGCCAAAACCACAGCGCGTAACACGTCGGCGATGGTTTCGAGCCTTGCCCCGTAGTCATCCAGGCGTCTGGCGTCGCGGGCGGAGAATTTGGCGAGTTCAGGCTTGGTTCTGTCCTCTCCCGCCTTTAGATAACGACCGTCTTCGAGCGGAAGAAAGTTCAGAAGCTTGCGCTCGACGATGCGTAGCCCGTGGGTCGCCAGATCGAGGTCGCGGATCACCTTGGGGTGCAGAAGCGAAACGGTATAGGCGGCAATCGAATTACGAAAGCCAGGGAAAAATTCCTCGGTGACGGCGGCCCCGCCTACGATATGGCGGCGTTCGAGAACTGTGACGGACAATCCTGCGGCTGCGAGATAGGCGGCACATACCAGGCCGTTATGCCCTCCGCCAATAATGACGACGTCGCGGGTCGAAGATGCGGAGCGGGCCGAGGCTGCGGGAACGAGCATGGGAGTATCATTTTGCTCGCGTGGGTCCTGAAAAGGTAGCCGATTCTCCCGACCCGCCGATGATTGTGTTACGGAACTGCAGGCCGACAGACTTCCGCCTCGATCGTTGGCCTTCAGATGCGGATGGACTGTGTACCACGCTAACGCCGCTGCGCTACGTCGTCATCTGAGAATCTGAGGTATTAATCGTGACTCCAAAGTTGCAGAAGAGTTTTACGCAGTTAAGGATCTCTCCCCGTCTTCAACTATAGATAATAGCGCAATAGCCAGTATGCGAGTTGATCCGGATACGGTCCGTTATTCCGGCTCTGGCTACTCGGAGCCAGAGAATTTTCTGTCGGCCAAGCCCTAGTTCAAGACTGCTGTGATGTCGCACTGCACAAGGGCGTTCGACTCGCCGATGATCGGCAGCGTATGGCGGGATGGCCGCGCCTGCTCATCCGGAAACATCTTAACCCAATGCTTGTTGAGCAACTCGCGATCAGAAGGGTCCTTCAGCCATACGGTAATCTTGATGATGTTGTCGGTGCTGCCGCCAGCCGTCCGAACGATCTCCGTTACGTGGGCGAATAGATTAGTGAGCTGCCGGTCGAGGTCCGCCGGCATGTTCCGCGTGCCGGGATCGAATCCAACGATCAGGCCCGACATCAGCAGATTGCCGATGCGGGTCGCGTTAGGGATCGGGTTCTGATGCCGAAACCCTGCGATATAAATGCTCTTGCGTTCGGACATGGGCGTACTCCTCACTGTTAGAGGTCGACGGGAATTTCCGTTTGCCTTTTTCCGTTTAAGACCGATGACGCGCAAGCTGGGATGCGGGCGATGATCACCTCTGCGCCGGCGGTATGTTGAGATTCACGTTGACAGACTTGCGCTGGGTGAAACTGTCAAGCATCCCTTCCAACGAGAACTCGCGACCGAAGCCGCTCTCCCGGTATCCGCCGTAGGATTGGCCCAGCATCTGCCCGCCGCCCTGGTTCACCTGAACCCATCCCGAATTTATCGAATGAGCGGTCCGGAGCGCGCGCCCAATATCGTGTGTCCAGACGTAGGCGGCAAGCCCGTAATGGCTGTCATTGGCCATCCGTAGCACTTCAGCTTCGTCGCTCCATGGAATCGCGACCAGCACGGGTCCAAAGATCTCTTCCTGCGCCAGCCGCCACTCGTTGGGTGCTTCGGCGAAGATAGTCGGCAAGGTATAGTAACCCTCGCTCAATGGACCGCTCTTCGGCGGCAATCCTCCCATCACCGTCTTGATCCCGGGCTTGTGCAGCCCTTCGTCGATATACGCGCATACCCTGCGGAACTGTTTCTCGTTGATGAGCGTGCCGATGTCGGTTTCTTCGTCGAGGGGATTGCCGAGCTTGAGGAGGGAAGTTTTCCTGACCAGCTTAGCGAGGAAAGAATCGAAGATCTCACGGTGTAGAAACAGGCGCGAACCGGCGGTGCAGGATTGACTCTGGCGCGTGAACCGCATCGACAGAATTATTCCGTCGGCGACCCATTCCTCGTCTGCATCTGGAAAAACGATCGACGGGCTTTTCCCTCCCAGCTCGAGCGACACCGGGACGATTTTGTCCGCGGCGGCATGCATGATCAGTTTGCCGACCTCGGTCGACCCGGTGAATGACAGCTTTCGGACTTCCGGATGGTTCGCGAGTTGTGCGCCGCATTCTTCGCCCAGGCCGGTCAACACGTTCAATACTCCAGCCGGCAAAAATTCCTGACAGATCTCAGCCAGCATCAGCACGCCTAGTGGCGCGTCCTCGGCCGCCTTGAGAACCATTGTATTGCCCGCACACAGCGCGGGCGCGATTTTCAACGCGGCGAGCATAACCGGGGCGTTCCAGGGAACGATCGCGCCGACCACGCCCAACGGCTCACGGCGGGTGTAGCTCAGCATCTGCTCGCCGAGGGGGATCGTCTCGCCCTTGAGTTCGCTTGCGAGGCCGCTAAAATATCGCACTATGTCAGCCGTCAATTTCGCCTCGGGACGCGCTTGAGGGCGAATCGCATTGCCTGTCTCCCGTGCGATCGTTCGAGCCATCTCCTCGACCCGTACATCGAGCGTGTCGGCAATGCGAAGTAACAGACGGCCGCGCTCGCGTGGGACCATCCGAGACCAGCCGAGAAATGCTGTCGATGCCGCCCGGACCGCGCGCTCCACGTCGAGAGGTCCGCCGCGAGGGACCTCCGCAAGGATCTTCCGACGAGAAGGATCCTCGACCGCAATTACGTCGCCGGTTGCCGCCTCAATCCAGTTTCCTCCGATCAACATTTTGTTCAGCTTTGTGCCGGTTGATTTCGCGCCAGATGTTTCTGTCACTGCCATGGTTTTGTCCTCATATCGCCGCTGGTGGCGATTACCTTTTCCGCAGGAGAGACGTGCAAAATTTCCTTCAAGGCGCTGACCTCACCAGATCTTCTCATAGGTACCGCAGGTTGGATCGCCTGCCATCCGCGTACGCGGACGAAGCTCCGGATTTACGTGAATCTAAGCCGAAAGGGTGCCGGTGTGGAAACGCCTTCTCGGCCCTGCGCGGTACAGTCTGGCTCGATTGGAGTCGGCGCAGCAGCCAAATCATCGTAGCTCAAGCCCCCGTCAAGCTGCGCGGATGGCCGAGCCGGAAGGCCGGTATGTAGCATCGCGATCTCACCTTGTGCGCTCAGGGTAGGGCATTGGCGCCCCAATTTATGAGGCGACGGTACACATCACGGTAAGATCAATGATATTGGCTTTGTAAATTGATAGTTCTAGCGAGGTTATTTGCTTCGATTTAGTCTTTAGCTACTTTTGGCATAAAAGCTGCTCCACTGCTTATCCGGGTGTCAGCCGGGAAAGGATTTTGGATCAGCCCTATCCTCACCTAGGGCCGATCTCGCCACCGGCTCGACACCCACAAAATCCTTGTATGCATAGCGGCCGCGCACGGCATGCCAGCGATACGCGTTGCCGAACGGCTATATCCCGCGACCGTAGATGCCTCTCGATGCTCTCGCTCCTTTAGATTGACCACCCGAGAGCGCAGGACCGCTCGCTTACTACTGGCGAACCGCTCTCGCCATTGCCGAAAAGCGCGCGAAGAGCTAGCCGGGCCTGGTCCTGTCCCGTGTGGATTCGCGCCGCGAGCCGGGGAGCCGCCCGCTCGCATGGCTTTGGAACTTCAGGTAGTTTCCCTAGCGCCGGATGTTGAGGAGGAAGGTGACGCGGAGACTGTCGGGTCCGATGGCGGCGCTGGCGCTGCTCGCCGCCGGCTGCATGATTGGGCCTGACTTTCAGCGCCCGCCCGCCAAAATCGCCCCCAACTGGAGCGCCACCAATGACGCCGGCCTCGATATTAACCGGGTCGAATATCGCGACTGGTGGGCGGTTTTCAACGATCCGGTCCTGACGCGCCTCGTCGCGATTGCCTATCGGCAGAACCTGGGCCTGCTGGCCGCGGGCGTGCGCGTGCTTGAGGCGCGCGCGCAGCTCGGGATCGCGATTGGCAACCTTTACCCCCAGCAGCAGCAGGCCGGCGCTTCCATAAACTACAACCGGATTCCGATCTCGGTCCCATATAACCTGGTCAATAATACTTTCTGGGAGGCCAGCTTCGAGGCTCAGTCGAGCTGGGAGATCGATCTGTGGGGCAAGCTACGGCGCGGAATCCAATCGGCCGACGACGCTTATCTGGCCTCAGTGGCTGATTACGACGATGTACTGGTAACGTTGACCGGTGACGTCGCCAGCACCTACGTCCAGATCCGCACGCTCCAACAGCAGATCGAGATCGCGCGCGAAAATGTCGTGCGCCAGCGGGCCGCGCTCCAGATCGCCGAGATCCGCTTCAAAGGCGGGGCGTCTACCCAGCTCGATCCCGATCAGGCTACCTACGTGCTCGGCGCGACCGAAGCTGCAATCCCGGAACTGAAAATTCAACTTGCCCAGAGCCGCGATGCGTTGAGCGTGCTGCTCGGCATGCCGCCGGGCGGATTGGACCCGCTGCTGGAAGGATCCAGCGGTATCCCGAACGCGCCGGGGCGTGCGGCCGTCGGCATCCCGGCTGATCTGATGCGGCGGCGGCCCGATATTCGGCGTGCCGAGCTGGAGGCCGCTGCGCAATGCGCGCAAATCGGCTTCGCGAAGGCCGATCTACTCCCGACCTTCAGCCTGCTCGGAACCGTTGGAACTGTATCGACCAATGTCGGAAAGGGCGGGCTGGGTAGCGTCTTCACGGCCGGCACTCTGGCCTACAGCGCTGGCCCCGGCCTGCAGTGGAACATCTTCAACTACGGGCAGATCACCAACAACGTGCGTTACCAGGATGCGCGCTTTCAGGAACTGATTGTGGACTATCAAAATGCGGTGCTGAGCGCGCAGCAGGAAGTCGAGAACGGGATCGCGCAATTTCTTGATTCGCGTCGGGAAGTGCAGGCGCTCAAGCTCAGCGTCGCCGGCGCGTTGGGGGCCGTCCAAATCGCGACTATCCAGTACACGGAAGGCACCCGCGACTTCACCGCCGTGCTGACGGCGGAGCAGGACCTCTATAGCGCGCAAAACAACCTCGCGATCGCTTCGGGTGGCGTGCCGCTCGGCCTGATCGCGATCTATCGCGCGCTCGGCGGCGGCTGGCAGATTCGGGAGGGCTCCGATTTCGTCCCCGCGGCGACGCGCGACGAGATGTCGAATCGCACTAACTGGGGCACGCTGCTCTCGCCGGAGCTGCTGCAGCCACGCGCACCGGGATTGCCAGGGCCGCGGGATACTGGCCCTCTAATCAGGGCCCCTGAATTCTGAAGATGGCGAACGGACGAGACGGGAGAAGCAGCGGGTGAGTATCGCGAAGCGACAATCTAACCTGCGCGCCAGGCGCGGCGCGATGCTGCTGATCTGGGCGGCGCTTGCAGTGGCCGCCGGATGCCGCGGCGGCGAGAGCGAGCAGGTTGTCCCGGCGCCGGTGGTAACGGTGGCGCATCCAGTGCGCGGGTCGGTCAGGGCCTATCTCGATTTCACCGGCAATACGGTCTCGATCGACTCGGTCACGCTGGTCGCGCGCGTCGAAGGCTATCTCGAACAGATTCATTTCAGCGACGGCTCCTTCATCAAGAAGAACACTCTGCTGTTCACGATTCAGCAGGATCAGTACCGTGCGCAACTCGAGCAGGCGCAGGCCCAGGTCGCGGAGGCGAAGGCCGCACTTTGGTATGCGAAGACCGAGCTGGTGCGCTTCACTGCGCTCGAAGAGCAACACGCTGCGACACAGACCACCGTCGATCATTGGCACTATCAGCGCGACACTGCGATCGCTCAACTGGCCAGCGCACGGGCGCAGGTCGTCCTCGCCAAGCTCAATCTCGGCTATACGGAAGTTCGCGCGCCTTTCGACGGCCGCATCGGACGCCACTTGGTAAATCCCGGCAATCTGGTCGGCGCGGCCGGCCAGCAGACGGCGCTGGCCGAGATCGACGAGATCGATCCGATCTATGTTTACTTCACAATCAGCGAGCGCGATCTGCTGAGAGTCATCGCCGGACGCAACGACACTTCGCGCACCAGCCTCGTGCAACGCAATGTCCCGGCCTACTACGGTTTGCTCAACGAGGAAGGTTATCCGCATCCAGGACGGCTCGACTTCGCCTCGATAAGCGTGGCCCCGACCACCGGCACGCTTCAGGTACGTGGGATTTTTCCGAATCACGATCGTAATGTGCTGCCCGGCCTGTTCGTGCGCGTGCGGGTGCCCTTTGCGCAACCGAATGAGGGCCTGCTGGTGCCGGGCGCGGCGGTGAGTTTCGATCAGCAGGGCGAATACGTGCTGATCGTGAATGATCGCAACCAGGTCGAACGCCGAAGCATCAAGACCGGATCTCAGATCGGCGACATGCTGGTCGTCGACCAGGGACTCAGCGGGAACGAATGGGTAATCGTCGAAGGCCTTTTACAGGCGATTCCGGGCCGCGAAGTAACGCCCACCCGCACCGAGCTCAAACCGCCGCCGGTGCAGTTCCAAACGCCCGGCGACTAGCGCATCCCGGATGTCCAGGTTTTTCATCGAACGGCCGATCTTCGCCAACGTCATCGCGATCATAACCGTGCTGCTGGGGGTGGTCTGTCTACTCCGGCTGCCGGTCGCGCAGTATCCGGAAATCGTTCCGCCGACCATCCAGGTGAGCGCCAGCTATCCGGGCGCCAGCGCCGACGTGGTTGCGACTACCGTCGGTATCCCAATCGAGCAGGGCGTCAACGGGGTCGAGAATTCGCTCTACATGCAATCCACCAGCGGCAGCGACGGCTCCTACACCCTGACCGTGACCTTCGCGGTCGGCACCAACCTCGATGCCGCGATTGCGCTGGTGCAGAACGCGGTCAACGGATCGCTCTCTCAATTGCCGGAAGCAGTGCAGACACAGGGCGTGCGCGTGCAGAAGGTCAGCACTAACGTGCTGCTGATCGGAAGTCTCTATTCGAACGACGACCGCTACGACGAAACCTTTCTCAGTAACTACGCGATCATCAATCTGCAAAATCCAATCGCGCGCCTGCCCGGTGTCGGCCAGGTGCAGGTGCTCGGCGCGGGCCCCTACAGCATGCGCATATGGCTCGATCCGCTGAAGCTGCAAACCTATGGATTGACGGTGCTTCAGGTACAGGACGCGATCCAGAATCAGAATATGCAGGTGGCCGCCGGACAATTGGGCGGACCGCCGGTGCACTCAAATCAGCTTTTTCAGTTCACCGTCAACACGCTCGGGCGGCTCTCCGACGTGAGCCAGTTCGAGAACATCATTATTAAGACCAATCCGCCGCAAAGTCTGGCCGCACAAACCGAATCATCGATCCAGGAACAGCCGAGCGCGGCTGTAGTGCGGCTCAAGGATGTCGCGCGGGTCGAGCTGAGCCAGCAGGAGTTCACGAGCTTCTCGGGTCTCAGCGGCCACAAGGCGGCGCAGATGAACGTCTATACACTGCCGGGCGCCAATGCACTCACGGTCGCGCACGAGGTCCATGGCCTAATGGATCGAATGAGCGTCAAGTTCCCGGTGGGTCTCAAGTACACAGCGTTGCTCGATACTTCGGTCTTCATCAAGGATTCGATTCATGGCGTCTACCAGGCGCTGATCGAGGCCGGAGTGCTGGTGCTGATCGTGATCATGCTGTTCCTGCAGAACTACCGCGCCATCCTGGTGCCGGCCACCACCGTACCGGTAACGATCATCGGCGCCTTCGCGGCCATGGCTCTGCTCGGTTTCACCGTCAACCTGATGACGCTGTTCGCGCTGATCCTTGCGATCGGAATCGTGGTCGACGACGCCATCGTGATCGTCGAGAACGCCTCCCATTACATCGAACAGGGGCTGACGCCCAAAGACGCCGCGATCAAGGCGATGGGC
>DATJRJ010000095.1:0-3106 GCA_035504735.1 Binataceae bacterium (SeqCode)
TTTCTTCTGAACCCCAGTCCCTTCTGCGTAATGGACGAAGTTGACGCGCCGCTCGACGAGTTCAGCTTGGCCGCTTTCACCTCGCTGGTCGGCGAGTTGAAAGAACGTTCGCAGTTCATCGTGATTACTCATAATCAACGCACCATGCAGAGCGCCGATAATATCCACGGGGTCACGATGGAGCGGCCGGGCGTTTCGCGCATCATCTCCCTCAAGATCCCGCAGGCTGCCTGACGGCTCCTCTAATACGGTCGCGAGCCTCAGCCCGGTCCGATTCGAGCGGCTGCGCGTTCGTGCAGCCACGAGAACAGCAGGATCATCGCAACCCCGATCGTGATAGCGGCGTCGGCAACATTAAACACCGGATAGTGAAAAGCATCGTGATGGACATAGATGAAATCGATCACACGCCCGCGCGCCACGCGGTCAATCAGGTTGCCGATTGTACCGGCCAGGACGACAGCGCAGGCAAAGGCCGTACTCGTGGCGGTTGAACGGCGTGCAATAAGGACGGTCATGACGACTACGGCCGCGGCGGATAGAACGATGAAAAAGGCCTCGCGAAACCCGGCCGGCATAGTGGCGAAGAGGCTGAAGGCCGCCCCTGGATTCAGCGTGTAGGTGCAATCGAGCCATCCGGGAATCAAGGGGTAGGTCTCGAATAGCCGGAAGTGCGAGCTGACGTAGAGCTTGCTCAGCTGATCGAGGATGAGGACGGGCAGGGTTATGAGCCCAACCATCGCCAGCAGGCGGCCGAAGGTCCACGCCGATTGCTTGACGTTGACGCTGGTTTCGGCGGGCGAATGCCGAGCGGCTGCCGCAGTGGATTCCAAACTCAACGTCCGAGCGCCTCGACCACTTGGCGGCAACGCGCATCGAGTTCCGATTCGCTGCCGTCGTCGAAATACTTCCAGCAGCGCAGGCATTTGCGTCCACTGGCATGGCGTCCGGTAACAATCAGCGGAAGCTGGGCGGAAGCGTGCGCGAAAAAGCCGTCCGACTGAAAATCCTCGTAGCCATTGGTGGTAGCTTTAAGTGCGGCGGCGTCCTGGCCTGATAGAAGTTCAACGTCGGAAACGATCAGCAGGTCCTTAAGGTCTTCACGATACTCGCTCAGAACCGTGCCAAGGCTGTTGGCGCCGTCCAATAATCCGAGCTGAACCGTTGCGTCGAGTCCTGCGCCGATCGTCCCGGCCTTGCGCATCGTTTCGAGCAGCTTGAGCGCTTCACTGCGGACTTCCAGCAGCAAACTCCATTTCTCTTCGAGCGCGGAGTCGGACCACCGTTCATCGGGTGGATGCATTGCCAGCAGATGGACGCTTTCGGCCGTCCGGCCTGGCATATGGGAATAGACTTCCTCGGCAGTAAAGGGAATTAGTGGCGCCAGCATCCGGATCAGATTGTCCAGCACGATATAGAGCGCGGTCTGGGCCGAACGCCGCTCAAATGACGCCGGACCGTCACAATAGAGCCGGTCACGAGACACATCGATGAAAAGCGAGCTCAGGTCAATCACCACGAAATTCGAGATAGCCTGGTAGGCCGCCTGGAAGTCGTAATTCTCGTAGGCGCGCTGCACCTCATGCTTGAGCCGCTCCAGCCGCGCCATCATAAAGCGATCGAACTCGCGCATCGCCGATGGTTCGACGGCGTCGCGGGCCGGCTCAAAGTCATTGAGATTACCCAGAATATAGCGGCAGGTGTTGCGGATTTTGCGGTAAGCCTCGGCCACGGCGGTGAACAAATTCGGGCCAACGTTCATGTCCGATGAGTAATCGATTGACGCGAAAACCAGCCGGAAAACGTCGGCCCCGATACGATCAACGACTTCCGACGCGTACTCGAAATTACCCAGCGACTTCGACATCTTGCGTCCAAGTTCATCGAGCGCGAGGCCATGTGTAACCACCGCTTTGTAAGGCGCTGCGCCGAGTGCAGCCGTGGCAGTGATCAGCGAAACCTGGAACCACCCGCGGGTCTGATCGACGCCCTCGCAATAGGCGTCGGCAGGCCAGCTAAGCTTCCGCACGCCAAGCACTGCCTCATGCGAGCATCCGGAGTCGAACCAGACGTCAAGCACATCTTCTTCTTTCGTAAACGCGTTCGAACCGCAGCCGCATCGAAGGCCGGCGGCGAAATCAGCCACCGGACGGTGGTACCACGCGTCGGAACCTTGCTCCACGAAGACCGCCTGAGCGCGATTCAAAACTGTATCGTCGAGCAAGACTTTCCGGCATTTGATGCAGCGGAGCGCCGGGATCGGTACGCCCCACGCGCGCTGGCGCGAGAGGCACCAATCCGGACGGGTCGCAACCATGTTGCGGATCCGATCGCGCGACCATGACGGCACCCAGCGCACCTTGTCGATTTCGCCAATGGCACGATCCCGCAACATTCCATGGTCGATGCGCAGGAACCACTGCTCGGTCGCGCGAAAGATCAGCGGATTCTTGCAGCGCCAGCAATGCGGATAACTATGCGATAGCTTCTCGGCTTCGAGCAGCGCTCCGACGGACCGCAGCTTCTCCACGATCGCATCATTCGCTTCAAAGACCCGCCGCCCCGCCCATTCACCAGCCTCGGCAGTAAAAACACCGCCATCATCGACCGGAGTCAGAATCGGCAGCCCGTAGCGCGTGCCGATGACAAAATCTTCGTAGCCATGGCCGGGCGCGGTATGGACGAGGCCCGTGCCGGCATCGGCAGTGACGTGCTCGCCAAACATCAGGCGGGTGTCGCGCTCGGCAAACGGATGCCGAAAGACATCCTGCCCGTCGAGAGCCTTGAGCGCGCCCCGATTCAGCCTGATACGGCCGTCAACTTCCAGTTTGCAGGCCTGCGCAAAAGATTCAGCCAGGCGCTCGGCCACGACGTAATAATTCCCGCCTGCCTGGAGCGCCACATAATCGAAGGTCTCATTCAGCGAGATACCGAGGTTCGCGGGCAGCGTCCACGGTGTGGTGGTCCAGATTACGGCGAAGAGCTTGCCGTTGGCGATCGCATTTACAAGCTCTTCGGTTTCGGCCGGTGTATCGGCGAGGGCCGGCGCTTGCGCGCCAGTCTTGGTTAAGCTGGCCGCGTTTTGGTTGACGCGAAAGGCAACATA
>DATJRJ010000096.1:0-12833 GCA_035504735.1 Binataceae bacterium (SeqCode)
GATCGACGGCGGCCGCTATGTCGGCACCTGGGATATCGTCGTCACGAAGGATCCTGACGATGGATGGGTCAACTGGGGAATTTATCGCTGTATGGTTCGCGATGAGCAGCATTTTTCGATTCTGCTTCTGCCCTCGGACCAGCACGGCGGCGGAATTCTGAAAAAATATCAGGCCCGGAACCAGCCGATGCCGATCGCGCTCGTAATCGGCGCCGATCCGCTTTCGCATACCGTCTCGCGCGCTCCCTTGCCCCACGGCGTCAGCGAGGCGAGTATTGCGGGCGGCCTGCGCGGCGAAGGCGTGCCGGTCGTTAAATGCGAAACCAGCGATCTCGAAGTGCCGGCGGATGCCGAGATCGTCATCGAAGCCGAGGTCCTGCCCGGCGAAACGACCCCCGAAGGTCCGTTCGGCGAATATACCGGACACGCGGCCCATCGCGGCCGCGCGCCGCTCGCCCGCGTCACCTGTATCACTCATCGGCGCGCGCCGATCTTCACCTTCGCCAACATGGGCAAGCCGTGGGACGACTCGGCCACCACCGGAGCGCTGGTCGAATCGGCGGCGGCGAAGAACTGGCTTGAAGACCATGGCGTGCGCATCAAGTCCATCTACTACTATGTTCCCAATGTGGTCGTGGTCTCCGTCAAGCCGGTTCCTGGACTTGCCAAGCGGATCGTCGGCCTGCTGAGCGGCGGCCATCGGCTGCTCGAGAGCGGAATCGTGTTCGTCGATGAGGATGTCGATGTTACCAACGTCGAGGATGTGTGGTGGTCGGTATGTTCACGGATGCATCCGCGGCGCTATGAAGTAATCGACAACATGCCGAACTACTTGCCGCTATGGCCGTGGCTGACGCCGGTGGAACGCGCCAAGCGCGAAGCGCCCTGCTGGATCATGGACACTACTTTTCCGCATGAATGGCCGACCGAGTACCGCGAGGAGCATACGCGAGTTTCGGATTTCGCCTCGGCGTGGTCCGAGCCGAACAAGCAGAAAATTCTTGACCGCTGGAAAGAGTACGGCTACGAAGATATCCGTTGACATCGGCACCGGCGGGCACGCGCCCGTTCCGGCATCCCGGAGGATTGAAGATGGTTCACAGGCGTGAGCTGCTGAGGGCCGGCGCCGGGCTGGTCCTGGCGGCGCCACTGCGGTTTCCGATCAAGCTCCTGATGGGGACTGCCGGCTCCCCGTTGACCGCGCCCGACGTGTTGGCCGAAAGCGGGCTGTTCGGCTCTGCCGAACTGATTTCGGCGGCGCATGAGAATGCTCGCCATGCACGCGTCATCGACATCGACAATACTGTGCTCATCAAGCAGCTTTCGGAGGCTTGGACGCGAAATCCGCGCCCGCTGTTCGGGATGACGCGTAGCGACGTCGCGGTGCTGGTTGAGGCGCTCGCCCGCGATTACAGGATGGCGGTAGTGTATCGCGGATGGCACGATCATCGCGCCGGCAGCTCGATTCATCACGTCTTGTACGGCGACGCGACGGTGATCGAGACGCTCAAGCGGGAGTTTGCATCTGCGGGCAACAGCTTTGGAAAGGTTCTCGGCCGGCGGGTTTCCGAGCTGGCGGCCTTCGGCGCGCGGCCGGTCTCGGTGAATTTCGAGGTCGATGCCAAACGCGCCGCTACGGGACGGACGCGCTTCGTATCATGGGCAATCGCACCCGCCGAGCCGACGCTGGTCGCCTGATGTCGCCATCTTCTTCTCTCCGCAGCGAACCGCCAGAGAGCATCTGAATGAAAGTCCGGAGCAGATCTGAATGAACGTCAACCTTCCCCAGGGCGTCTCCAGGGACCGTTTCGCATCGGCGATGCACGCGATGCGTAAGGTCGTCGGCGATCAGTGGGTAATCGTTTACGATAATCCGCTCCTCGCCAGTTACCTGGATACCTATTCGGCGGCTCCCGAAAGCTCGACCGCGGCCTCGGCGGCAGTTTGCCCGGCGAGCGTCGAGGAAGTTCAGCAGATTGTCACCATCGCCCATCAATATCGGATTCCAATCTGGTCGATCTCGACGGGCAAGAATTTCGCCTATGGTGGACCGGCGCCGCGCACCGCCGGCCAGGTGGTGCTCGATCTCCGGCGCATGAACCGGGTGATCGAGGTCAATACCGACCTCGGTTACGCAGTGGTCGAACCCGGCGTCGGATACGTCGATTTCTACAACTACATGAAACGGCACAAGCTGCCGTACTGGATCGATTGCGCGGCGAACGCGATGGGCGGTGTGATGGGCAACACGCTCGACCACGGCGTCGGCTATACCGCCTACGGTGACCATTTGCTGATGCAATGTGGGATGGAAGTAGTGCTGGCCGATGGCTCGCTGATGCGCACCGGGATGGGCGCGCTGCCGCAGGGTTCGTGCTGGCCGCTGTACAAATACGGCTACGGCCCATACATCGACGGCCTCTTTACACAGTCGAATTTCGGGGTCGTTACGAAGATCGGCCTGTGGCTGATGCCTGAGCCGCCGGCCTTCAAACCGTTCATGGTGCAACTCCAAAGCGAGGATGATCTCTACCAGGTCACTGAGCTTCTGCGACCGCTCAAGATCAACATGATCATCCCCAACGCCGCCATCACCGTACATCTGTTGTGGGAGGCGAGCGTCTATACCACCAAGCACGAATGGAAGACCGGCGCGGGCCCGCTGCCGCAGCGGACACTTCGGCAGATTGCCGAAAAATTCAATCTCGGGATGTGGAACTTCTATGCGGCCCTCTATGGGATGCCCGAGGTGGTCGAAGCCAACTGGCAGATCGTCGAATCCACCTTCCGTTCGATCAAGGGCGCCAAGATCTATCTCCAGAAGGATCGCGCGGGTGACCCGAGCTTCGAATATCGCGTCAGGCTGATGCGCGGCGAGCCGAATCTGACTGAGTTCAGCCTGTTGAACTGGGTGGGCGGCGGCGGTCATATCAACTTCTCGCCGATCTCGCCCGCCAGCGGCGCCGACGCGGTCAAGCAGTTCCAGATGATTCGCAAGGCCTGCGAGAAATACGGCTTCGACTATATCGGCGAATTTGTAATCGGATGGCGTGAGCAGCACCACATCCTGATGTTGATGTTCAATCGCTACGACGCTGACGAAAGCAAGCGCGCCCATGATTGCTTCGCGCAGTTGATCAACGACGCCGCCGGGCAAGGCTACGGCGAGTACCGCACGAACCTGCACTTCATGGATCAGATCGCGCAAACCTATAACGCCAACGATGGCTCGTTGCTGGCGCTGCAGCGGCAGGTAAAGCACGCGCTCGATCCGGCGGGAATTCTGTCACCGGGCAAGAACGGTATCTGGCCGCTGGGCGAAAAGCCGGAGACCGAATCATGATCCGCGCGATCGCGCCCGCTCTGATAGCGGTGTTCGCGCTGACGTTGGCCTCAGCCGCTCTGGGAGCAGCCCGGGCCGCAGAGATGCCCAGCGCGACGCAACGCGGCGAACAGGTCTTTAATACGCGCTGCATCTTTTGCCATGGCGAAGGCCTCGGGCATCCCGCCTGGCAGATGCTCGCCCTCAAAAAGGGCAAGAACGAGGCGGAAATCCTGGGACGCCCAGACCTCACGCCGGCGTACATCAAGCATGTGGTGCGCAACGGGTTCATCGAAATGCCACCGTTTCGACCCAGCGAAATTTCCAACTCGGATCTTAACGCACTGGCGAACTACGTGATTCATCCCAACGGGTCGCCGGCCGCAAAGTGAGCTTGAGGAGCAGACTGTGACCACAGCGATTGCTGCAACGCCCGATGCGCCGGCTCTCGCCTCCGCGCTCGACCAGATGCGCGCGGCGCTGGGCGGCCAGGCAGTCATCACTGACTCCGCAACGCTCTCCGCCTATCTCGATGCGGGCTCACTGGCCGGGCCCGATGCAGCCCTGCCGGCCGCCGCGGTCAGGCCGTCGAGCGTAGATCATATCCGCCGGCTGTTGGCGATCGCTGGGCAGCATGGGCTCGCGCTGTGGCCGATCGTCGGCTCCGGTCGGTTCGCAGCGCCCCGCGACCGTGCGGCGAAAATCGTGGTCGTCGATCAGAAAGGGATGAATCGCATCCTCGATATCAACGAGGAATTCGCCTACGCGTTAGTCGAACCCGGCGTGACATACTCGCAACTTCATGCCCGGCTGCGTGGCGGCAAACCGCAACTCTGGCTTGATTGCGCATCGCTTGCGACGGGCTCGCCAGCGCGCGATTTCATCAATCGCTCGTTCGGGTACACGCCCTATGGCGACCACGTCATCATGCAGTGCGGGCTGGAGGCGGTGATGCCCGATGGTAGCGTGGTGCGCACCGGGATGGGTGCGATGCCGAAAAGCTCGTCGTGGCAGCTATTCAAATATGGCTATGGTCCTTATACCGACGGCAGCTTCACGCAATCCAGCCTGGGTGTCGTCACCAAAGTCGGCATCTGGCTGATGCCCGCGCCGCCCGCCTGCAAACCGTTCATGATCACCGTGCCGCGCGAAGAAGACCTGCATCAGGTGATGGAAACTCTCAAGCCGCTCAAGATCACGATGGTGATTCCGAGCACTGTCGAGGTCGCTTACATCCTGAGTGACGCTGCCCTCGCCGCGCCGCGCGCAAAGTATTACTCCGGCAGCGGTCCAATACCGGCCAGCGGCGTTCAGAAAATCGCCAGCGATCTGAAACGCGGCGTGTGGAACGTTTATGGCGCGCTCTACGGTCTGCCGATCGGTATCGAGGCGGCCTGGAAAGTGGTCGAGGGCGCCTTTCGCAAGATTCCGAACGCCGGCTTCTACTCGACCGACGATCGCAAGGACGACGCGATTTTCGCCTATCGCGCGCAACTGATGTGCGGCGTTCCGGCCTCCAGCAGCTTCGGACCGAACCAGTGGATGGGTGGCGGATACGCGGACCTTTCACAGGTCGCGCCGGTGACCGGCAATGATGCGGTGCGCGCCTTCCAGACGATACAGCGGGTCACCCAGGCGCACGGTTTTGACTATCCGTCTTCGTTCGTCGCAACCTGGAGAACCGCGCTGGTCTCTGGAACGGTCGCTTTCGATCCCAAGTCGGCGGACGATCGTAAGCGTGCGCGCGAATGCGCCGATGCAATTGTCACCGAGATGGCAGCTACTGGCTATGGCACGGTCAATGCGCCGGCTGAACTCGCGGATTCAGTCGCAGCAACTTACAGCGCGCATAACGGTGCGCTCTGGAACGTACATCGCAAGCTGAAGGCGGAACTCGACCCGCGCGGCGTGGTCGCGTCGGCACTCCCTGTCGGTCGCGCGCGCTCATGAAGCTGGTGATGGAATCGACCCTGGGGCAATCATGAATCGAAACCTGATTCGACCGATCACTGATGATGAGATACGGACCTATGATCGCGACGGGGTCGTGTGGTTGCGCGGAGTACTTGATCTTGAATGGGTCAGACGGCTTGGCGATGCGATCGACGAACTGGTTGAAAGCCGCACTGACAAGCCGGCCGACCAGGTGCTTGATCTCACCGACCTGGCGGTGGCGTCCGACTCGGACCAGCAGAGGAATGCGCCGGGACCGGCAGAAGGTCCGGAATGGGCTTCGCCCCGGCAACTCGCGGGGCGGCTCGCCGTGGATAAGCGCGTCAAACCGAAATCGCAGCGCGGACACTTCGTCTCGATTACCAGCGCGTGGCAGCTTCATCCTGCCATCCGCGCACTGGCGATCGATTCGCCATTGCCAGAGCTTGCGGCCCTGCTGAGCCGCTCGTCCAAGCTCTGTCTATATGATGACCAGTTGTTGGTGAAGCCGCCGGGCACCATGGAGCGCACCGCGTGGCATCAGGACCAGGGCTATGAGCATATCGCCGGCGGACAGGTCTGCGGCATTCGGGTGCCCGCAGATCGCGAGACTCCGGATGTGGGTCTGATTCAGTATCTTCGCGGTTCGCACAGGTCCGGAACAATCTACAAAGTCAACTATTTCATCAGTAACGCGACCGCGCCCGGCGATGGCGGCGAGGCGGTACCGCTTATCGAGGGTCACGAGGCCGATTTCGATATAGCGACGTTCGCACCCGAACCGGGCGACGTGGTGATTCACCATCTGCGGACCCTGCATGGCGCGGCCGGCAACTCATCCGATCGCGATACGCGCCGCGCCGTCACCTTTCGCTATGCGGGCGACGACGTGCGCTACGAGTTCCGCAAATTCGCGCCGCCCGGCCAGCGTCCGAGCCATCTAAAGGATGGTGATCCGCTCGATCTCGAGCCGGACCGCCATCCGATAGTATGGCCCCGATAGCCACACGGCTCGATTCAATCTAGCGGAGGACGACTATGTATCGCGTGGAGATCATGTATCCGAACAAGCCCGGCTCGACCTTCAACGTCAAGCACTGGTTTGAAGTGCATCTACCGATGGGTTTGCGGCTGCTCAAAAAGCATTGCAATGTGGTGCCTGTAAAGGTCGAGGCCTACGCAAATCCATACGCGCCGCCGGGGCTCACCCTGCCCTACCATCTCACCAACGCGCTTTATTTCAACACCAAGGATGATGCCGATGCATTCATCCGCGTGTTCGGAATTGAAGAGGCAGCCCGCGAGCTCAAGGCGGATTGGCCCAACTATACGCAGTCCGATCCCGATGTGATGATCAGTGAAGTAGTCGACTGCGACGCCTCCGGGCGCCGCAAGTAATCTCACTCAGACAAAAGGAAATCAGATGAATGAGGGAGTTCCCGTCCGCACGATTGGCTTGATGATACTAACGACTGTGATCGTTGCCGGTATCACGGTCTTTCTCGTGATGCACTTTTTCACGCCGACTCAGTACGTCTTTTGAGCGGCGCCGATATTACGGGGCAACGATCGTAACCCGGTCTTTCAGCTAGCGCCCGCCTCGGCCCGATCGAAGGTCACTTGCCGCGTGAACTTCAACCGCAGGTATTCGCCACAAGTTACCGGTGGATACTTGGCGGGATTCGCGGCGTTGCTGCAATTCGGCAGGCATTCGACGACCGTGTCGTAGTCCGTCTCGTGGAAGAAGACCAGCGTCATCCGGCGGCTCTCCAGCGCGTGATCGCGTGGCGGGTTGACGACGCGATGCATCGTCGAAACCCAGCGGTCGTTGGTCCAGCGCTGCATCATGTCGCCCAGGTTGATCACCAGCGAACCGGGAACCACGGGAACATCCACCCAGTCGCCGGCCCGATTCTGCACCTGGAGACCGCCGGGCCGATATTCGCTCTCATGCCGCAGAATCGTCAGCGTACCGTAGTCGGAATGCTCGCCGGCGCGTAGCTGCCCAGGTAAGGGCTCTTGGTCCTGGTTTGGATAATTGATCACCCGCAGCACGCTGATGTGCCGTTTAATCTCTTCGTCGAAAAAATCTTCGCGAATATCAAGCGCCAGCGCGAAGATCCTCAAGACACTCGCCGCCAGCCGCTCCATCACGGAGAAGTACCGGCTGTACGCCGTCCTTAAGGCTGGAAAGCCTTCGGGCCATCGATTCTCCGCGAAGAAAACCCGCGCTTCGGGGCGATGGAAGTACTCGTCGTCAGGGATTTCGAGCCACCCGATAGTGAACGATTCCTTGAGATCGCCGGGGGTCCGGTTGAGCCGGCTGTACGCGACGCTTTCCGCTTCCATCGCGCTGAACCCGCGCGGAATATCGTCGGCCCACTGTTTCACCTTGAGCTTTTCGTGCAGCGGCCGGTCGAAGAACGCCGCCGACTCATGGAAGATCTGGTTGCAGAGCGATGAGTCGACTCCGTGACCGGTGACTACGAGGAAGCCAATATCCTCGCAGGCCCGATTGACCGCCGCGGCCACCTTACGCTTGCCGTCGCGATCATTCGAAAGAGCTGGCGCAATATCAATAACCGGTACGTTCAATAGAGCCATCGGCTGCCGAATCCTCCAACGTCACCTGATTGTCTGTTCGCTCTGCACAGCCACTATACCTGCAGTCCTGACCGAAATCCTAGGAGCCGCATCATTCGCTGTTACACGATTCCGTACTTGCCCGGCGCAATCACGCGATTGGGATCAAGTGCGCGCTTCAGATCGCTGCAAACTTGAGGCGTTACTTGAAGCCTCGCCATCGCCTCTTCCTGGAACTCGGTCGGCGCGCGAGAGATTGGGTAGCCCGCTTCCGAGTAGGCCTTCATCAAGGCGCGAAAGCACTCGCCGGCACGTCGGCTTTCGTCCGCATCCTTGCGATTGAAGATTAGTGGATGCAGCGCGCGGCTCGCGCGCCCGGTGCATACGTACTCGATGATGAACTCAAATCCGTAGTGAGCGAGAATCCGGCGCGACATCTGCTGATGCTCATTGGCGATCGTGCCGACCATCGGAGTGGTCGGCAAAAACCAGATCGAGCCGCCGCCTGGCCGCCAATCGTGCAGCGGCATCTCCTCCTCGGTCGGCGTGCCGGAAAAAGTGTCGACATGAATCTTGAAGATGCGGCTTTCGAGCGCCTGCTCATGGCTCACGTAGCGAGCCTTTCCGCTGCGCTCGAAATGCCGCCGGACCCGCTCGATCAACGGGCGAACAGTCTCCTCGGAGTCGCCATAGAATGCGCCGCTTACCGTCCAGGAGCCGATTCCATGCTTGCGCTGAAGCTCGCGCCGCAGATCATCGGGCAGCGGCGTGCGGCCGCCGGTGCGATCGTATGGATAGGTTTCGACGGTGCCCAGACTGTAGACGTCGTTGGTGATCTTGAGCAGCGTCGGCACCACGTTGTTGAGCTTCAACGGTCGAATCAGGTCGATGATCGTGCCCAAGTCATCGTCGTCGGGAAAAGTGAACATAAAACTACGGATTACCGGCGGCCGCGGCATCAACCAGACACCGGCGCGCGTCACGATCCCGAAGTTTGATTGCACAAACAGCCCGTCGAGGAACGGCCCCAGTCCGTACTTGGACAGATGCCAGGTTTTGGCGCCGGGCGAAGCGCCGTCGGCGGTGCGCAACAGACGACCGTCGCCGAGCACGACTTCGAGTCCGCAGGTCATACCGAAGTGATCGAAATACGGCGTATAGCCGGCGCCTTTGTCGATCGCGTTACCGACGATGCTGCCGTCGGTGGGTCCCGAAGTGCTGGACATCATGAGCTTATGACCGCGGCGGCCGAGCTCGTCGTAGAGCTGCCGGAAGGTTACGCCTGGATCGATTTCGGCGAAGCACAAGGTCTCGTCGATCTCGTGGATGCGGTTCATGCGGCGGCCAAGGTGCACCACCACCTGCCCTTCGCGGATCGGACTCTTCTCACCCACACCGATGTTGCGGCCGGTGCTGATCGGCCACAGCGGCACGCGATTGCGGTTGGCGGCGCGGACCACGGCCTGCACTTCGGCGGTCGAGGCCGGGCAGACCACGCCGCCGGGGAGACGGTCGCCTGAAGGCATCATGTTGGTGCCGTACGCGGCGATCGTTGCGGGCGAAATATCGATCGCTTCAGCGCCCAACTCACGCCGCAGTTCATCCCAGAAGGCCTTCGGAGTACTAGTCATCTTTTGCTCCATTCAATCCAGCTATGCGACCAACCCGCCAACGGCGGCGATCGCGAACAATTCGAAGAGATTAGCTCAGGTGATGGGAATTGCGATAACCTGATGGCAACGGAGGAGATAAATGGCCGGAACTGCAGCCGCCAGGCTCAACCGCGAGGAGTTGCGGGGGCTCGTAGAGCCGAATCGGGTCCATCGCTCCATCTATATCTCTCCATCCATCTTCGCACTGGAGATGGAACGGATTTTCGAGCGTAGCTGGATCTACATCGGACATGAGAGCCAGGTGCCCAATCCGGGCGACTACATTACCGCGCAGGTCGGACGTCAGCCGGTGATCATGGTGCGTCACGACGACGGATCGATACGGATGCTCTACAACCGCTGCGGCCATCGCGGCGCTCGATTGGTTGGCGAGGCCGGCAACCTGCGCCATTTCCGATGCTGCTATCATGGCTGGACTTTCCGCACCGATGGCACCGTGCTGTCGGTACCGCTGCGCCGCGGTTACGACGGGACGGCTTTCGATCCCAGCGACCGCGCATTCTGGATTCCGCGGGTAGAGCGGGTCGATAGCTACCAGGGATTCGTGTTTGCGAGTCTTGCCGAAGAAGGATCGGACCTGCGAAGTTTCCTCGGCGGCATCGCCAGTTCATTCGACGATATGGTTGATCGCGCGCCGGGCGGACGAATCGAAATCGCCGGGCCGCCCTTTCGCGTTATCCAGCGCAGCAATTGGAAGCTGTTCCTGGAAAATCTCAACGATACAATGCACGCGCTCAGCGTGCATGAATCGGCGATCGATTCCGCGAGCACCCAGCTCCGGGAAATGAACGACCCCGAAACTCCGGCTCATTCATGGGTCGGTGAGACGCTCACAACCATCGGCAAGAACGGCACGCCGCAGACAACTATGGATCAGATTGGCGTCGCCGCCTTTCCTCATGGGCACAGCTTCATGGGCGGGTTCTTCAACCCGGACAGCTATGAGCGGCCTTATGTCGCGGCGCTCGAGCGGACGCATGGTACGGGCCGGATGCGCGAGATACTCTCGGTCAACCGACACAATTCGATTGTATATCCAAGCATGACGATTCAGGCGGCATTCCATCAATTGCGCGTTATTCGACCGTTGGCCGTCGATCGCACGCTGGTCGAGGCCTACACCTTCAGATTGGTCGGGGCGCCTGCTGACGCGTATCGCCGCACGCTGGCCTATGCGATGCTGATGAATTCGCCGTCGTCGAACATGATGCCCGACGACCTCGAGGCGCTCTATCGCGCGCAGCAGGGGCTCGTGGTGGCAGCCAGCGATTGGGTAAGCCTGCATCGTAACGAGGGTCACGACGCGGCGGGGAACGGGAGCCTCACCGGCAGCGGCACCAGCGAATTGCCTATGCGTAATCAATCGCAAGCCTGGCTCGAATTGATGACCGTCGGCGACTAGTCGCGAAAATCAGACACTTCTCCGCCGGCCTCAGGCGACGGCCTTCGCGACGCGCTCGAGCCATCGCGCCACGTTCGCGCGCTTGCGTACTTCGGCTCCGGCGATGGGCGTGATCGGCAGGTCGAGCCCGCCCACTTCGGCCGCCACGCCGAGGTCCGCGACGCTCAACTCCTTGCCGCACAGGAACTCGCCGTCGAGCATCGCGTCGAGCGCATCGAGCGACTCGCCCAGCTTTTTGCGGTGCGCCTCAACCGTCATTCGGCCGAACCCCTGTCCAAAGGCTCCCTGGACCACGCCTTCGCGCAACTGCTGCTTGACCTGCTTGGGGACGCCGGGAAAAAGTTGGTCGCCATATTGCTCGTACTGATTCTCGATCTGCCAGCGCTCATAGACGAGATGCCAATAGAGCGATTCGTCGCCCCAGTCCTCCAGGATCACCGCCTTGGCGCGCAGCGCCGGGTCACGCGGGTAAAGTCGCGGCTCGGGATGCCGCGCTTCCAGAAAGCTGATGATGTCGCTCGAGTCGCATACCGTGGTTTCGCCATAGCTGAGAGCCGGCAATTTGGCGCGCGGGTTGAGTGCGACCACCGCGGCCCGATCGGCCATCGTGATCGCCTCGAAGGGCAGGTGCTTGTAGCGCAAGGCCCAATGAATCTTCATGCAAAACGGCGAGGCCGATTCGAGCCCTGGAATCGGCGGCCACTGGTAAAGTCTGATCTGTTCCATAGTTCGCTGAGCTCCGATTAGCTATTTCTTGGGCGCCATCGTTTCGGCCGCGGCCTTGATCGACTTGATAATGAACTGATAACCAGTGCATCGGCACAGGTTGCCCGCGATGCCGCGCCGAATTTCCGTTTCCTCCGGATGAGGATTCTCGTTGAGCAGTTGGAGCGCCGACAACACCATCCCGGGCGTGCAATACCCGCATTGCAAGCCGTGATTCACTACGAACGCCTCCTGGAGCGGATGCAGATGGTGCGGGTCATCGGCCAGACCCTCGATAGTCATGATTTCCTGGCCGTCGACGTCCGGCGCCAGGATGCAACACGATTTGACGGTGCGGCCGTTGAGCATCACGGTGCAGGCGCCGCAGCTTCCGGTGCCGCAACCGATATGGGTTCCGGTCAGCCGCAACTGATCGCGCAGCATGTCGGCCACTACCGTGCGGGTATCGACCTCGACGCGATGGGGTTTGCGGTTGACGACGACTTCAATCGGTACTTTCATTTTCGGCCTCTTGGTCGGGCGTCAGTTGACGGGCAGTGCGGCAGCCGCGACCTTTATCGCGCGCTGCGCATAGACCCGCGCCATCGCCCGCCGATAGTCGCTATCGCCGTTGAGATCCGCCGGCGCATCCTTGGCGGCCGCATGCGCCGCATCCGATATCCCCTGCAGCGCGGCCTCGCTGATCCCGTTCTTCAAAAGCTTCTCGACCTCGACCAGAATCGCAGTCTCGCCCACTCCGCCCAACGCGAGACGCGCCGAGTGAAACCCTTTTTCGATCACCGCGGCGGCATTCACGATCGGGAAATTACCTTCGATTCGATGCAGCCGCTGATAGCCGCAGCCGAATTTGCCGGCCAGTTTCGGCACCTCGATTTCAGCCAGAATCTCGCCGGGACGCACGTCGGTCTGCATCAGACCCTTGAAGTATTCTCGCGCCGCCACCCATCGATCGCCGGTCGTGCTCGCGAGTTTCATCCGCGCGCCGGCCGCCAGCATGATCGGCGGGTAGTCAGCCGCGGGATCGGCATGCGCGAGGCTGCCGCCGATGGTGCCGCGATGGCGCACCTGTACGTCGCCGATATGGCTCGCAGCATCCGCCAGCAGCGGGAAATCCCGCCGGATGAGAGTGTTGGTTTCCAGCGCACGATGGTGCGTCATGGCGCCGATCCGAATCACCTCGGCCGCCTCGACAATG
>DATJRJ010000097.1:0-6419 GCA_035504735.1 Binataceae bacterium (SeqCode)
GGGCGTCAGCGCCACCGACGCCTCGGTCGTCAGCAGCAGGAATGTGAGCGATTCCTGCAGGTATAGCCGGACGGCAGTATCGGTGTGGTTCCAATAACCTATCGAGACGTCCTGGCCGATATGCAGTTCAAAGTCGCCGCCGCGGGTGGTGAGCACAAAGGCCCCGGCGATTGCAGGGGCGAAGATGATTTCCTCGTTAACCAGGCGCTGGAT
Source organism: Binataceae bacterium (SeqCode) (assembly GCA_035504735.1). Taxonomy (GTDB): domain Bacteria; phylum Desulfobacterota; class Binatia; order Binatales; family Binataceae; genus JAJPIG01. The sequence continues at coordinate 214 of DATJRJ010000097.1, forward strand.
GTGCTGGATTACCGGATAGCCATGGTCGCTGGCTTCGCTCAAGGCCGTGTAGGCGTCGGCGCCCATCACCACCGAATAGGGACCGTTGACGCCCACCAGGCGCAACTGGCTCAGCGCCTGGGCGATCGCGTCCGGATAATGGACAACGTCGGCGGGCAAGGCCTTGACGGGATTACTGGTGCCCTGGCGGATACCCTGGATGCCGGCTCCGGCGTAACCTTCGAAAATTGCCCGATCTTCGGCATAAGCTATCCGCTTCGCAGCCTCCTTTAGCGGCTGCCAATCCGAATCGTTTGCCCCCCGTTCGACGTCGTCGATCGCCTGGCGTTCCAATTCAAAGGGCACTCGGAGCTCCACGAGCGCCTTGACCTCGCGTTGGCGGGAAATAATTCCCTCGCCGGGCGCATCGACGTTGTACAGATGGCCGGTGCCAACGGCCGATAACATCAGTCCGCCCGGTCCCTTGAAGTCCACCACCCGGCGGCCCGCGAGATAACGCTTGAGCGTGCGCGCCGCCTCCTCGTCGATTTGAGCCCATGCGCCCTCAGAGATAGGGGCGAGCTCGCGGTAGAGGTTATTCATGGAGCGATTTTCCTTTCAGTGAGCCGATACCGAGCGCACCGTCGTTGGCCTGAAGGGCAAGAGATGATGAGGCGGTTTCGGAAGCGGCAACCGCGATGCTGGTCGAGGCAGGCGCCTCGGGGGTCACCGCGTCGAGGAAGGTCTGCGACGGTACAAAAAATAAATTGCCGGTGACCGCACGGCTGAAATCAAGGATGCGATCGTAATTGCCCGGCGGGCGCCCCACAAACATATTTTCCAGCATTTGCTCAGTGATACGCGGCGAGCGCGCATAGCCGATAAAGTAAGTGCCGAATTCGCCATGGCCGGGCCGGCCGAAGCTCATATTTTCGCGGAGGATTTTGACCTCCCGGCCATCCTCCACAATGGTATTCAGGGCGTTGTGAGCCGAGGTCGGCTTGACCGCATCGTCCAGCTCGACATCGGCGAGCTTGGTGCGCCCGATAATCCGCTCCTGGGCTTCGGTGGGCAGCGCGTTCCATCCCGCCAAATCGTGCAGGTACTTCTGCACGATGACGTAGCTACCACAGGTGAACGGCGGATCTTCCGAGCCGATAAGGGCAGCGTCGAGCGCCGCCTGGTTCACGGGATTTTCTGTTCCGTCGACGAAACCGAGCAGATCACGGGCATCAAAGTAACGGAAGCCGTGGACCTCGTCGGCCACCGCCACGGCCTTCCCCAACTTGGTCATGATCAGCGTCGCCAATTCGAAACTAAAGTCCTGACGCTCAGCGCGGATATGAAAAAGCATATCTCCCGGCGTGGCGATCGCGTGGCGCGAGCCGGCTCGAAACTCGCGAAACGGATGAAGCTCCGCGGGTCGCGGCGAGCCGAAAAGCCTATCCCATAGTTCTGAACCGAAGCCCAGCACGCATGATAGGTTTGCCGCCGGGTCGCGGAAGCCCACCGCGCGTAGCAGCTTGGGCAAGTCGCCACAGATCGAGCGGACCGCCGCCAGGCTATCGTCATCCGGTTTCACCGTTACTACCAGAAAGATAGTGTCGCGGGTGAGCGGCACGACCACCGCCTGCGGTGTGATGGTCGACGGAATCGTTCCCTCTGGATTGGGCATCGCTACGCCGGTAGTCGAGTCTGCGTCAGGGTGTCGCGCGATGGGCCAAAGATCGGACCGTTAAGCGACAAACTTCGGGAGCAAATTACAGAATTCGCAACTCGCAGTTTTCTCTCCCTTCTGGTTCGCACTCAATTATACCTCGCGCGCTTTCCGGAGTCTCTTGGCGCAGATGGTTTCGATACCCGGTTCCACGCAAGAACAGATCCACGAATTTGCTCGCCAGTAGCGGATCGAACGATCATGGCGAGCTAGGCATCGAGGGTGCCGAGGGCGCTCCCGGTACTGAGGGCGCGGCTGCGCCCGGCGCTGATGGGACTGACGGTGCGCCGGGGACCGACGGCAGCGCCGACGTGCCCGGAATCGAAGACCCGCCCGGTACCGAGGGCATCCCGGTGCCCGGCACTGACGGCATCGCCGCACCCGGAACCGACGGCATCGACGGCAGCGCCGACGTGCCCGGAATCGAAGACCCACCCGGCACCGAGGGCATCCCGGTGCCCGGCACTGACGGCATCGCCGCGCCCGGGACTGACGGCACCGACGGTGCTCCCGGGACCGAGGGCATCGACGGCGCTCCCGGGACCGACGGCACGGCGGGCGCGCCCTGCGCGAAAACCCACGATGGTGCAAAGGCGAGTGCTATCGCACCCATTATTGCGATTCGGTTTTTCATATTAGGCAACCCTCCGTTGTCGTGGGCCAGAAACTACCGCATCGGTTCCCGACTGTCACCCGCTATTGTGCACTAAGAGTGACCATACGGATGCGCGTGGATGCGATCATTTTTAACCCGCGTCGCGCAAATGACGCCGAAAGCGGCTGTGCGACGGGCGCTCGCGGCTAAATCTGGACGCCACCGCAAGCACAGGTTAATTTCAGCGCATGAAGTTCGGAGTGTTCCTTCCCAACGGTACCAACGGCTACATTCTCTCCACGCGTAGTCCGCAATATCCGCCCACCTACCAGCACAACCTTGCGATAACGGTCGAGGCCGAGCGGCAGGGGCTGAATTTCGCGCTCTCGATGATCAAGTTTCGCGGCTTCGGCGGCCAGGGCGGTTATTGGGACGCCTGCCTGGAGTCGTTCACGCTAATGGCCGGGCTGGCGCGCGATACTTCGAAGATCTACCTGTTTCCCAGTATCGGTATCCTGAGCATGCATCCCGCAGTCGCGGCGCGGATGGTCGCCACGATCGACGAGCTCAGCGGTGGCCGCTGCGGCCTGAATATCGTCACCGGATGGAATCGTCCCGAATATCAGCAGATGGGCCTGTGGCCCGGCGATCAGTACTACGGCCAGCGCTACGAATACGCGACCGAGTACCTGCAAATCATGAAAGCCCTATGGCGGGATGGACGCGCCACCTACAAAGGCACCTTCTTTGACCTGCAGGATTGTCAATGCCGGCCCACGCCACGCGGCGAGATCGCGATCGTATGCGCCGGCAGCTCACCGCGCGGGTTGCGCTTCACGGCCGAGCTGGGCGATCACAATTTCGTGACCGCCGACAAGGATCATCTGAAGGCGATGGGCGCGCAGCTCGGCTCGCACGCCAGCGAGTTCGGACGCGCGGTCGGTACTTACGCACAATTCGTAGTAATTGCGGCAGACAGCGATCAGGAGGCGCGACGGCAGGCCGAGGACATCATTGCCGGCGCCGATGTCGAGGCGATTCGTAATGTCTTGAGCAGTGCCTCGCTCGATACCAATCCCGGCGGCACCAGCGAAGCGCTGCGGACCGGGATGGCGCGGCCGGTCGAGCTGGGCAACATCGTTTTCATGGGTACGCCGGTGATTGTGGGCTCGTACGAAAGCTGCGCGCGACAAATCGACGAGCTGGCGCGCGATACCGGCGTCGATGGGCTGCTTCTGAGCTTTCCTGACTTTGTCGGCGGGATCCGCAGTTTTGGCGAGCGGATTATGCCGATGCTTCAATGCCGGGAGCGCTAAGAGGCGCCACGAATCCAGGCTTGGATTTCGTCTCGAGCCTCATCCCTAATCGAAACCGGCGGCCTGGTTTTCTTTAATGTTTCACCGCCGGCGCCGGAAAAGCCTTGGCCAGATCGACCCGAATCGTTACATATCCGTTGTCGGTATGGTGAGGATCTCTCCAGCTTACGTCCTCCACCGAATCGGGCGGGATGATGTCGAAAGATGCTGACAGGGTTGGGCCTTTTCCCGTGATTTCATCCAGGCGTTCAACCCGATTATCGGCGCGGCTGTAGATATCGATCGGCGCATACCACGGCTGATCGGCGCCCGACGAGGTCATGCTATAGACGAAAAACCTCGAATCCGGCGTCCATTGCCCCTTGATCACGCCGAGCCCGTGCAATCCATCGCTCGAGGAATAGTCTTTCGTAAAGATCGTTTTGCCGTCCTTGCTGCGAATTTCCACGATGCTTTCGACATTTGACTCCGACAAAGCCTTTTCTGCGGCCACGACGCGCGCGATCAGAGTCCCATCGGGCGAGCGGTAATCCCGATACTTATTGCCCTGTGTTTGCGCGTCAGCCGCGCCGACGATCGCAATCAAGGCGATCACGATCGTGGCGAGAATCGCTCCTATCTCTACGCTTGAAATTCTCAACCGCGGTCACTTAGCTCGATTCACGGCTACTGGACGAGAACTCCTTGCGAACCCGACCCTGCCGCAACCAGCAACAATAGGACAGCAACGGCACCGGGTGAAGCCGTGCTGGGCTGACTTTCCGACGCCATCGACGAACTGGCTAATCCACCGACCAGGAGAAGAACAGACGCAATGGCAATTAGCAACTTCATTTCTCGACCTCTTTGCTGCACCACAGCACTTGCGAGTCTCGCAGCGTGTCATGCTCGATCTGATCTTTAGACGTAACTTGCGCTCTTCGTGTTGACAGAGGATTTCCCGGCTGACCAAAAGATCTACCGAGATGCCCATCGCTCATCCTCTGCAAAAGGCGAAAAATACGCCAGGCTCGGGTTCGTCAACCAAATAGCCGTCAATTACGTCAAATTACTGAGCAGCATGAGGGCGCATCTAAAATCTGTGCCGATAACGCCCAATAATTGGGACCAAATCTATCGCGAGCATCATCCGCGAATTACGCGGCTGTGCCGGATGATGCTCACTGACGATGACGAGGCGCGAGAAACCGCCCAGGAAGTCTTCGTCAAGGCGCTCGAATATTTTCGCTCCGCGGGCACACCGAACAACTGGACGGCGTGGCTGACGCGCGTTGCGATCAATGCCTGTCATGACAGGCGGCGGTCGGGATGGTGGAAATGGTGGTACCGGCGGGTCGACGAGTTTGACGATGCGGAGCATCCGAGCCCCGCGATCGGCGCCGAGCGCCAGGCGCAGGGGCGCGAAATCTCTCGCATCGTTTGGAGCGAGTTTCGCAAACTTCCGCCGCGTCAACGGGAAGTGTTCATGCTGCGTTATGTCGAGGAATACACGACCGCCGAAGTAGCCGAACTTCTCCATCTTGATTCCGGCACCGTCAAGCGCCACCTGTTTCGAGCGGTCCAGCGCCTGCGTATCGCTTTGAAAGATCAGGGTAATTGAACCGGAATCAGCCGATGTCAACTCTTGGTGAGGCGATTTCGTCTTACTCAGTGCAGGGAGAATCAGAACCGAGTACGAGAAACCATGATGAACCGATGTCTCAGCGATAAAGTCCTGCTGATGCTCCACGAAGGTGAGGAGCTGGCGCGCGAGCGTGAACATCTCGAGCGCTGCGCGGATTGCGACCGGCGCTATCAGCGGCTGGTCAGCGAGCTCGCGGAAATCGTGACAATCCTGAATGAACCGCTTCCGGTGCAACACCGGGCACCGCGCATCACCAGCCAAAGAGCGCGCTTGGGATTGGCCTTCGCGGCGGTTGTGATGGCGTTTCTTTGCGGACGGTTGACGGTCGGCACGTTCGGCGGGCAGCTCATCAAATCGGGACCGGCGGTTACCCCGATGGTGGTCTCGTTCGATGATTCTGGCGTTAGCCCCGAACTTCCGGGCGGCGCGATCGTAACACCCGCCTCGTACGGGCTTTATGTCGATGACCTGATATCTACGGACGACAACGATCCAAGTATCGGCCTCCCGGCCGACAACGAGGCACAGGATACAGACGGCTTTTGACTTTCACCTCGCACGAAGCGAAGTGATCAGGAGGAAAATATGAAGGCAATTTTCGGTTTGGGAGCTGTAGTCGGGTTAGCTGCGATCGCGCTGATGCCCGCGGTGGGGTTGGCTGAAGGCCATCGCGGACATGGCGGATTGGTGCCGCCGGTGGTGTGGAAGATGCTGTCGCCGCAGCAGATTAAGTCGGCAATCTCGGCGGACAGAAGCAATCTCAAGACTCTGCATCAGGCGGTTCAAACCGCTCGCCAGCAACTGACGTCGGACCTGGTTGCCGGCAAGGATACGAGCGGTGACGTCACGGCGCTCGAGACGGCACAGAATAATATGCTCGCTGAAAAGGTAAAACTTGCCCAGAGCATCCTGGCCAACCTGTCATCTTCCCAGCGCACTCAGGCCTCTCAGTTCGTAACTCAATGGCAGGCCCTG